>NZ_JBQWIF010000008.1:0-174276 GCF_052958135.1 Pseudomonas sp. SZ40 | reverse complement strand
CGGAATTGGTAGACGCGCTGGTTTCAGGTATCAGTGACCGCAAGGTCGTGGAAGTTCGAGTCTTCTCCTGGGCACCAAATTCAAAAAAACCGAGCCAATGGCTCGGTTTTTTATTGCCTGCAGAAAGGCTGCAAGCTGGCATACAGCGCCCCTTGCAGCCTCACGGCCAGCCTCTGCTTCCACTTGAAGCTTATGGCTTGCCGCGCTTTCAGACCTTGAATTGACCGAGACTGGCCTTCAACTGCCCTGCCAAGCCATCGAGCACGCGGCCGCTATTGGCCGTCGCTGCCACCGCCTCGGCAGCACGCTGAGCCTCGGAATGAATCACCTCGACCCGCCCTCGCACCGCATCGGCGCCTTCGGCCTGATGAGCGGCCGCCTGTGTAGCGGCATTGATGGCGCCATGCACATCCTCCACCGAACGCTGTACCGCCTGCTGGATGCGCGCGCTCTCGCGCAGCGCCGCCAGCCCCTGGTCAGCCTGCTGACCAGCCTGACCGATCGCGCCGACCGCCTCACGGGCGCCCTGCTGCAGGGCAACGATGTGCGACTGGATATCGCCGGTCGACTGCTGGGTCTTGCTAGCCAACGCCCGCACCTCATCGGCGACCACGGCAAAACCACGACCGCTCTCCCCCGCCCGCGCCGCCTCGATGGCAGCATTGAGCGCCAGCAGATTGGTCTGCTCGGCAATCGAGCGAATGACGGTCAGCACCACCTCGATCTGCTCACTCTGCTTGGCAAGTCGTTCGATCACCGCCGAACCCGCATCGACCCGCTGCACCAGCTCTTCAATGGAGCTGCCGACACGATTGGCGATGCTGGCATTCTCCTGGGTCGCCTGGCGAATGGCCTCGACCCGTTGCAGGGCCTCCTGCATGGCGCGACTCTCGGCCTGCGCCTCGTCAGCCATCGAAGCCAACGCCTGGAGGCTGGCCGCCACCTCGTCACGCTGTCTTTTAGCCGCTGATTCAGCCGCGGCGCTTCGCGTGCTCAACGCATTGATTTCCTGCCCCGTACGCACCGCCACCTCACCAGCCTCACGCACGATAGGCTGCAGCTTGGCGACGAAACGATTGACCGCCGACGCCATCTCGCCGACCTCGTCACGGCTGTCGATCTCGATGCGCCGGGTCAGATCACCCTCGCCGGCCGCCAGATCGTCGAGCGCGGCGATCAGGGTACGCAGACGCACCACCACGCGGCGACCCAGCACCACAGCCAACGCCAGCAGCACGCCCAGACCGACCACAGCCAGCCCCAGCCCGATGCGCCAGCGCAGATTCGAGGCCGCAGCGTCGACCGCCGCGCTGGTATTGGCCGACATTCCCTGAGCCGCCTGTTGCGCGGCAGCCAGGCGCGCCGACAACGCGGCGGCACTATCGGTGGAAGCACCGGCAAGGCTATCGGCAACCAGCTGACCGCCGCTGGCAAGCAACGCCTCGAAGCGTGAGTCGATAGCGGCCAGCTCGGCATCGATGGCGGAGGTGGACACGCCCATCAGCACCTTGCCAATCTCGACCCCGTTAGGGCTGATACCGGCCTCGACGAAGTACACGGTAGGATCGCTCTTGGCAGCGTCGATGACCTTGTCCAGCGCGCGCTCACCGGCTCCTTTCTCGAGCATGGCCTTGACCTGCTCGTTCTGGCGGTTGAGGTAACGGGTCAGATGGTTACCCTCGGCATCGTCGTAAATGACGAAAAGCACATTGGGGTTACGCTGCGCACGCCGGGCGAATTCGGAGAGCGCCGGAATATCGGAGTCCCACATGGCGCGTGGCGCGACAGCCGCGAGCAATTGCGCCAGATCATTGGCGGAATCCTTCAGGCTCTTCTCCAGGCTGGCGCGCATCTGTACGCGCTCCTCGCCGAGGCGGCTGGACAGACCTGCGGAAAGACTCTCCCGGGTACGAACCGAAAGACCACCCAGGCTGGCAGAAACCTCTTGATTGGCCTGCTCCAGCTCGCTGGAAAGGCGCCCGGCATCACTGCCCAACTGCCGCTCCAGATCACTGACCAGGCCATCGACCGTACTGCGGGTCAACGCCAGCACCAGCAGCACCTGAACGAACAGCGCGATACCCAGCGCAATGAATACGGGCAGCAACAGACGGCTGCGAAACAGGGACAGAACAGCGACCACGGGCAAATCCTCCGACCGCCAGAGGAGCGGCAACTTCAAGGTAGGATCAAGACGAAGCAAAGCGCGTGCCGAATGACGGCACATTGCCAGATTGCGCCCGAGCACGAGTGCCCGTCAAATGAAAACGGGCCGCACAAGTGCGGCCCGTTCCGGTTACCTGCTCACGACTCCAGGGGGAGCCGCCAGCGCTCAGGCGAAGGGATGACGCAGCACGATGGTCTCGTTGCGATCCGGCCCGGTGGAGATGATGTCGATCGGCGCACCGACCAACTCTTCCACGCGCTTGATGTAGGCACGCGCGTTGGCCGGCAACTCTTCCAGGGTCTTGGCGCCCAGGGTCGATTCGCTCCAGCCCGGCATCTCTTCGTACACCGGCTCGAGACCGATGTAGCTGTCGGCGTCGGTCGGGGCGTCGATGACAGCACCGTTCTCGTTCTTGTAACCCACGCAGATGCGGATGGTTTCCAGACCGTCGAGCACGTCCAGCTTGGTCAGGCACAGGCCCGAGATGCTGTTGACGTCGATGGCACGACGCAGGATCACCGCATCGAACCAGCCGCAGCGACGGGCGCGGCCAGTGGTCGCACCGAACTCATGGCCACGCTTGGCCAGGAACGCACCGACGTCGTCGAACAGCTCGGTCGGGAACGGACCGGAGCCCACCCGAGTGGTGTAGGCCTTGGTGATACCCAGGATGTAATCCAGGTACATCGGGCCAACGCCGGAACCGGTGGCGATGCCACCTGCAGTGGTGTTCGAGCTGGTCACGTACGGGTAGGTACCGTGGTCGATATCCAACAGCGAACCCTGGGCACCTTCGAACATGATGTCCTTGCCGGCACGACGCAGGTTGTGCAGTTCGGCAGTGACGTCGAGCATCATCGGCTTGAGCAGCTCGGCGTATTCCATGCACTCGTCGAGAGTGGTCTGGAAGTCGATGGCCGGCTCCTTGTAGTAATTCACCAACTGGAAGTTGTGGTAGTCCAGCAACTCGCCGAGCTTGGCGGCGAAACGCTCACGGTGGAACAGGTCACCGATACGCAGACCGCGACGGGCGACCTTGTCTTCGTAGGCCGGGCCGATACCGCGACCGGTGGTGCCGATCTTCAGCTCGCCACGGGCCTTCTCGCGCGCCTGATCCAGGGCAACATGGTAGGACAGGATCAACGGGCAGGACGGGCTGATACGCAGACGCTCGCGCACCGGCACACCCTTCTCTTCCAGCTTGTTGATCTCGCGCAGCAGAGCGTCAGGCGCAACCACCACGCCGTTGCCGATCAGGCATTGCACGCCTTCACGCAGCACGCCCGACGGAATCAGGTGCAGCACGGTTTTCTCACCGTCGATCACCAGGGTGTGACCGGCATTGTGGCCACCCTGATAACGCACTACGGCGGCCGCATGCTCGGTCAGCAGATCGACGATCTTGCCTTTGCCCTCATCACCCCACTGGGTGCCCAGGACGACGACATTCTTACCCATAACACTTGTCCTCTTCGCGCAAGCTTGAGCCGGTCACGGCCGGCGAAAGTAATTCAGAATAGACGACCACAGCGGTCGCTCAGCCCAGCGCCAGCACTTGCCAGCGACCGTCCCGCAATAACAGTTGGCGATCACAGCGGGCCTGCTCGGCCTCGCTCAGTTCCTGACCCGGCAATGCCTGCACCACGCGCTCACCGTCGGCGCGCAGACGACGAACCGCCTGCCACAGGTAAACGTCATGACTGTCCGGAGCCCAGATGCCAGCCGGCTCTTCGCCGAGCGGCATACGCCCCAGGGTGACCAGCGTCTTCAGGTCGGTAGAGAAGCCGGTTGCCGGACGGGCGCGACCGAAGTCGGCACCGATATCGTCGTAACGGCCGCCCTGGGCGATCGCCTGGCCGACGGCCGGCACGAACGCGGCGAATACCACACCGGTGTGATAGTGATAGCCACGCAGCTCACCCAGATCGAAGTACAGCGGCAGCTCTGGATAGCGCAACTCCAGGGCATCGGCGATGGCCAGCAAATCATCCAGCGCGGCGTGCACGTCGTCCGGCGCCTCGACCAGACAGGCCTGGGCCAGATCCAGCACATCACGCCCGCCGCACAGCTCGCCGAGCGAACGCAGCATGCGTCGCAAGGCGTCCGGCAGCGCGTCGGTCAAGGCATCGATCTCGTCCATGGCCTTGCGCTGCAGGGCGTCGAACAGCTGTTGCTCGACCTCCCCAGACAACTCGGCGGCACGCGCCAGGCCCCGGTAGATACCGACATGCCCAAGGTCCATATGCACGTCCGGTACCTCGGCCAGCTCGAGGGTATCGACCAGCAGGCTGATCACCTCGACGTCACTGGCCGGGCTGGCGTCGCCATACAGCTCGGCGCCCAACTGAATCGGGCTGCGCGATGTGGTGAGCGCGCGCGGCTGCGCATGCAGCACGCTACCGGCATAGCACAGCCTGCTCGGGCCTTCACGACGCAGCGTATGCGCGTCGATGCGCGCCACCTGCGGCGTGATGTCGGCACGAAAGCCCATCTGCCGGCCGGACAGCGGATCGGTCACCTTGAAGGTGCGCAGATCTAGGTCCTGCCCGGCGCCGGTCAGCAGCGATTCCAGGTATTCGATATGAGGGGTTACCACGAATTCATAGCCCCAGCGCTGGAACAGATCCAGCACCTGACGACGCGCAACTTCGATGCGCGCCGCTTCCGGAGGCAATACTTCTTCGATCCCATCTGGCAGCAGCCAGCGGTCTACGGTCGCCATTTCGCCATTTCCCTCTTGATTCGGGCGGCACAAGCCTTCAGTGGAGCGGATGGAAGGCCGAACGCGGCAACAGGCCGGTCAGCTCCAGGAACGGGCATCGAGACGATCAGTGAATTGATTGCACGAAGCCCCCACGCCAGGGGCGCGGAAAGGGACAAGGTCAAAAGCCTTGAAAGACAGAACGTAACGCTCAGTTCGTGCCGCATGATTCCCACAGGCGTAAAAAAGCCGGGATTTTCCCGGCTGCCGCATCATACCACGCCAAAAGCCTCAAGCCACAAGCTTCAAGCGACAGGCGAGCACATGGCATCGACCTGCAGCTTGTAGCCCGCGACTTACAGCCTTATCAAGGCTTGGACTTTTCCAGATAACGGAAGAAGTCGCTGCTCGGATCCAGCACCAGCACGTCACGCTTGTCGGAGAAGCTCTCGCGATAGGCGTTCAGGCTGCGGTAGAAGGAGTAGAACTCCTGATCCTGGCCATACGCCTTGGAGTAGATGGCAGCAGCCTGGGCATCACCCTCACCGCGCAGCTCCTCGGCCTGGCGATAGGCTTCAGCGAGCAGTACACGCTGCTGACGATCGGCGTCGGCACGAATACCTTCAGCCAGCTCCTTACCCTTGGCACGATGCTCACGAGCCTCACGCTCACGCTCCGAACTCATACGATCGAATACGCTGCGGTTGACTTCCTTGGGCAGGTCGATGGCCTTGACGCGAACGTCCACCACTTCGATACCCAACTCACGCTGCGCCGCCCGGTTGAGCGAAGCAGTCACGTCAGCCATCAGAGCATCACGCTCGCCGGACACCGACTCGTGCAGCGTGCGCTTACCGAACTGGTCACGCAGCGATGCCTCGAGACGACGCGACAGACGCTCGTCGGCGATCTGCTTCATGCCCGATGTTGCGGTGTAGTAACGCTCGGCATCGAGCACACGCCATTTGGCGTAGGCATCGACCATCAGCGCCTTCTTCTCGAGCGTCAGGAAGCGCGAGTTGACGGTATCCAGCGTCAGCAGGCGCGCATCGAACTTGCGCACCTGGTTGACGTAAGGAATCTTCACGTGCAGGCCAGGCTGCACGTCAGGCTGGACGATACGACCGAACTGCAGAAGTACCGCTCGCTCGGTTTGCGCGACGATGTAGAAGCTGCTCCAGGCGACCAGCGCCAGCACAACGCCTACGATCAGAGTCACCAGTGATTTATTGCTCATCAACGGCCCTCCCTTGTGCGCAAATCGGTCTGCCCAACGTTATTGCCTACCCGTGCGCCCAGATCGGCCGCACCAGCGCCAGCACCGGCAGCATTGCTGGAAGCACCGCTACCACCACGGCTGTCGATCATCTTGTCCAGCGGCAGGTAAAGCAGGTTGTTCTGCCCCTTGTCGCCAGTCACCAGCACCTTGCTGGTATTGCTCATCATCTGTTGCATGGTGTCCAGATACAGACGCTCGCGAGTCACCTCGGGAGCCTTGCGGTACTCGGCGACCAGCGCAGTGAAACGATCCGCCTCACCCTGGGCGCGGGAGATCACTTCATCGCGATAACCACTGGCATCCTCGATCAGACGCTGGGCCTGACCACGGGCCTCCGGTACCACGCCATTGGCGTAGGTTTCGGCCTGGTTCTTCTCGCGCTGCTCGTCTTCACGGGCACGAATCACGTCATCGAAGGCTTCCTGCACTTCACGCGGCGCCGCAGCGCTCTGCAGGTTCACCTGAGTCACGGTGATACCGGTGCGGTAGGTGTCGAGGAAACGCTGCAGACGCTCACGCACGTCACCAGCCATCTGCTCACGGCCTTCGGTCAGCACCTGATCCATCTCGGTGGAACCGACAACGTGGCGCACGGCACTGTCGGTGGCATGCTGCAGACTGGTCTCCGGCATGTCGACGTTGAGTACGAAGTCCTGCAGGTTGCTGATCTTGTACTGCACGGTCAGCGGTACTTCGATGATGTTCTCGTCTTCGGTCAACATCTGCCCTTGCTTGCTATAAGCACGCTCACGGGTGACGTTTTCCTGAAACTTGCGATCGATCGGCGGGAAGTAGATGTTCAGACCCGGACCGACGGTCTCGTGGTATTTACCGAAACGCAGCACGACGGCCTGTTCCTGCTCATCGACCACATAGATAGCGTTGTACAGCCAAAAGGCGCCCACGACGGCCAGCGCAACGAACAGCAGGCCGAAACCGCCACCCTTGCCTCTGGAACCATTGTTGTCACTGCCGCGTTTCTTGCCGCCACCGAACAAACCATTGAGTTTGTCCTGCAGCTTGCGGAAGGCTTCGTCGAGATCCGGTGGTCCCTTGCGGTCACCGCCGCCACCGCCGCCGTTACCACGACGACCGCCGCCACCCCAGGGATCCTGATTGTTCGAATTGCCACCCGGCTCATTCCAAGCCATAGCGCTCTCCATACTGATAAAGCAAAGACGCGCCAACGGCGCGCCCACCAATGCTACAGAATGCCCGCTTGCAGCGGCAAAATCACCGCTGCAGGCTTTATTGCAAAGTGTGTTGCTCGATGAATTCTAGCGGCTGCAGGCCTTCGCGGCTGACCAATCGGTTCAACTCGACGCGGGGAATGCGCACCTGCAGAAGACTGCTGCCGTCATCGGCATACGACTCCTGCTGCACCGCACCCAGCTCGAAGAACTGCGCCCGCAGACGCGCCAGTCGCTGAGGCAACTGCAAGGTCGCCACGAACAGGTCATCGCCCAGCAGCTCGGCCACGGCCTGCTTGAGCAGCGGCAGGCCGCGCCCGTCACGGGCAGACAGCCAAACACGTTCAGGCCGACCATCGGCATTGCGTTGAATCTGCGGTTCGACACCTTCCAGCAGATCGAGCTTGTTGTAAACCTCGAGCACCGGCAGATCCTGTGCGCCGATTTCACCCAGCACCGCCAGCACCTGCTCGATCTGCGCATTGCGCTCCGGCTCGTGAGCGTCGATCACGTGCAGCAGCAGATCGGAGTTGCTCGACTCCTCGAGCGTGGCGCGGAAGGCTTCGACCAGCTTGTGCGGCAAATGACGAATGAAGCCCACGGTATCGGCCAGCACCACCGGCCCAAGATCGTCGAGCTGCAGGCGACGCAGGGTTGGGTCGAGGGTGGCGAACAGCTGGTCGGCCGCGTAGACGTCCGACTCGGTCAACGCGTTGAACAGCGTGGACTTGCCGGCGTTGGTGTAGCCGACCAGCGAAACGGAGGGGATGTCCGCGCGCTTGCGCCCGCGGCGAGCCTGCTCGCGCTGACTGCGCACCTTCTCCAGCTTCTGCTTGATCTGACGGATGCGCACGCGCAACAGGCGCCGGTCGGTTTCCAGCTGAGTTTCACCCGGGCCGCGCAGACCGATACCACCTTTTTGTCGCTCGAGGTGAGTCCAGCCACGCACCAGGCGCGTGCTCATGTGGTCGAGCTGAGCCAGCTCAACCTGCAACTTGCCTTCGTGAGTACGGGCGCGCTGGGCGAAAATATCGAGAATCAGTCCGGTACGATCGAGCACGCGACACTCGAAGACACGCTCGAGGTTACGTTCCTGACTGGGCGTAAGGACGTGGTTGAAGATGACCAGGTCGGCCTCGTGGGCCTTGACCTGATCACGCAGCTCTTCCACCTTGCCGCTACCGATCAGGAATTTCGCAGTGGGCCGACTGTTCGGCACACTGAAAAACGCCACGGCGTCGGCACCAGCGGAAAGCGCCAGTTCCTGAAACTCCTGGGGATCCTCGCTCGCCTCGGTGTTCTGGCTATCCAGATGAACCAGGATGGCCCGTTCACCCCCTTCATGGCGCTCGAAGAACAATGCAGCCCCCTGGATTAAGCGTTGCCTGGCTCGGACTCAGCCTGTTCGGACTCGGAAGCACTCGGCAGACGAACCGGACGGCTCGGTACCACAGTGGAGATAGCATGCTTATAGACCATCTGGCTGACGGTGTTCTTCAGCAGGATGACGAACTGATCGAAGGACTCGATCTGGCCCTGCAGCTTGATGCCGTTGACCAGATAGATGGAAACAGGGACGCGTTCCTTACGCAGGGTGTTCAGGTAAGGGTCTTGTAGCGAATGCCCTTTTGACATGTGCCGCACTCCTAAATGGGTCGATAATTGAATAGTTTTTGAACGGTTTTCTTTAACCAGTAAAACGGCTTTGGCACGTCTTCCCCCAAGGATAGACGGCCCGCGGCGAGGTCTCAGGTCAATATGGAGACCGTCGCCAAGTATTTCAAGGCACGTGGCAGATTGTCGCAATCGAGACTGTCCAACCAGTGCACATTTTCCCAACTACGCAACCAGGTGAACTGCCGCTTGGCCAGTTGACGAGTGGCGATGATACCCCGCTCACGCATCAACGGCGCGCTCAGACGCCCTTCCAGATGTTCCCACACTTGCCGGTAACCCACGGCCCTTATGGACGGCAACTCGGCGTGCAGGTCACCTCGCCGATGCAGGCGTTCGACCTCGGCGACGAAGCCCTGTTCCAGCATCAGATCAAATCGTTGCGCGATTCGTTCGTGCAGCGTCTGTCGCTGGGCCGGCGCGATCGCCAGTTGCGCGACAGTATAGGGGAAACGCCCCGCTCCTGAGCTGTCTTCGTTCTGACGCAGACGCAATTCGCTCATGGTCATGCCGCTGACCTTGAAGACTTCCAGGGCGCGCACCAGACGCTGCGGGTCATTGGGGTGGATGCGCGCCGCCGATTGCGGGTCCACGGCATGCAATTGCTCGTGCAGCACATGCCAGCCGTCGCGCTGACCACGCGCCTCTAGCCCGGCTCGGACCTCGGCGTCGGCTCCGGGCATGTCGGCCAGGCCATCGAGCAGGGTCTTGAAGTAGAGCATGGTGCCGCCCACCAGCAGGGGAATGCGCCCCCGCGCGGTGATTTCGGCCATGACCGCCAGCGCATCGCGACGAAACTCGGCAGCCGAATACGCATCGGCCGGATCACGAATGTCCACCAGATGGTGAGGAAACGCCTCCAGCGTGGCCCTGTCGGGCTTGGCGGTACCGATATCCATCCCCCGGTAGACCAGCGCGGAATCCACGCTGACCAGCTCGCAGGGCAGCACGCGCGCCAGCGCCAGGGCCAGGTCGGTCTTGCCGGCAGCGGTCGGGCCCATCAGAAAGATGGCGGGAGGAAGGCAGGACATCGACAGGACTCGGATAAACGGCGGCCCATTTTCAGGGCACGGGCCGTCACTCGCAAGCACGACCCGCCGGTTACTGGCCGCGCATGAACAATTTGTCCAGCTGGTCCATGCTCATCTGCGTCCAAGTCGGCCGGCCGTGATTGCATTGACCACTGCGCTCGGTCTGCTCCATGTCGCGCAGCAAGCCATTCATCTCCGGCAGGGTGAGCCGGCGATTGGCACGCACCGCACCATGGCAGGCCATGGTGCCCAGCAGTTCATTGAGGTGAGCCTGAATACGATCGCTGGTACCGTATTCGAGCAGATCGGAGAGCACATCGCTGACCAGACGCGTCGCCTCGGCCTGCTTGAGCAGCGCCGGGATCTGACGGATCGCCAGGGTTTCCGGGCCCAGACGCTGCAGCTCGAAGCCCAGCTTCTGGAACCACTGGCCATGTTCCTCCGCACAATCGGCCTCGCGCTGGCTCACCGCGATGGACTCCGGCACCAGCAGTGGCTGGCCGCGCAGCCCTTCGCTGGCCATCGCCACCTTGAGACGCTCGTACATGATGCGCTCGTGGGCGGCGTGCATATCCACGACCACCAGGCCATGAGCGCTTTCGGCAAGAATGTAGATGCCCTTGAGTTGAGCGATGGCGTAGCCGAGAGGCGGAATATCACCCTGTGCGTCCGGCAGTGAGACAGGAGCACTGCCCGCGGGCATCGGTGCGAAGAACTCCCGATACACACCCTGGGCTTCGGCCGCAGGTAGCGACGCCTCGCTGCGCTGCCCCTGATAGCCGGCGCCCGGAGAACGCCAGACGGACTCCGCAGGGCGCTCCAGCACGCTGGCTGCCAGGCCCATCTCGCCCTGGGGGCCGAATTCGCCAGCAGCCTGGCCGGTAGGCCGCAGCATGGTTTCGACGGCCGCCGGCGTGGCCAGTTGATCTTCAGGCCGCACTTCGCCCAGCGCCCGGTGCAGGGTGCCGTAGAGGAAGTCATGAACCGTGCGCCCCTCACGGAAGCGCACCTCGTGCTTGGTGGGATGCACGTTCACATCCACCGCCGTCGGATCGATCTCCAGAAACAGCACGAAGGTCGGGTGGCGACCATTGAACAGCACATCGCGATAAGCCTGGCGCACCGCATGGGCGACCAGCTTGTCGCGCACCATGCGACCGTTGACATAGAAGTACTGCAGATCCGCCTGACTACGGGAGAAGGTCGGCAAGCCGACCCAGCCCCACAGGTGCAGGCCGTTGCGTTCGATGTCGATGGGCAGCGCCTGCTCGAGGAAACCCGAACTGCAGACCGACGCGACCCGCCGGGCGCGACTGGCGTCGTCGTTGGCCTCGTGCAGCGAGAGAATGTTCTTGCCGTTGTGGCGCAGGTGAAAGGCCACGTCGAAGCGCGCCAGCGCCAGGCGCTTGATCACTTCCTGCAGGTGATCGAACTCGGTCTTCTCGGCCTTCAGGAACTTGCGCCGTGCCGGGGTATTGAAGAACAGGTCACGCACTTCCACCGACGTGCCGACCGGGTGCGCGGCGGGCTGCACGCGAGGCTGCATGTCACGGCCTTCGGTCTCCACCTGCCAGGCCTGATCGGCATCGGCAGTGCGCGAGGTGAGGGTCAGCCGTGCGACCGAACTGATCGATGCCAGGGCCTCACCGCGAAAGCCCATGCTCATGACCTGTTCGAGATCCTCGAGCTCGCGAATCTTGCTGGTGGCGTGGCGAGCCAGAGCCAGCGGCAGGTCATCGGCGGCGATGCCACGACCATCGTCACGCACCCGCAGCAGCTTGACGCCACCCTGCTCGACATCCACCTCGATCCGCTTGGCGCCCGAGTCCAGGCTGTTTTCCAGCAGTTCCTTGATCACCGAGGCCGGGCGTTCGACCACCTCGCCGGCGGCGATCTGGTTGGCCAGCCGCGGGCTCAGCAGCTGGATGCGCATCGCTTCACTCATGGCTGGGCAGCCAGCGAAGTGGCGGGAATCTGCAGGGTCTGGCCAACCTTGATCACATCGGACTTGAGGGAGTTGGCGCTGCGCAACGTGGCCAGGCTGATCTGGTAGCGCTGGGCGATCAACGCCAGGCTTTCGCCGGAACTGACCCGATGCTCGCGTGGCCCCTGGGCGATCTTGCCGTTGTCACGCAGCCAGGCGATATAGGTACCAGGTGGCGGGTTCTGCTCGAAGAACTGCTTCACGCCGGTGACGATCGAGCGCGACAGGCTCTGCTGGTGGCTGGCGGAATGCAGCTTGCGCGCCTCGCTGGGGTTGGAGATGAAGCCGGTTTCCACCAGGATCGACGGAATGTCCGGCGATTTCAGCACCATGAAACCCGCCTGTTCGACCCGGCGCTTGTGCAGCGGCGTGACTTGGCCCATCTGCCCGAGAACCTTCTGGCCAACGTTCAGGCTGGACGACAGCGACGCCGTCATCGACAGATCGAGCAGCACGCCGGCGAGCATCCTGTCCTTGTCTTCGAGGCTGACGTTGCCGGCCCCACCGATCAGGTCGGACTGGTTTTCCGCATCCGCCAACCAGCGGGCGGTTTCGGAGGTGGCACCACGATCCGACAGCGCATATACCGAGGCACCGAACGCCGCAGCCCGGGGCGCGGCATCGGCATGAATGGACACGAACAGATCGGCGCCCTTCTTGCGGGCGATCTCGGTGCGCTTGCGCAGCGGGATGAAATAGTCGCCGGTACGCACCAGTTCGGCACGGAAACCTTTCTGGGCATTGATCTGGCGCTGCAACTCCTTGGCGATGGACAGGGTCACGTGCTTCTCGAGCTGCCCCTTGACCGGCCCCAGAGCCCCGGGGTCCTCGCCACCGTGCCCAGCGTCGATGGCGATCACGATATCGCGCTTGCCGCCTGGCACCGGCGCCAGCTTGGGCGGCGCCTGGGTCGGCGTGACCGGCACTGGCGGCGCACTGGCCGTGGTGGTCGACGGCAGGCTTGGCGCGGCGTCCGAGGCTTGGTCGAACAGATCGACCACCAGGCGATGGCCATATTGCTGATTCGGTGCCAGCGTGAAACTCTTCGGCGTAACCTGAGATGACAGGTCGATGACCACGCGCAGATCGTCAGGGGTCCGCTGCGCAGAGCGCACGGACGTGATCGGTGTATTGCTCAGCGCGAGCTTGTCCAGCGGCGTCACCAGTTTGGCACCGCTGATATCGATAACGATGCGATCCGGGGCAGACAGGGTAAAGACGCTGTGCTGCACCGGCCCGGAAAGGTCGAAAACCAGACGCGTGTTGTCCGGCGCGCGCCAGAGGCGAACGCTGCGCACATCCGACGCGGCCCACACGTCGACCGCCATGACCGTCAACATCAGCCCGACCGCGATCAATCGCGCGCCTATGCGCATACCCGCCCCCACTTTCTTGTTCATGCTCTGGCAGCCAATTCGGCGCACCAGCTATCACCCTTCGCGCCATGGCTGCGAAGTAGCAGCGACCGGCCACCCGCTCGCGGGGTAATGGTAATGTCCATGTCGGCCTTTGGCAAAACGCCTACACCGCGCTGTGGCCACTCGATCAGGCACAGGGCGTCGCCCTCGAAGTAGTCACGAATCCCCAGAAACTCCAGTTCCTCGGGATCGACCAGCCGGTACAGGTCGAAATGGAAAGCGCGGACCGTGCCGATTTCATAAGGCTCGACCAGTGTGAAGGTGGGGCTCTTGACCGCGCCCCTGTGGCCCAGGCCTTGCAAAATGCCACGCGAGAGCGTGGTCTTGCCCGCTCCGAGGTCGCCTTCGAGGTAGATCACCCCACGTCCTTCGGTGACATTGGCGATACGCGCGCCGAGCGCCAGCATGGCGTCCTCATCGGCGGCGAACAGTTCTATTTCCGACAAGCGGCTCGCTCCTGTAACAAATGGCGGATAGCGTCGCACAGATCGCTCGCCGCCAGACCATTTCCTTTTCCTGCCAGATACTCACCCGCCCCGGCGTGCAGCCAGACGCCCAGGCCTGCAGCCTGCCAGGGCGTGCAACCCTGAGCGATCAGGGCGCCGATCAGCCCGGCCAGCACATCCCCCAGGCCTGCACCGGCCATCACCGGGTCGCCTCGGTCGCAGACCAGCAAGCAGCCCATCGGGTCGGCGATCAGCGTACCGGCACCCTTGAGCACGCAAATCACCTGATAACGCTGGGCCAGCGCCCTGGCAGCAGCCGGACGATCTGCCTGCAACGCCCGAGTCGAGATGCCCAGCAGACGCGCAGCCTCTCCCGGATGCGGGGTCACCACGCTGCCCGGAGGAATACTCACCACCCCCTCGGCCAGCAGATTGAGCGCATCGGCGTCCCAGACCTGCGCGGCCGGCGCCGTCACTGCGACCGACAGCAGGCTGCGTCCCCAGGCGCTCTGGCCAAGCCCGGGCCCGACCACCCACACCGTGATGTTGCCACCAAGCCCATGCAACTGATTGGCCGAGGCGACCGCCAGGCTCATGACTTCCGGCAGACGACTCTGCGCTGCCGCGAGATGCTCGCCGCGGGTCGCCAGGGAGACCCTACCGGCACCGCTGCGCAGGGCACTGTGCGCCGACAGCAGCGCAGCACCACCCGTGCCGTGATCGCCGCCGACCACCAGTACATGCCCAAGCTGGCCCTTGTGAGCGGTTGGTGCCCGCGCGGGCAGGTGCGGCAGAACATCGCCGGCCAGACGCTGCGCCACCCACGACTGGTTCGCGACATTCGACTGCAGGTCGTCGAACAGCAGGCGGCCGACATGGTCGAGCGCCTGGCCTACAAACAGGCCCACCTTCAAGCCGATCAGGGTCACGGTGAGCTGGGCGGCCACCGCCACGCCCAGCACCTGGCCGGTATCGGCGCAGATACCCGAAGGGATATCCACCGCCAACACGGGGCGAGCGCTATGATTCATCCATTCGATGGCCGCCGCGTAAGGCTCGCGCACGGCGCCTGCCAGACCGGTGCCAAGCAATGCGTCGACGAGCACGCCCCGTGCTTCGTGGCCTGCCTCCCAGGCAAGCACTTCGACACCGGCGGCCAGGGCCTCATCGCGGGCCAGCGCCGCGTCGCCCTGCAGACGCTGCGGCTCGGCCACCGCCAGCACACGAACCTGCCACCCGGCACGCACTGCCAGCACGGCCAGCAGATACCCATCACCGGCATTATTACCGTGACCGGCCAGCACGGTGACCGCACCGGCATCCGGCCAGCTGCGGCGCAGGGCCCGCCAAATGGCGTGCGCAGCACGCTGCATGAGCGCGAAACCGGGCGTGCCGGCAGCGATCAGCTCGGCGTCCAGCGCGCGCACCTGAGCGGCGCTGTAGAGCGCAACGGGAAGATCGTCTGATGAATGCCGCATGCCTGTGCTCCGATGTCTGGCAGAATTATACGTCGACTATCCAGATTCCCGCCCAGCATGACTGACGCCACCCCCGACCTCACCAGCCTCGCCCAGTCCATCAAGGACTGGGGGCGCGAACTGGGCTTCCAGCAGGTTGGCATCAGCGGCCTGGAGCTGGGCGAACACGAGGCGCACCTGCAGCGCTGGCTGGATGCCGGCTACCAGGGCGAGATGGACTATATGGCCGCACATGGCCGCAAACGTTCACATCCGGACGAACTGGTACCCGGCACCCTGCGGGTGGTCTCGCTGCGCATGGACTACCTGCCCGGCGACACACAGATGGCGCAACGCCTGCAGGAACCTGAAAAGGCCTACGTCTCGCGCTACGCCCTGGGCCGTGATTACCACAAACTGATCCGCAAACGCCTGCAACAATTGGCCGAGCGCATTCAGCAGGCCATCGGGCCATTCGGCTACCGCGCCTTCGTCGACAGCGCACCGGTGCTGGAAAAGGCTATTGCCGAACAGTCGGGCCTGGGCTGGATCGGCAAGAACACGCTGGTACTCAACCGCAAGGCCGGCAGCTACTTCTTTCTCGGTGAGCTGTTCGTCGACATCCCGCTGCCCGAAGACCCGCCCCACGGCAGCGAACACTGCGGTCGCTGCAGCGCCTGCCTGGACGTCTGCCCGACGGCGGCCTTCGTCGGCCCTTACGTGCTCGATGCACGGCGCTGCATCTCCTACCTGACCATCGAACTGAAAGGTCCGATACCCGAGGATCTGCGAGCTCCCATTGGCAACCGCGTGTTCGGCTGCGACGACTGCCAGATGGTCTGCCCCTGGAACCGCTTCGCCAAAGCCACCGAGCAGGGCGACTTCCAGCCACGGCACAGCCTGGACAACGCCGAGCTGGCCGAGCTGTTTCGCTGGAGCGAGGAGGAGTTTCTCAGCCGCACCGAGGGCTCACCGCTGCGCCGCGCCGGCTACGAGCGCTGGCTGCGCAACCTGGCCGTCGGTTTGGGCAACGCACCGTCGACCATCCCGGTGCTGGAAGCGCTGCAAGCGCGCCGCGAGTATCCGTCTGAGCTGGTGCGCGAGCACGTGCAGTGGGCGCTGGATCAACACGCCAGACGCGCCTAGGGTTACGCCTTCGGCCAACCCAGGCTACTGGCTTCTAGGCTTGCGGCTTGACGCTGCCGCCCTCAGACCTTGAGCAGGTGCTGGCGGTAGTACTTGAGCTCGGCGATCGACTCGCGGATGTCGTCCAGCGCCTGATGGCTGCCTTTTTTCAGAAAGCCATCCTTAACCCCAGGCGCCCAGCGCTCGGCGAGAATCTTCAGGGTCGAGACATCCAGGTAGCGGTAGTGGAAGTAGGCTTCCAGTGTCGGCATGTAGCGGTAGAGGAAGCGGCGGTCCTGCCCGATGCTGTTGCCGCAGATCGGCGACTTGCCCTTCGGCACCCACTTTTCCAGGAAGGCGATGGTCTGCGCTTCGGCTTCGGCCTGGCTGACACGGCTCTCGCGAACCCGCTGGGTGAGGCCGCTTTCACCGTGGGTGCGCGTGTTCCACTCGTCCATGGCGGCCAGGCGTTCATCGCTCTGGTGCACGGCGATCACCGGGCCTTCGGCCAGCACATTGAGCTCGGTGTCGGTGACGATGGTGGCCATCTCGATGATGACGTCCGTCTCGGGATCGAGACCGGTCATTTCCAGGTCGATCCAGATCAGGTTCTGTGGATTCTGCATGCTGCGCTCCTCTGTAGTGCCGCCATTCTAGCTAATCGCCGCGCCCTGCGCGCCGTCGATCTCCCAGAGCAGCAGGCGCGAATCGCGCCAGTCCTTCAACTGCACCACACGCTGCGGCGCCACACCGGGAATGTCGAAGGTGTTGCTGATCAGCCAGGCACCTGCTGGCAGCTCGAGCCGGGCCTTGTCCCAGAGCGCCGGCATGGGCGCCGGGGACAGGAAGCAGTAGGCCACGTCGATCGCGGCAAGGTCGCTGCGCCAGAGGTTCTGGTAACGAATCTGGCAATTGCGTTGACCGATGCTGCGCAGCCAGGCGATGGCATAGGACAGCGGCGCAGTCTCGACGCCGGTGAAGCGGGCCTGGGGAAAGCGCCGCGCCAGCCATAACAGCGTGCCCGCCGGGCCGCAGCCGAGATCGACGAAAGCGAAGCGCTCACCCCGCTCCTCCAGCAACCGCGCCAGCTCGCGACGGCTACCAGCGCCGGTGAGGTACAGCGGCACCCGCTCGGAGAAACTGTTCCAGTTGAACAGCAACAGCAGCAGGAACCCGAGCAGAAACAGCCAGGACGGCAACGGTGCTCCACTGGCCAGCAGCAGAGCGGGCGCGAACAGCAGGTTCAGCCACCACCACCAGCGCGACAGGCCGAACCAGCGCGCCAGGCTGGCCGACAGCAGGCCATGCAGCAGACCGGCCGCCAGCGGACTTGGCCGCCAGCTGGACAACTGCGCGACAGCGACGATGGCCAGCCCCATGCACAGGGTGACGACGAGCTGGATCAGCAATGCCAGCAACGCTGGGTAGCGCTCACCCAACCGATGCAGCGCGCGATAAAAGACGGCCATGCCACAAGGCTCAATGAAAGATGGATGGCCAGTCTAGCGCTGGCATGCGCAAATTGCCGCCCTCGGGGCATGCTAGACTCGCCTCCATTTTCAGCGCATCACACACTCGGAAGCCCCATGGCCAAACGCCAACTCAACCGCCGGCAAAACTGGCGCATCGAAAAAATCCAGGGCGAACGTGCCGCACGTGCGGCCAAACGCGAATCCCGCGTGGTGGAAACCCTGGAAGGCGGCGATCTGGGCCCGGAACAGACCGGCCTGGTGATCGCTCACTTCGGTGTGCAAGTGGAAGTCGAGGCCACGGACGGCGAGCTGTCAGGCCAGATTTTCCGCTGCCACCTGCGCGCCAACCTGCCGACTCTGGTTACCGGCGACCGGGTGGTGTGGCGCCCCGGCAACCAGGGTATTGGCGTGATCGTCGCCCAACTGCCACGCGACACCGAGCTGTGTCGCCCGGACACCCGTGGCCAGCTCAAGCCGGTAGCGGCCAACGTCGATCTGATCGTCATCGTCTTCGCGCCACTGCCCGAGCCCCATGCCAACCTGATCGACCGCTACCTGGTTGCAGCCGAGCATGCCGGCATCCGCCCACTGCTGCTGCTCAACAAGGCCGATCTGATCGATGCACAGAATGAAACGGCGCTGAACGCATTGCTCGGCGTGTACCGCCAGTTGGGTTACCCGCTGCTGGAAGTGTCCGCCCTGGAAGGTGATGGCATGGAGCAGCTCAAGCAGCAGCTCGATGGCAATATCAGCGTATTCGTCGGCCAGTCCGGTGTGGGCAAGTCGTCGCTGGTCAACAGCCTGCTACCGGGCGTCGACACCCGAGTCGGCCCCTTGTCCGAACTGACCGGCAAGGGCACACACACCACCACCACGGCACGGCTGTTCCATTTCCCCGGTGGCGGCCAGCTGATCGACTCACCGGGTATCCGGGAATTCGGTCTGGTGCACGTTAGCCGGGACGACGTGGAGGCTGGCTTCATCGAGTTCGCCGAGCTGCTCGGCCATTGCCGCTTCCGCGACTGCAAGCACGACCGCGAGCCAGGCTGTGCACTGCTCAAGGCATTGGAGGATGGGCGCATTCAGCCGCAGCGGATGAACAGCTACCGGCACATTCTCGCCAGCCTGCCGGAGGCCGAGTACTGAATGAGGGCAGCAGCGCCCAGGCACCACTGCCCGGGCGTACCCACTCAGCGGGCTTTGGCCATGCAGCCCGATCACTCCTCGGGCTGATCCACCTGCAGCGTGCCGTCTTCGAAGATGTTCAACCGTTCACGCACTTGCTCGTTGGATAACGGCGCACCAGCCGGTGCACCAGTACCACCAGCACCACCAGCGGGCGCATCCGGTGCTGGATCGGGCGCCAGCTCGCCGCCACCCTGCTCACCTTCGATGTTGCGCTGAGCCTTCTTGGTCAGCACCACGATATCGATACGGCGATTGACCGGATTGAACGGATCGTTGCGGTCGAACAACGCCGAAGATGCATACCCGACCACCCGCGCCACCTGAGCATCGTCGTAACCTGCTGCGATCAACACCCGACGCGCGGCGTTGGCGCGGTTGGCCGACAGCTCCCAGTTGCCGAAACCACCAGCGCCGGCGAACGGCTTGGCATCGGTATGACCGCTGACGCTGATCTTGTTCGGTACCGCCTTGATGGTGTCGGTCAGGGCGAACAGGATGTCCTCGAAATAGGGCTGCAACTGGGCGCTGCCCAGGGCGAACATGGGCCGGTTCTCGGCATCGACGATCTGAATGCGCAGACCGTCCTGGGTAATCTCGAAAAGAATCTGATCCTTGAAACGCTGCAACTGCGGGTCCTGCTCGACCTTGTTCTGCAGTTCCTGCAGCAGCAACTCCAGACGCTCGCGCTCCACCTCTTCGGCCTTGGCCTCGGCCTGCTCGGCGTCCAGTTCGGCAGGATCCTTGGGATCAGTGTCCGCTTCGTCCCCCGGCGCCTCCTGGGGCTGTTCGTTGAGGGTGCGATCCGGCGATGGGGTCGGCGAGCCGCCCAGGTCGATGACGTAGGGGCTGGCACTTTCAGAAAAACCGATAGGGTCCTTGAAATAGCCGGAAATCAGCTTCTTCTGCTCGGGCGTGGCCGAGGACATCAGCCACATCACCATGAAGAAGGCCATCATCGCCGTGGCGAAGTCGGCGAAGGCGATCTTCCAGGCACCACCATGGTGGCCCCCGGCGACCTTCTTGACCCGCTTGACGATAATCGGCTGGTTGTTTTCCATGGTGCTTAGTTCCCGCGCATTGCCTGTTCAAGCTCGCTGAAGCTTGGGCGGTGCGCCGGGTAGAGGGTCTTGCGCGAGAACTCCACCGCCAGCGACGGCGGCATTCCGGAGGCGGAGGCGACCAGGCCTGCCTTGATGGCCTCGTAGACGTTCAGTTCTTCCTTGGCATCGTGTTCGAGGGCGGCGGCCAATGGACCGAAAAAACCATAGGAGGCGAGAATGCCGAGAAAGGTACCGACCAGTGCCGTGCCGACTTTCTCGCCAATCTGCGCGTTGTCCGCCTCGGCCAGGATCGACATGGTGATCACGATACCCAGTACAGCCGCCACGATACCCATGGCCGGCATGCCGTCGGCGATCTTCGCCACGGCATGGGCGGGATGCTCGAGTTCCTCCTTCAGGCCAACCAGTTCCATGTCGAACAGGCCTTCCAGTTCGTGCGGCGCCATGTTGCCCGAGGACATGATGCGCAGGTAATCGCAGATGAAGGCGACCATGCGCTCATCACCCAACACCGCCGGATACTTGCTGAAGATCGGGCTGGCCGCGGGATCCTCGAGATCGGCCTCGATGGCCATCATCCCTTCGCGGCGCGCCTTGTTGAGGATCTCGTAGAGCAGGCGCAGCACTTCCAGGTAGTAATCATGGGTAAAGCGCGACTTGAACATCTTCAACGACTTCTTGAGGACGGTCATGAACATGCTGCCCGGGTTGGCCTGCAGAAACGCGCCCAGCGCGGCACCGCCGATGATCAACACCTCGAAGGGATGCACCAGCGCCATGAGTTTGCCGCCAGACGCGACAAAACCGCCAAAGACGCAAGCGAAGACAACGATGATGCCGATGATTTTGGCCATAAGGAAAACTTACTGAAGTGAAAAGAAAGGGAATGCACGAAACACCCCTTCTACTTATCGGAAGAGATGCGCGAGACTATAGTCAGTTAAGTCTAAAAAAAGCCATTTTGGCATATCCCCATGGTCGCAAGCACGCCGTTACCGCGCACCCTCGATGCCTGGCTCAAGCAGCTGGACGGTCAGGTGTTGCCCATCCCGACCCACTATCACCAGCAGGTTCGCCGCGCCCTGGGCGATAGCCGCCGCTCGCTGCGCGAGATCGCCGACCTGATGCAGGATAGCCCGGCACTGGTGCTCTGCGTGCTGCGCGAAGCCAATCGCAAGAGCAGCAGCCTTGGCGAAGCGGCAGAAAGCCTGGAAACCGCCCTCAATCGCCTGGGCCTGAAACGCGCCGAAGAGCTTTTGATGCGCATACCGGCCAAGGCTGTCGCCGACATTCCCCAGCCGCTGCGGCAGATCCAGTTGATCAGCCAGCATGCTGCGCAACAGGCCAACGGCCTGTTCGCCGCACGCCTCGCCAGGCTGTGGCAGGAAATCCACTGGGGCAGCCTGCTGTTCCTCTCCCCGGTCTGGGCACTGCTGGCGGCTCACCCTCATCTGTTCGAGGCCTGGGAGCAGCGCGTACTGATCAACGGCGAACGGCCGGCGCGGGTCGAACGCGAGTTGCTGGGCATTTCCCTGTTCGAATTGTGCCTGGCGCTGGCCGAACACTGGCGCCTGCCGGCGTGGATCATTCAGGGCTATCAACTGCTGCTCAACGACCGGCGCCTGCTGGCCAAGGCGCTGCGCCTGGCGCGCAAGCACGACGACCCGCTGCGTCAGCAGCAGGAACTGGACGCCGACCCGACGCTGCAGCGTTGGCTGACCCAGCCGGCCAACAGCATCCTGCTGGCCAACGTGCTGGCCGTTTCCGCGCACAACGCCTGGACCGGCAGTCACACCCGGCGCTGGCAGCGGCTCAACAGCCTGTACCTGCAGATGCCACTGCCGGAGCTGCACCAGCACATCCATCAGAATGCTGCGCAAAGCGCACGGCAGCTGGACACCACCGACCTCTGGCACCCGGCCGAGGCACTGCTCTGGCCCTGGAACGTACGGCACTTCCAGCCGCCCAAGCCGGCGCCAACGTCGCCACTCGCCGACTGGCGACAACTGTGCGCTCAACTGCTCGCCCAGCCGACGGCGTTCAGCAACGTGCAGCAACTCACCACCTGCGCCCGCCAGGCCTTGCAGGCGACCGGCCTGTCGCGCCTGCTCATGCTGCTCGCCGACCGCACCCACAGCCGCCTGCAGGTGCAACAGCATGCTGGCGTCGACGCCACCGCCAGCGGCCTGGCTGTCGACCCGGCGCAAAGCCAGGTGCTGCGTCGCCTGCTGCAGACGCCTGCGCAATTGCGTCTCACGCCCGCCAATATCGCCCAGTTTTCCGCGCTGCTGCCGGGCAATCTGAAGGCCCTGCTGCCCAGTGAGCACCTGCTGATCCGCTCCCTGGCCAGCAACGACCGGGTGGTGATGATCCTGTTCGCCGATCTGCACGGCAAACCGATCAGCGATACCGCTTTGCAGGCGTTCGCCAAGACCGCGCAATGCATAGAGCGCGCCCTGGACACGTTCAGCAAACGTAAGCGCTGAACCGCGGCTCTTTTCCCAGGCCCTGGCTGCGCTACAATCCCGTTCTCATTTCTGCCAACGAGGCCCGTATGACTGCCTTCGACGAACTGCCGCTGGTCATCGAGCCCGCGCACCTCGCTACGCGCCTGGAAGAACCGAGCCTGATTCTGGTCGACCTGAGCAGCCGTGCTCGTTATGAGGCCGGGCACATTCCCGGCGCCCGTTTCGTCGACAGCAAACGCACTCAGTTGGGCAGACCGCCGGCACCTGGCCTGTTACCTCAACAGGCTGCACTGGAGCAATTGTTCAGCGAGCTTGGCCATCACCCGCACGCCACCTACGTGGTTTACGACGATGAGGGCGGCGGCTGGGCTGGGCGCTTCATCTGGTTGCTGGATGTAATCGGCCACCCGCGCTATCACTTTCTCAACGGTGGCCTGACCGCCTGGGAGGCTGAGCAGCGTCCGCTGGATCAGGCTGTGCCCGAACCGAAAAGCACACCGGTGCGGCTGTCGCTGAGCGACGAGCCGACGGCCAGCCTCGATTACCTGAAGTCGCGCCTGGGCGCCGACGATCTGGCCATCTGGGATGCCCGTTCGCTGGAGGAGTACCGCGGCGAAAAGGTACAGGCCGCCAGGGGGGGGCATATCCCCGGCGCCATCCACTTCGAGTGGACGGCCGGCATGGATCCCGCCCGCGGCCTGCGTATCCGCGAGGATATCGGCCAGCAGTTGAACCAGTTGGGCCTGAGCGCCGACAAGGAAATCATCACCCACTGCCAGAGCCATCGCCGCTCCGGCTTCACCTATCTGGTGGCCAAGGCCCTGGGCTACCCACGGGTCAAGGCCTACGCCGGCTCGTGGAGCGAATGGGGCAATCTTTCCGATACACCTGTCGAACAGTGAGTGCGACTTGATTGTCCACTTGTAATTCGCCCGGCAAGAAATGCCGGGCTGCCAAGGAATAAAGATGAAAGAACGCCTGTTTATCCTCAGCCAGTACCTGACTCCGCATCACCTGCTGTCGCGCCTGATCGGCTGCGCAGCCGAATGCCGGGCACCCTGGTTCAAGAATCGCCTGATCACCTGGTTCGCCAAGCAGTATCAGGTCGACATGAGCGAGGCGCAGGTCGAGGATCCGACTGCATTCGAACACTTCAACGCATTCTTCACCCGCGCCCTGAAAGAAGGCGCCCGCCCGCTGGACAATCTGCCTGGCGCGGTACTCTGCCCCGCGGACGGTGCCGTCAGCCAGCTTGGCCGCATCGAGCACGGCCGGGTATTCCAGGCCAAGGGCCACAGCTACAGCGTGACCGAACTGCTGGGCGGTGACAGCGAACGCGCGGCGCCCTTCATGGGCGGCGATTTCGCCACCGTGTATCTGTCTCCCAAGGACTACCACCGCGTGCATATGCCGCTGGCCGGCACCCTGAAGGAAATGATCTACGTGCCGGGTCGCCTGTTCTCGGTGAACCAGACCACCGCCGAAAACGTTCCCGAGCTGTTCGCCCGCAACGAGCGCGTGGTGTGCCTGTTCGACACCGAACGCGGCCCCATGGCCGTGGTACTGGTTGGCGCGATGATCGTCGCCTCCATCGAAACCGTCTGGGCCGGCCTGATCACGCCGCCCAAGCGGGAACTGAAGACCGTACGCTACGACGAAGCCGCCCGGGCACCGGTCAGCCTCGAGAAGGGTGCGGAGCTGGGCCGCTTCAAGCTCGGCTCTACCGCCATCGTGCTGTTTGGCCCGGAACAGGTGAAATGGGCCGAGGAGCTGGCTGCCAATAGCCCCGTGCGCATGGGCCAATTGCTCGGCCAGTGAACCGGCAGCACGGCCTGCAGCCTTCGCCATGATTGGTGCAAAGGCTGCGACGATGGCCAGATGCTGCTAGAGTCGCCTCACGATTACCGAACGATTCGCTCGCATGTTGGCGCTGGAGTAAGAAAGTTTGATGGATAAACAGAGCCCCCACCTTTTGCTCCGCGTCCCGACGCCGACCAAGCAGGGCCTGACTTTCTGCGACGCCACGCCACGTGACCTGAAACGCTGGATCGCCGGCCTGCCCAAGGCCAACATCGGTGAAACCGCGCGCCAGTTGTACCAGGCGCTGATCGAGCTCAACCAGTTGCTGACCCCCTCGGACAACCGTCTGCAGCTGCTCGAGCTGTTGCGGCCCGAGGTGTACTTCGTCTGTCAGCATCTGGAGCGCCACTTCCTCAACCAGGCCATCGTCCTCGACGAGCGCCCGCGCAAGGTGGCCAATCTGTGCCAGGCCCTGCAGAACCACCTGGCCATCGGCTACAAGCTGATCATTTCACGCCTCGCCGCCCAGCCGAACCGCGAACGCAACCAACTGCTCGGCACCGCGCTGCAGCGTGCCGTTCACAGCCTCAATGGCCCGCTGATTCGTACCAGCCAGCTGTACTGTCCGGTTCCCGAGGGGCTGTGGCTGGAGCTGCACCAGCTTTACCTGATCGCTCATCAGCAGGACCTCCACAAGGTGGTGATCCGCGACCCGCTGGCGCGCCACACCCAGGGGCTGAGCGTCGAGCAGAGTTATATCGTGGCGCTGCTGATCGGCTGCTCACGCTGCAACCAGATGCGCCAGAGCGCCATCGCCCGTCTGGCCGAAGCACTGGAAGCCTGGAGCACACTGATCAACCTGCAGGCTGGCGGCCATCCATCGAGCATCTTTGCCGTCGCCCCCCAGCTGGACGGGCCGCCGCGCTATACCTCGCTGTTCCAGCCAAGCGAGTTGCAAGGCGCTCTGGGTATCGACCCGACACCGCTGGTCAATGCCATCAAGGACCACCTGCATCTGCTGCCCGAGGAAAGAAGCCAGTCGCGCCTGCCCGTGCCGGATGGCTTCACCATCGACATGCTGCAGCATGCCGCTGCAGCCTGGGGCGACATTTCCGAGCGCACCTTCCAGCGCACCCAGGGCACTGGCAGCATGACCCTGTGCATCGGCATGAGCGCCTTGAACTACTACCTGGCCAACGGCCGGGCATTCAGCGAGATCCTCAAGCAGCCGATAGAAACCACCGCTTCGTTCAAGCCGGTCAGCAGCGAACCGGATATCTGGTCCAACGCCCCGGACGCACGGCGCGGCACCGAGTGGGAACATGGTCTGCCGTTCGAGGAAATCGAATACCCCAAGCCCGTCGAGGACCAGGAACAATCGGCCTCCGGGGCGGGCGAAGGCTTCCCGAGCTACACGCTGTCGATCGTCAACCACAGCCCTGGCGGCTATTGCCTGTCCTGGCCGAAGGAAGTGCCCAACCAGCTGCAGGCCGGTGAACTGCTGGGCATCCGAGACAACCCGCAGCAGAGCTGGAGCGTGGCCGTAGTACGCTGGATTCGCCAGGTACGCGGTGGCGGCACGCAGATGGGCATCGAACTGATCGCCCCACACGCGCAATCCTGCGGCCTGCAACTGGTACGCAAGGCCGAACAGAACAGCCAGTACCTGCGCGCCCTGCTGCTCCCGGAAATCTCCGCCATTTCCCGCCCGGCCACACTGATCACGCCACGCCTGCCTTTCCAGGAAGGTAGCAAGGTGCTGATCAACATCAGTGGCAAGGAGCGCCGCGCCGTGCTCAGCCAGAAACAGGCCAGCACCGGCAGTTTCAGCCAGTTCGAGTATCACGATCTCGAGCAGAAAAGCGTCGATCACGCGACCTCCGTCACAGCCTCCGGAACCCACCGGCCGGCCGGGGAGGAAGACTTTGACTCACTCTGGAAGTCGCTGTAGATTGCGGGAAACCCTCCCGCATTCTTCTGCTGTCTTATCGCAGATTCGACCTCGCTAATGGCCATCGAAAAGAAAACCATCCGCCTGCTGATTCTCGAAGATTCGCAGAATGAGGCAGAGCGTCTCGTCAGCCTGTTCCGTAATGCCGGTAACGCGACCCGTGTACATCGGCTGATCTCCAGCGAGGATCTGCTCGAAGCCCTCAAGCACAATTGGGATCTGCTGATCTGCGCCCCCGTCAGCGAATGCCTGGAGCCCCACGAAGCGCTCTCCTGCATTCGTCATCAGGGCAAGGACATTCCGGTCATTCTGCTGCTGGCCGACAACGAGCCCGACAGCGTCACCGAGGCGCTGATGCTGGGTGCTCAGGATGCGTTGCCTCAGGGCGAGGACGAGCGCCTGGTGCTGGTGGCCCGTCGCGAGCTGGTCAACCTCGAGGAACGCCGCGCCCGCCGCGCCGCCGAGGTAGCCCTGCGCGAAGCGGAGAAGCGCTGCCAGCTGCTGCTGGACAGCTCGGTGGATGCCATCGCCTATGTGCACGACGGCATGCACATCTATGCCAACCGCGCCTACCTCGAGCTGTTCGGCTTCGACGACGCCGAAGAACTGGAAGGCCTGCCGATGATCGACCTGATCGGCAGCGCCGACCAGGGTGCCTTCAAGGACTTCCTGAAAAACTATCAGCATCTGGACGATCACGAGTTGTCCTGTGCAGGTGTGCGCACCGACGAAAGCACGTTCTCGGCGCGCGTCACCCTCTCCCCCGCAGCCTACGACGGTGAGCCCTGCATCCAGGCAGTGATCCGCGCCGAAAGCGGCAACGCCGAACTGGAAGAGAAGCTGCGGGAGATCAGCAGCCTGGATCTGGTCACCGGCCTGTATAACCGCGCCCACTTCATCGAGCTGATGGATACCGCAGCGCATCGCGCGGTGAACGACGAACAGCCGGCGAGCCTGGCCTACATTCGCGTCGATCGCTATGCCGCCCTGCTTGCCGAAATGGGCCTGGGCGCCATCGATCTGCTGCTGACCGACCTCGCCGGCATGCTGCGCACGCATTTCCCGCAGGATGCCCATCTGGCGCGCTTCGGCGACGATGTGTTCGCCGTTCTGCAAGCGGGCATGACACCGCAGCAACAGCGCCCGCAACTCGAGGCCCTGCTGCGCAAGGCCGAGACGCACCTGTTCGACATCAACGGACGCACCGCACAAACCACCCTGTCGATCGGCGTTGCCGGCCTCAACGACACCACGCCCAAGGCAGGTGAAGTGATCGACCGCGCGCAGCGCTGCGCCGATCAGATCGACGAGCCGGGCACCCTCAAACTGTTCGACCCGGCCGAGGAACTGGCCGCAGCAGCCAGCCGCGGCAGTGTCGTGGCGATGGTGCAGCAGGCGCTGGAACAGAACAGCTTCCGCCTGTTGTTCCAGCCGGTCATCAGCCTGCGAGGCGATGAGCACGAACACTACGAAGTGCTGCTGCGCCTGCTCAGCCCATCCGGTCAGGAAGTCCCGCCCGGGGAATTCCTGGCCGTGGCCAGGGACTCGGGAATGGGTGAGAAGATCGACCGCTGGGTGATCCTCAGCTCGATCAAACTACTCGCCGACCACCGTTCCAAAGGGCACGCGACACGCCTGTTCGTGCACCTGTCCAGCGCCAGCCTGCAGGATCAGACGCTGCTGCCCTGGCTCAGTGTCGCCCTGAAGGCCGCGCGCCTGCCTTCCGATGCCCTGGTATTCCAGTTCAGCGAACCGGATGCCATTGCCTACCTGAAACAGGTGAAAGCGCTGACCCACGGCCTCAAGGATCTGCACTGCCATATCGCCCTGAGTCAGTTCGGCTGCGCGCTGAACCCGTTCAATACGCTCAGGCACCTGCCCGTCGACTTCGTCAAGGTGGATGGCTCCTTCGCCAAGGACCTCAGCGATCCGGCCAATCAGGAAGCGCTGAAGACCATGCTCGCCAGCCTGCATAGCCAGGCCAAGCTGACCATCGTGCCGTTCGTGGAGTCCGCCAGCGTCCTCGCCACCCTGTGGCAAGCCGGCACGAACTACATTCAGGGTTACTACCTGCAGGGTCCGAGTCAGTCGATGGATTACAACTTCTCGTCAGACGATTGAGCCAACGGGGCAGCCTGGCCGCCCCGTTGCAGCTGCATCTCGCTTACCGCTGACCGTCGCGGTCGCGGAAACCCAGCAGATAAAGAAGGCCGTCCAGGCCCAGGGTGGAGATCGCCTGCTTGGCCGATTGCTTGACCAGCGGCTTGGCCCGGAATGCCACACCCAGCCCGGCAATGGCCAGCATCGGCAGGTCATTGGCGCCATCGCCGACGGCAATGGTCTGTTCCAGACGCAAACCCTCCTTGTGCGCCAGCTCGCGCAACAAGTCAGCCTTGCGCTGCGCATCGACGATCGGCTCGATGGCCACACCGGTGACCTTGCCATCGACCACTTCCAGTTCGTTGGCGAACACGTAGTCGATGCCCAGCTTGGCCTGCAGTTGCTTGGCGAAGTAGGTGAAGCCGCCGGACAGAATGGCGGTCTTGTAGCCCAGGCGCTTGAGCTCGGCGAACAGGTTCTCGGCACCCTCGGTCAGACGCAGCGACGCGCCGATTTCATCCAGCACACCGACATCCAGGCCTTTCAGCAGGGCCAGGCGCTCCTTGAAGCTGGCGCGGAAGTCCAGCTCGCCACGCATGGCCCGCTCGGTGATTTCCGATACCTGCTCACCGACACCGGCGGCCTTGGCCAGTTCGTCGATCACTTCTGCCTCGATCAGGGTGGAATCCATGTCGAACACGGCCAGGCGACGATTGCGGCGAAACAGGGAATCGGCCTGAAAGGCGATATCGACGTTCAGCTCCTGGGCCACGCTGAGAAATTCGGCCCGCAAAGCGGCCGGATCACTCGGCTCGCCACGTACCGAAAACTCGATGCAACCCTTGCCCTGCTCGACCGGCATGTCCAGCGGCATACGCCCGGACAGTCGGTCGATATGGTCGATATTCAACCCGTACCGGGCGGTGATCGCACTGACGCGCTGCAACTGCTCGGCGGTGACCTTGCGGGTCAGCAGCGTCACGCTGTGGCGTGCCTTGCCCTGCCCGGCCACCCAGTTCTGGTAATCGTCTTCCGATACCGGCGTGAACCGCACCTGCTGGTCGAGCTTGTAGGCGGTGAAGAGGATGTCCTTGAGCACCGAGGACGCGCGCTCGGTATCGGGAATTTCCACCAGGATGCCGAACGACAGCGTGTCGTGGATGACCGCCTGGCCGATATCGAGAATGTTCACGCCACCTTGGGCCAGTACGCCGGTAATGGCAGCCGTGAGGCCGGGCCGATCTTCACCGGTAATGTTGATCAGGACGATTTCGCGCAAGGCGTACTCCGGAGCTCGCAGGACTAAGAACGGTCTGCCGAACGGCGATGTGCAGCAGGGCCGGTGAAAAAACGCACATTCTAACCACTTTCAATGCCTTCCGGACACGCGCGGCGCTTTGCCCTGCGCGGGTCGCTCGCTATACTGCGCCGCATCTACAGTCGACAAGAGCCGAGCTCTGTGAACCGGCCCGCCCCCGTAAAACCCGATAACTTCTTCCTTCTGCTCTTCCGTGCACTGCGCCAACGTCGCGTGCCGCTGGCATTGCGCGTCGTCAGTCACAGCTTGCTGCTGGTGGCCATGGCGCTGGTGATCTATGCCTGGGTCATCGGCATGCAGTTCAAGCAGGCCATGCAGCAGCAGGCCGAAGCACTGGGCAGCAGCCTGATCACGCAGACGGCTGCCTCGGCCACCGAACTGCTGGTGTCCAACGACATCCTCAGCCTCAACGTGCTGCTCAACAACCTGGTGAAGAACCCGCTGGTGGCGCACGCGGCCATTTACAGCGTCGACAACCGCATCCTTGCGGAAGCCGGCACCCGCCCCAGCAAGAGCATGCTCGGCGAGACCGAGGGCCTGTACTCCACGCCGATCACTTTCCAGGAGGTGATGGCCGGGCAGTTGCGCATCAGCCTGGACATGCAGCAATTCCAGCAGCCAATGACCATCAGCCTGCAGAGCATGGGCATCCTCAGCCTCATCCTGCTGGCGCTGACGCTGTCGCTGAGCCTGCGCCTGGGCCGACAGATCTCCACGCCACTGATGCAGATGCGGGTCTGGCTGCGTGACCCTGATGATTACGCCCCGGGCGCCAATCGCCAGGACGAGATTGGCGACCTGGCGCGGCAGCTGCAGGCTCGCCTCGCGCCGGTAAAACCGGAGCCCGAGCCGGAGCCAGAGCCGGAATTCGACGACCTCGACGATCTGGACGAGCAGTTCCTGCACGACGAGGATGACGAAGAAGTGGATCGCCGCGACGATCCGCAGTTCGAAGTTCGCGACCTGCGCGACAGTCGCTTCGATACCGACGATTACGATCCGCCAAGCCGCAGACGCGGTGAAGACACCGATGACGATGCCTTCGCCGATCTGTATGACCGCGATGAGACGCCTGCCCACATCCCTCCGGCGGCACCTGCTGCGCCGCAGAAGAGTGCCGTATTGGCGGTCCAGCTGGGCGCTCAGGAGCAACTGCGCCGTTTGCCGCGTACCCGCCTGATGGAGCTTCTGGAAAGCTACCGCAACTGCCTGGACAAGGCCGCGGCGCTTTACAAGGCTCAGCTGTACACCCTCAACGATGGCAGCAGCCTGATGCTCTTCCACCATCAGGACAGCCAGGACGACTACCTGACTCACGCCATCTGCTGCGGTGAACTGCTGCGCGCACTGGGCCACGCCCTGCAGATCGAAGTTGCCGACAGCGGCATCACCCTGCACCTGCAACTCGGCCTGACCCTGGGTGAAGACCTGCAGGGTCTCAGTCAAGGCGACCTGCTGTTGAGCGAAACCGCACAGGATGCCCTGGCCCTGTCTCAGCACAGCCGCAACCTGCTGCTGGTGGAACGACGCGTAGGCGAAGACGCCACGCTGCGCCAGCGCGCCCGCATCCGTGCCATCGCCAGCCCCGAGGGCGCCAGCTGCGTCGAGCGCCTGCTCGATCCGTATCCGGCGCTGCTCGAACGTCAGATGGCCAGGCTACGCGAAGAGCGCTAGGCCCCCGTGGGGTGGATGGCGCCTTTCTCATCCACCATCGCGCCAGCGAAGCGGTGAACAAGGGGGCGGCGTCTTCCCCATCAATACCCGTTACGCAACTGACACGAGGAGTCTGCAGGCAACGCGCAGCTCGGACTGTGAATGGGGCATTACCTAGCAGGCACGAAAAGGCCGGCGCAAGGCCGGCCGTTTTCCCGCGCGAAGCGATCAGAGCTTGGCGATGGACACCTCAGTGGACTTGACGAACGCGATCACTTCGCTGCCCACGCCCAGTTCCAGCTCGCGCACGGAACGGGTGGTGATCACCGAAGTAACGATGCCGGCTGCGGTCTGCACGTCGATTTCCGACAGCACGTCGCCCTCGACGATTTCCTTGATGGTGCCTTTGAACTGGTTACGGACGTTGATGGCTTTAATGGTCATGTCGAATTTCTCCTAGGGTCGAATTTAGCTGCAAGTCTCAAGCTGCAAGCGACAACAGAGCGCCTGGGCTTTTTACTTGCAGCTTGTGGCTTGAAGCTTGTCGCTGCTTTAAAGCGCCCAACGCAGTTGCGTCGGGAGCGGTGAAACGGGATCGGGCTGCGGTGGCAGCTCGGGCAGTTGCAGAACACGATTGAGCACCTCGGCTTCCAGCGAAGCCAGGCGTGCCGAGCCCTTGTTACGGGGGCGCGGCAGATTCACGTCCAGATCCAGGCCAACCTGACCGTCTTCGATCAGAATGACCCGGTCAGCGGTGGCAACGGCCTCGCTGACGTCGTGGGTGACCAGCAGTACGGTAAAACCGTGCTTCTGCCAGAGGCCCTCGATCAGTTGCTGCATTTCGATACGGGTCAGGGCATCCAGAGCCCCCAGGGGCTCGTCGAGCAGCAGCAGGCGCGGCTCGTGAATCAATGCACGGGCCAGGGCCACGCGCTGCTTCTGGCCACCGGACAGCGCCGCCGGCCACTCATTGGCACGCTCGCCGAGACCGACAGCTTCCAGCACCTGCTGGGCCTTGGGTCGCCAGTCACCGGTCAACCCGAGGCCGACGTTGTCGATCACGCGCTTCCACGGCAGCAGGCGCGCTTCCTGAAACATCAGACGGGTATCTTCACGGGTCGCCGCCAACGTGCCGTTACCGGCCAGCAGCTCACCGCCAGTAGGCTGGTCGAGGCCAGCGAGCAGACGCAGCAAGGTGCTCTTGCCGCAACCACTGCGTCCGACCACGGCAACGAACTGGCCCGAAGGGATGCGCAGGTCGATGTCCTTGAGTACCTGGCGCTCGCCAAAGGATTTCTGAATGCCGCGAATGGTCAGCGGCGTGCCTCGCTTGAGGCTATGCAGAGCGGTCATTTGGCACCTGCCTTGGTTTGATAGGCCGGATGCCAGCGCAGCCAGGCGCGCTCCAGGCCACGGGCAGCGACATCGGCCAGCTTGCCGAGCACCGCATACAGCAGAATCGCCAGCACCACCACGTCGGTCTGCAGGAATTCACGGGCGTTCATCGCCAGGTAACCGATGCCGCTGCTGGCGGAAATGGTTTCGGCGACGATCAGGGTCAGCCACATCAGCCCGAGGGCGAAGCGCACACCGACCAGAATCGATGGCAGCGCACCGGGCAGGATCACCTGACGGAACAGCGCGAAGCCGGACAGACCATAGCTGCGCGACATTTCCACCAGCGCCGGATCGACGTTGCGGATGCCGTGGTAGGTGTTCAGGTAGATCGGGAACAGCGTGCCAAGAGCGACCAGGAAGATCTTCGCGCTTTCGTCGATGCCGAACCACAGAATAACCAGCGGAATGAGCGCCAGGTGCGGCACGTTGCGGATCATCTGAACCGAGCTGTCGATCAGGCGCTCGCCCCATTTCGACAAGCCGGTGATGAAGCCCAGGGCCAGACCGATGCCCCCACCAATGGCGAAACCAACCCCTGCGCGCCAGCCACTGATCGCCAGGTGGGTCCAGATCTCGCCACTGGAAAGCAGCTGCCAGCCGGCCTCGAACACCGCGCTGGGCGCCGGCAGAATGCGCGTGGACAGCAGCCCCAGGGCGACCGAACCCTGCCAGGCAACCAGCAGCGCCACGGGCAGTGCCCAGGGCGCCAGGCGCAGGGCCAGGCTATGGAAAGACGTGTTGCTCATTTCATACCTCAACAATCATCACGGGATGGCCGGGCGTCCACGCCCGGCAGCGTTTCAACTGGCCGACGCCGCCTTGGGCAGGATGTCGTTGGCGACCATTTCACCGAACGGGCTGACATAGTTCGCGCCTTCCGGCAGCGCAGGGCGGTTCACGTCCAGGTGTGGGAACAGCAGTTCGGCGACCCGATAGGACTCTTCGAGGTGTGGATAACCGGAGAAGATGAAGGTATCGATGCCCAGCGCGGCGTATTCCTTGACCCGCTCGGCCACCGTCGGACCATCGCCGACCAGCGCCGTACCGGCACCACCGCGCACCAGGCCGACACCAGCCCAGAGGTTGGGTGACACCTCCAGGTTGTCCTTGCTGCCGCCGTGCAGGGCAGCCATTCGCTGTTGGCCGACCGAGTCGAAGCGCGCCAGAGAGGCCTGGGCGCGAGCGATGGTGTCATCGTCGACATGGGCAATCAGCTTGTCAGCGGCCTTCCAGGCCTCTTCGTTGGTTTCCCGGACGATCACGTGCAGACGAATGCCAAAGCGCACTTCGCGCCCCTGGGCCGCAGCCTTCTCACGCACGGCGGCGATCTTCTCGGCCACCGCGGACGGTGGTTCACCCCAGGTCAGGTACAGCTCGACCTGTTCGGCGGCGAGGTCCTGCGCGGCTTCCGAGGAGCCACCGAAGTACAGCGGCGGACGCGGTTGCTGGACTGGCGGGTAAAGCAGCTTGGCGCCCTTCACCTGAATATGCTTGCCGTCGTAATCGACCACTTCGCCTTCCAGCACGCGACGCCAGATGCGGGTGAACTCGACGGACGCCTCGTAGCGTTCGGCGTGGGACAGGTTCAGACCATCGCCTGCCAGTTCGTCCGGATCACCGCCGGTGACCAGATTGAACAACGCACGACCGCCGGACAGACGATCCAGTGTCGCCGCCTGGCGTGCAGCCACGGTCGGAGAAATGATGCCCGGACGCAGGGCCACGAGGAATTTCAGGCGCTGGGTCACCGGGATCAGCGACGCGGCGACCAGCCAGGAATCCTCGCAGGAACGGCCGGTGGGAATCAGTACGCCGCCGAAACCGAGGCGGTCGGCAGCCTGGGCGATTTGCTGCAGATAACCGTGGTCAACGGCACGGGCCCCTTGCGAGGTACCGAGATAATGGCCGTCACCGTGGGTCGGCAGAAACCAGAAAATGTTCAGACTCATGGAGTGGTCTCCTTGGGATTGGGCCGCTGCATGGCCAGTGACCATGCAGCTGAATGCCTTACTGCTGGGCTTTCTGAGCGGCTGCGAGGGACGCCGGCGGTGTCCAGATCACGTCCTTGATGCTCAATTTCTTGGGGATCAGTTTCAGCTCGGTGAAGGTGTCGGCGATCTTCTGCTGCGCCGTCACCACTTCCGGAGTCAGTGCTGCAGCGCCGTAGCCCTGGCGCTTCACGGCAATGGCGGTGATGTCCCGTGGCAAGCCGAGCAGCGGTGCGACCTGGTCGGTAACCTTTTCCGGGTCGGCCTTGGAGTCTTCGCCCACGGCGCGGACCTCTTCGATCAGCACCTGAAGGATTTCCGGGTTCTTCTCGGCGTAGGGTTTGGTAGCGAGGTAGAACTGGTGGTTGTCGACCAGGCCTTCACCGTCACGCAGGGTGCGTGCCTGCAGTTGCTGTTCGGCGGCCGCCTGGAAGGGGTCCCAGATGACCCAGGCGTCGACGCTGCCGCGTTCGAACGCAGCGCGGGCATCGGCCGGCGGCAGGTAAACGGGCTGGATATCGCTGTACTTCAGGCCCGCGTCTTCCAGAGCACGCACCAGCAGGTAATGCACGTTGGAGCCCTTGTTCAGCGCGACCTTCTTGCCTTTCAGCTCGGCCACCGACTTGAGCGGTGAATCCTTGGGTACCAGAATCGCTTCGCTGTGCGGGGCTGGCGGCTCGTAGGCGACGTAGAGCAGATCGGCACCGGCCGCCTGGGCGAAGACCGGCGGCGTTTCACCGGTCACTCCGAAATCCACGGAGCCTACGTTGAGCCCTTCGAGCAACTGCGGGCCACCGGGGAACTCGGTCCATTTGACGTCCACGCCCTTGTCGGCCAGACGCTTCTCCAGCGTCCCCTTGGCCTTGAGCAGCACCAGGGTGCCGTATTTCTGATAGCCGATACGCAGTGTCTCGGCTTGAGCTTGGGTAATGGCGCCGAAGGAAATGGCCGCGGCAAACAAGGCGACCAGACTCCGACGCAAAGTGATAGTGCGCATGACGCTCTCCTCTGCATTGAGTGTTTGGCCACCTGCTGCCTCGTTGGCGGGCTAGTAAGGTGGTTGATGGGTGAACCTTCACCCATGTGGAAAATGTGTGTGAATCCTTGACTCAGGCGCTCCAGCGCCCACTGATCAGGCGATCGTTCAACAGCCCCGGCTCGATCGGCTGTGGCCGGCGGTTGAGTGCCTGGATCAGATGCTGCAAAGCGTCATCCAGACGCTGTTCAAGTACCGGCAGCAGATCGCCACCGGTATCGGTGTAGGCAATCTGGCTGTCATCGGCGAAAACGCCGTGCAGTACTTCCTGCGCCTTGAGCGCCGACAGTACCGGCTTCAAGGCGTAATCCACCGCCAGCATGTGGGCACTGCTACCACCCGTGGCGATTGGCAGCACCACCTTGTGATGCAGCGCGCGCTCGGGCAGCACGTCGAGCAGGGTCTTCAATGCGCCCGAAAACGATGCCTTGTATACCGGCGTCGCAACGATCAACCCATCGGCAGCAGCCACGTGGGCCTGCAAGCCCTGAATGCGCGGGCTGTCGAAACGGGCGAAGAGCAGATCCTCGGCCTCGAAGTCACGCACCTGATAACTCACCACCTCGACACCATGGGACTGCAGCCACTGCCGCGCCCTGTCGAGCAGTACGTTGGAGCGTGACTTCTGGCTCGGACTGCCACCCAGCAAAACCACCAACATGGGATGTCCTTACTTGTTCGGTTGCGGGGTGAGGCGCAGGTAGGGCTTCACGGCGCGATAGCCTTTGGGGAAGCGCTGCTTGATCTCGTCTTCGTCCTTCAGCGAAGGCACGATCACCACATCGTCACCGTCCTGCCAGTTGGCCGGGGTGGCCACCTTGTGGCTGTCGGTGAGTTGCAGCGAGTCGACCACACGGAGGATTTCGTTGAAGTTGCGCCCCGTGCTCGCCGGATAGGTGATGCTCAGGCGGACCTTCTTGTTCGGGTCGATGACGAACAGCGAACGCACGGTCAGGGTGTCGTTGGCATTCGGGTGGATGAGGTCGTAGAGCTCGGAAACCTTGCGGTCGGCATCGGCCAGAATCGGGAAGTTGACCGCGGTGTTCTGGGTCTCGTTGATGTCGTCGATCCACTTCAGGTGGGAGTCGACCGGGTCCACGGACAGGGCGATGGCCTTGACGTTGCGCTTGGCGAACTCGTCTTTCAGCTTGGCGGTGAAACCCAGCTCGGTGGTGCACACCGGCGTGAAATCCGCAGGGTGGGAGAACAGGATGCCCCACTGGCTACCCAGCCACTCGTGGAAGCGGATACGGCCTTCGCTGGAATCCTGTTCGAAGTCAGGTGCGATGTCGCCAAGGCGGATGCTCATGCTGTGTGCTCCTCAAGTGAGTCGTTGCGTGGCGCTCACTATGCTCAGGAACACGGAATATTAAAAAGAATAAATAATGATTTATTTATAACCAAATGAGCTTAATGGACTCGAGACGCGCCAGCACCTCGTCAACGGCGGGCCTGTCCAGTGACATGGCGCTATTCGAGCAGCCGCGCCGGATTACCTGCGACCTTCGCTCCAGCAGGTACATCGCGGGTGACCACGCTGCCAGCGCCGATCAGCGCGTCGTCACCGACGGTCACTCCCGGAAGGATCAGCGCTCCAGCGCCGATCCATACGTTGCGACCGATGCTCACAGGCCGACCGAATTCCAGGCCGGACTCGCGCTCGGCAGGAGCACGGGGATGATCCGCGGTGAGTATCTGCACGCCGGGGCCGATCTGGGTCTTGTCGCCGATGCTCACGGCCACCACGTCGAGGATCACGCAGTTGAAGTTGATGAACACCTCGTCGCCCAGGCTGAGATTGAAGCCGTAATCGCAGTGAAACGGCGAACGCACCACCACGCCCCGGCCAATGCTGGCCAGGCGCTCGCCCAGCACTTGGGTACGCTCGGCAGGTGACAGCCCCAGGTTGCCGTTGTAGCGCGCCAGCCAGGCGATGGTGGCGGCGCTTTCGGCCTGCAGTTCGGGATCGCTGGCCAGATAGAGCTCACCGATGAGCATTTTGTGTTTTTCACTGAGCGCCATGGCGGGTGCTTCCTTTGGGGGTGTGCAGTAAGTGAACCTGAAGTCCCCCTGGGGTTCCGCCAATCAGGTCGTCAGGAAATGTCCAAGCGCCACCCACTGCAGTTCCTCGATCGCCTCGCCCAACCGCTCGTCCACCTCGCAGAGTCGTGCGTTCTGCGCCTCGGTCAGCCATTGCGGGATGTCCCACAGGGCGATTTCGGTCGGCTCATCCTGCAGATGAGCGAATACACCGTAGAAATCCTGCAACAATTGACGGGCCTGCTGCAGGCCCAGCAGGGCGAGTGCGGCCTGGGCGTACTCGAAGGTCGGCATGCCCCAGTTGGCGAAGAACTGCAGCAGGCCACCGTTGTAGTAGTCGGCCTGGAGACGCCATAAGGCCACCAATTGTCGATCTCGCAGTTCGATCGCCTCGAGGTCCCAAGCGGCTTCGTCCAGACGGCGCAACGCCTGGTTCTGCAGGTCCTCCCAGGCCAGTTCCGGAGCATCCCAGCAACTGCCTCCCAGATGTCGCCAGCTGGCGGTGAACCCCAGATTTTCCAGGCGATAGTCCTGCCGCTGCGCGGGTGAAAGACGGTCGAGTCGTAGATAGCCATCCTGGATCAGGGAAAACACCTGACCATTGCGCAGATGAAAGAACACCTTCTGCTCATCGAAGCTCAGGTGGTCGATTTTCAGGAAGGCGAGTTCGGGGTAACGATGATAGGGCATGGGCCTGGTCACCAGAATGAAGTCGGAGCCGACCATGCCAGAGCCTGGCGACGCTGAACAGCGTGCAGAACTGCGTTCACCTGCACATCGGCGGCCGTAAGCTTTATCGCAGGCATAAAAAACCGGGCTTGCGCCCGGTAAAGATTCCACCACGAGGAATGGAGGCTCGCGATCGAAGCGGCGAACCGCTGTCGCGCCGAGCGCCTGCAACCCATGACCGGCGCAGGCAGGCTCGAATAAAAAGGGCGAGGGAAGCGGTGCTTCGCCCCACCCGGAAAACTTAGAGCAGCGGCAGGCTATAGCTGACGATCAGACGATTCTCGTCGGCGTCTGTCGCGTTGTTGCCACGCAGCGAAGCATTACGCCAGGAGAAGCCCAGACCTTTGAGCGAACCCTGCTGAACGGCGTAATCCAGACGGAAGTCGCGCTCCCACTCTTTGCGCTCGCCATCGGCGGCATCGATGTTGTCGCCTTTCAGGTAAGTGACGACAGCTTTCAGGCCAGGCACGCCAACGGTACCGAAGTCATAGCCATACTCGGCCAGCCAGGTGCGTTCGCCAGCACTGGCGAACTTGCCGATCTGACGGTCGGTGATCAGGTAGGAGCTGGAGCCGTCACCCTGGTTGAGGAACGGGAAAGCGCTGTCGCCGGAAACCTGCTGGTAACCCGCGCTCAGGGCATGGCCACTCAGGCTGTAGGTGAACAGGGCGCTCCAGGTCTGGTTGTCGACTTCGCCGCTCTTGGTGTCGCCAGCAGCCCAGTAGCCGCTGCTGCGGTAGCCTTCGTTACGGCCCGCCAGGTTGCCGTTCTTGCCATCGGAGCCGCTGTTGAAATAGCGCAGATCGGTTTTCAGATTACCGGCCGGCAGAGCCAGGTTATGGACCAGGCCCAGGAAGTGCTGCTTGTAGAAGTCTTCCAGGTTGCCGTAGTAGTACTGGGCGGTCAGGTCCTTGGTGATCTTGTAGTCGCCACCGGCGAAATAGAACTTGTTGGTATCGGCGATTGGCGTGCCGACAGCCGTACCATTCGGGCGAGCGGCGCCACCGATGCGCAGACCGATGTCATCGGTAGAAGAGCGGGTCTTGGTGTGCTCCAGTTGACCAGCAGTCAGGGTCAGGCCATCGATCTCATTGGAGATGACCTGGCCACCGTTGAACAGCTGTGGCAGCAGACGGCCGTCGTTGAAGGTCACGACCGGCAGCTTCGGCTGCAGGGTGCCGACGCGCAGCTCGGTTTTCGAGAGGCGGAACTTGGCGGTAGCGCCAGCCTTGCTGTAATCGTTGACGGCACTGCCATCGGTTTCCAGCGGGAACAGCTGGCCCGGGGTGCGATCACGACCGGCTTTGGTGTTCTTGCCGCCGGAATCCAGACGCAGGCCATACAGGCCGATCACGTCGACGCCGACACCAACGGTGCCCTGGGTGAAGCCGGACTGGTAGTTGAAAATGAAACCCTGCCCCCACTCATTCGCTTCGCCCGTGTTGTCGGCGGTGTTCTTGGTGTTCAGGTCGTAATAGAAATTGCGCAGGTCGAGTTTGGCGGTGCTGTCTTCGACGAAGCCGGCAGCGCTGGCCTGTTGCGCCAGCGTGGCGAAGGTGACGGCCAGGGCCAGGGTGGATTTTTTCATGGATTTGATGCTCCGGGGCATGGATCGCGAGCCGGCTCGGCCAGACTCGATAAGCGCTAGTTATTGGCAGGTGCAAGGCTAAGCCAAGGCGAATAAAACAAAAAAGAATCAATAATTACTAATAAATTACTTTTTTGAATATACGGCCCGACCTGACAAGGTTCTCTGTCAGCAGTCCGCTCTGTTCGACGCGCGGCTCAAGCGCGGGTCACGTGGCGGAAGCAGAATGTTTGCAAAAAGTTTCGAAAGTTCCGGCATGGGCCTCAGAACAACTCGAGCTGGCCGCCGATCAGTGCGCTGAAGTCATCGTCCACGAACGGCAGGATGGCATCGGCCACCGGCTGCAGCTGCTTGCTCAGGTAGTGGCCGTAGTCGATGGGCGCGCGGCGTAGCTCGAGGGGTTCAGGGCCCGCCACGCTCATCACGTAACTGATCCAGCCGCCGCTCTGGTATTGGCGAGGGCGTCCCTGCTCATCATTGTGGGCATCGGCCAGGCGTGCCGCCCGCACGTGTGGCGGCACGTTACGCTGATAGTCATCGAGCCTGCGGCGCAGTCGCTTGCGGTACACCAGTCGTTCGTCGAACTCGCCGTCCAGAGTGCTCTGCACGTAGTCACGCACGTAATCCTGATAGGGCTGGCGCTTGAAGATGCGCAGGTACAGCTCCTGCTGGAACTGCCGGGCCAGCGGCGACCAGTCGCTGCGCACCGTTTCCAGCCCCTTGAAGACCATCTCCTCGCGGCCATCGGCCTGGCGAATCAGCCCGGCGTAGCGCTTCTTGCTGCCCTCCTCCATACCGCGAATGGTCGGCATCAGAAAACGGCTGAAGTGGGTTTCGAACTGCAGCTCCAGAGCACTCTGCAAGCCGAACTCGGTTTGCAGGTGCTCGCGCCACCAGGCGTTGACCCGCTGCACCAGGCCGCGGCCGATACGCTCGGCGTCGTCCTCGCGGTGGGCGCTGCGCAGCCAGACGAAGGTGGAGTCGGTATCGCCATAAATCACCGCATGCCCTTCGGCCTCGATCAGCTCGCGGGTACGGCGCATCACCTCATGGCCACGCAAGGTGATCGAGGACGCCAGGCGCGTATCGAAGAAGCGGCAACCACTGGAGCCGAGCACGCCGTAGAAGGCGTTCATGATGATTTTCAGCGCCTGCGACAAAGGCGCGTTGCCTGCCCGTTTGGCGGCTTCCCGGCCCTGCCACACGCGTTCGACGATGGCCGGCAGGCAGTGCCGAGTGCGCGAAAAGCGCGCACCGCGGAAGCCCGCAACCGAGTGGGCATCGTCGGGTTGACGCAGCCCCTCGACCAGCCCCACCGGGTCGATCAGAAAGGTGCGGATCAGCGACGGATACAGGCTCTTGTAATCCAGCACCAGCACCGACTCGTAAAGCCCAGGCCGCGAATCCATGACGAAGCCGCCCGGGCTGGCTTCGGGCGGACGCTCGCCCTGGTTGGGCGCCACGAAGCCCTGTCGATGCATCAGCGGCATGTACAGGTGGCTGAAGGCGGCGACCGAACCGCCGCTGCGATCCACCGGCAGGCCGGTGACCGTAGCTCGCTCGAGCAGGAAGGTGAGCAGCTCGGTCTTGGCGAAGATGCGCGTCACCAGCTCGCAGTCCTTGAGGTTGTAGCGGGCCAGAGCCGGCTTGTCCTCGGCGAACATGCGGTTGATTTCGTCCATGCGCTGGTAGGGGTTGTCGATCGCCTTGCCCTCGCCAAGCAACTGCTGGGCGACGCTTTCCAGGCTGAAGGACTGGAAGCTCCAGGTGGCCGAGCGCAGCGCTTCGATGCCATCGATGATCAGACGGCCCGGTGCACTGGCGAAGAAATGCTGCTTGGAACCATGCTCGCGCCAGTTCAACGCTTCGCCACCACGGCCAAGGCGTAGCGGCACTTGCAGACGCTGCGCGTGCTCGTGCAGCACACGCAGGTCGAACTGCACCACGTTCCAACCGATGATGGCGTCCGGATCGAAACGCTCCAGCCAACCATTGAGCGCCTCCAGCAACTCGGCGCGGCTATCCAGATAAGCGAGATCGAAGTCGACGTCGGCGTCACCGTTCGGCGGCCCGAGCATGTACACCTGGCGTTGACCGCAGCCCTCCAGAGCGATCGAATACAGCTCGCCGCGGGCGGTGGTTTCGATATCCAGAGAAACCAGTTTGAGCTGCGGGCGATAGTCCGGCGCCGGCTTCAACTGCGCGTCTATCAGCACCCCCTCCTGTGTCGGCGTACCGCCGAACAGTACAGGCGCGGTAATGAAGCGCTCCATCAGGTAACGCTCGGGCGGACGGATATCGGCCTCGTAGACATCCACACCGGCCTGCCGCAGGGCCTGCTCGAGCTGAATCAACGGGCGCTGCTGGCGGCAGTACAGGCCAAGTACCGGCCGCTGACGGAAGTCGCGCAGCTGCAGCGGGCGCAGCTCGACATCCGCCTCCTTGCCCAACAAGGCCTCGGCGCGCGCGCGCTGCTCGACAGGAATGAAGGCCACCGACGTTTGCGGCGGCAGGCGGACGAGACGCGGGCCGCTGTCGGTCGACAGCCAGAATTCCACCTGGGTACCGGCTGGCGTATCGCGCCAGTGCCGGGTCAGGACGAAGCCCTGCTGTAGATCCACCCTGCCACCTCGAATGCTGTTCAGGGTGCGATGTTATCGCGCATCGTCACGGCCTGCGCGCAATGCGGTTAAATAGGCGTCCACGTACTGCGCAGGCCCGCCATGCCCATCGACCCCGATCAGTTGCAACAGATCACCAGCCGCACGCTGGCTCATTACCAGGCCAATGCCGAAGGCTTTCGCGAGGGCACCCGCGACCATGACGTCAGCCAGAATATCGACGCGCTGCTGCGCCATATCGACGCGGCCGCCCCCCTGAGCATTCTCGACTTCGGCTGTGGTCCCGGCCGTGACCTGCGCACCTTCGCAAGGCTCGGCCATCGCCCGGTAGGTCTCGACGGCTGCCCGCAGTTCGTCGCCATGGCCCGCGCAGACAGTGGCTGCGAGGTCTGGCACCAATACTTTCTCGCCCTGAATCTGCCGGCAGAACGCTTCGACGGCATATTCGCCAACGCCGTGCTGTTCCATATCCCCAGCCAGGAACTGCCTCGGGTGCTCAGGGAACTTCGTGCCAGCCTGAAGCCGGGCGGCGTGCTGTTCAGCTCCAACCCAAGAGGCGACAACCAGGAAGGCTGGAGCGGCGAGCGCTATGGTGCCTGGCATGACCTGGACAGCTGGCGCCAACTGCTCACCGCCGCCGGCTTCGACGAGCTGGAACATTACTACCGCCCAGCTGGCCTGCCACGCGAGCAACAACCCTGGCTGGCCAGTGTATGGCGTCGCTGCGATGCCTGACTCGGTGACGGCTATAAGGCGATAGCGGACCTTCGATTTGGTGGGCTGAAGCCCACCCTACAGCCGCGCATCTAACCGTAGGGTGGGCTTCAGCCCACCAATTGGCGCCCGACTACGAACGGCGGCTATCGCCATTTCACAGTCTAAATCTCCACCTGCGTGCCCAGCTCGATCACCCGGTTCACCGGCAGCCGGAAGAAGCCCAGAGAGCTACCGGCGTTCTTCTGCAGCACGGCGAACAGCCGCTCGCGCCACATGGCCATGCCGATACGCTCGGAAGGAATCACCGTTTCCCGGCTGAGGAAGTAGGTGGTGCGCATCGGCGGGCAATCGAGTCCCTTTTCGCTCAGTTGCGCCAGCGCCTGAGGAATGTCCGGTGCTTCGAGGAAGCCGAAGCGCAGGCGCACGCGATAGAACCCCTGGTCATAGGCATCGAGTTCGAAGCGCTCCGCCAATGGCACCCGCGGACGATCCTCGTAAAGTACGGTGAGCAGCATCACCCGCTCGTGCAGGACCTGGTTGTGCAGCAGGTTGTGCAACAGCGCATGGGGCACCACGTCCACCCGGCTGGTCAGGAACACCGCAGTACCGGCGACCCGATGGGGCGGTTGCAGGGCAATGCTGGCGATGAAGTCGCGCAGCACCAGCGCATGTTCGTCGAGGCGTTCGAGCACCAGTTGGCGACCGCGTTTCCAGGTAGTCATCAGGCCGAACAGCAGGATGCCGACGATCATTGGAACTGCACCGCCACCGGCGATCTTCGGCACGTTGGCGGCGAAGAAGATGCCGTCGACCAGCAGGAACACCGCCAACAGCGGCACGGCCAGGACTTTCGGCCAGCGCCACAACAGCAGGATCACCGCCGACACCAGCAGCGTGGTGCACAGCATGGTGCCTGTCACGGCCACACCATAGGCGCCGGCCAGGCCACTGGACGACTGGAAGCCGAGCACCAGCAGTACCACACCGATCAGCAAGCAACTGTTGATCAGGGGAATGTAGATCTGCCCCTGTTCGGCACTGGAGGTGTGCAGGATCTGCATGCGCGGCACGTAGCCGAGCTGGATCGCCTGGCGAGTCACCGAGAAGGCGCCGGTGATCACCGCCTGGGAGGCGATGATGGTGGCCAGGGTCGACAGGCCGATCAGGGGAATCAGCGCCCAGGACGGCGCCAGCAGATAAAAGGGGTTACGCACCGCCTCGGGATCGCTGAGCAGCACTGCGCCCTGGCCGAAATAGTTGAGAATCAGACCGGGAAAGGCCAGAAACAGCCAGGCGTGCACGATGGGACGGCGACCGAAGTGGCCCATGTCGGCATACAGCGCCTCAGCCCCGGTGATGGTCAGCACCACCGCGCCCATTACCGTCACCCCAAGCAACGGATTGGCGATGAAGAAGTGCAGCGCCCAATAGGGATTCAGCGCCAGCAACACTTGCGGCTGCTGCACGATGCCATGTACGCCCAGCGCACCCAGCACCACGAACCAGACCACCATCACCGGCCCGAACAGATAACCGATGCGCGCCGTACCATGGCGCTGCAACAGAAACAGCGGCACCAGGATCAGCAGCGCCACCGGCACCACCCAGTGATCGATGCCGTCGACCACCAGACCGACACCCTCCACGGCGGAGAGCACCGAAACCGCCGGAGTGAGCATGCTGTCACCATAGAACAGTGCGGCGCCGAACAGGCCGAGCATGATCAGTACCGAACGCAGACGTGGATGGCCGGCAGCGGCGCGCTGGGCCAGGGCGGTGAGGGCCATGATGCCCCCCTCGCCGCCATTGTCGGCGCGCAGGATGAACATCACGTACTTGACGGTGACCACCAGGGTCAGCGACCAGAAGATCAGCGACAGGATACCGAGCACGCTGGCCTGGGACAGATCGACGCCGTAATGCGGCGAAAAGATTTCCTTGAGGCTGTACAGCGGGCTGGTGCCGATATCGCCATAAACGATACCGACCGCGCCGATCAGCAACGCAATGGGAGAGGTGCGGGTAGTGGTGGTGCTCACGTTGGATTTCTCTGGGAACTGCAGATGCTTCAGATATACCTCTGAACCCGGCTGCCAACAGCGTCTTCAGGCGAACTTTTACGGCATTTTTACGCCCACTCGCGGTTCTTTACGCCAACCTTGCAGCGGGCCATGATCATCACTGCCCTGGACCGGAAATCGCCATGCCTACCGCTGTACCTCCTACCCTGCGTTATCCACAGGGGCCTCTACTGGCCTGCCTGAGCGGCCAGGCGAACGAAGACGCCCTGCTCGGCCATGTCGCCGAATTGGCGCGACAACGTGGCAGACCCTGGATCGCCGTGGCGGTGGGCGGCAGTGCTCGGCATGAGCGGCTGCACACACCGGAACGTCTTTGCGAAAAACTGGGCGGCAGTTACGTGCAACTGCAGGGCAATGATTGCGCTGCCCTGCTCATCGACTTCGCCCATGCCAGACAGGCAGCGGGCCTGTGGTGCGCCGGCACAGGGCGGCGCTCACTGAGCGGCTCGCTATTACGCAAGGGGGACGGTTTCGAGATCGGCGTCCTGAACCTGCCAGGCAGGCTCACCGAACGCAAGGTGCTGCAGCCCACGGCGCCGTTCAGCGAATACCTGCTGGCCATCGCTGCGGCGGTGGTCGGCGCACTGCTGGCTCTGGGCGTTTCGCGCTGGCTCGACCTGCCGAACATTTCCCTGATATTTCTCGCCGCCGTGCTGCTGGTGGCCGTGCGCAGCAGCACCGGCCCGGCACTGCTGTGCGCGTTGCTGTCGTTCGGCGCCTACGGCTTCTACTTCCTGCCACCGGCCTGGTCGGTGATGATCCACCGCGAGCAGGACATCCTCACCCTGGTGTTCTTCATGCTGATGGCCCTGCTCACCGGCAACCTCGCCGCCCGCCAGCGGCGACAGTACCGGGACCTGCAGCAGGCTCAGACGCAGACCCAGCAATTGCTGCTGTTCGCCGAGCGCCTGAGCAACGCCCGTGATCACACTGATCTGCTGCAGGCCATGGCCCGCCAGTTGGATATCCCCGCTGCGCAACTGTGTCTGCTGGGCCTGGATGAAAATGGTCGCTGGCAAACGCTGGATGGCAGCCCTACCGACCTCAGCGAGCTGGAGCGGATCAGTGCCGAACATGCCTGGCGCAACGCGCAACCACGCGGCTACGACAGCCACAGCCTGGCGCGCCCGCACTGGTGGTGGTGGCCATTGCTGGAAATCGATCGACCGCTGGCGCTGCTTGGCGTGCGCACCGGGCAGGGCGACGCGCCGCCCATCGACCAGCGGCGCCTGATCAGCGCCCTGCTGCCACTGCTGAGCAACGCGCTGGCCCGGGTGAAGATCGCTGAAGCCCTCGCCCATTCGCGCCTGCATCACGAAACCGAGCGGCTGCGCAGTGCCCTGCTGGCCTCGGTATCCCATGACCTGCGCACGCCGTTGACCGCCATGCGCGGCAATATCGAAACCCTGCAACTGTTCGCCGACAGCCTCGACGCAGGTGTTCGCGACGAGTTGCTGCAGGACACCGGCACCGAAGCCGCGCGACTGGATCGCTATATCCAGAACCTGCTGGACATGACCCGCCTCGGCCATGGAGGCCTGCGCCTGGAACGCGACTGGGTGAGTGCCGACGATCTGATCGCCGCCGCCCTGCAACGCTTGCAGCCGGTGCTGCAGCCCCTGCAGGTCAGCCACGATGTGCCGGCCGATACGCCACTGCTGTGGATCCAGGGCGCGTTGATCGAGCAGGCGCTGATCAACGTGCTGGAAAACGCTGCCCGCTTCTCCCCACCCGGCGGCGAAATCGGCATTCGCGTCCGTAACGACGGCGACTGGCTGAACATTGCCGTGAGCGACCAGGGCCCCGGCATTCCCGCGGACGAGCAGGCACGCATCTTCGACATGTTCTACACCGCCGCACGGGGAGACCGTGGCGGCGGAGGCACCGGCCTGGGCCTGGCGATCTGCCAGGGCATGCTCAATGCCCACGGCGGCAAGGTGAGCGTCGCCTCGGTCGTCGGCCAGGGCAGCACACTGACCCTGCAACTGCCCCTGGCGGCGCCCCCTGACGATGAACCCGGCGAAAACGAGGCCATTTCCCATGAGTGAAGCGACCATTCTGCTGGTCGACGACGAGGCAGCCATCCGCAAGTTTCTGCGCATCGGCCTGCAGGCCCAGAACTATCGGGTAATCGAAGCCGACGGCGGCGAAGTGGCCCTGCGACTGGCGGCACTGGAGCAACCGGATCTGGTGGTGCTCGACCTCGGCCTGCCGGATCTGGACGGCCAGCAGGTACTGACGCGACTGCGTGAATGGTCGAGCGTGCCGGTGCTGGTGCTTTCGGTGCGTGCCGGTGAAAAGGACAAGGTAATGGCGCTCGACCAGGGTGCCAACGACTACGTCAGCAAACCCTTCGGCGTGCAGGAATTCCTCGCCCGCGTACGCGCCCTGCTACGCAATCGACCATCGGCCGAAAGGCCTGCGGCAGCACTGGTCAACGGGCCACTGCGGGTCGACTTCGCCTTTCGCCGGGTCACCCTGGACGATCAGGATGTCGGCCTGACGCGCAAGGAATACGCCGTGCTGGAGACGCTCGCCCGGCACCCTGGCATGGTCGTCACCCAACAGCAGCTGCTGCGCGACATCTGGGGACCCAGCCATGTCGAGCACAGCCATTACCTGCGCATCGTCATCGCTCACCTGCGGCAGAAACTGGGCGACGACCCGGCCGCACCGCGGCTGATCATCACCGAAGCCGGGGTCGGCTATCGGCTGGTGGATAGGGATAGCTGAGCGGCCAGCCTGCGCGAGCCTCTGATAGACTGCTGCCACAGCCCCTACCGGAGAACACGATGCCCAAGGTCGGAATGCAGCCGATCCGCCGCTCGCAGTTGATTGCGGCGACCCTCGAAGCCGTCGACCAGGTTGGCATGAGCGATGCCAGCATCGCCTATATCGCACGCCTCGCCGGCGTGTCGAACGGCATCATCAGCCACTACTTCCAGGACAAGAACGGCTTGCTGGAAGCGACCATGCGCCACCTGATGCAGGCGCTCAGCGAGGCCGTCCATGCCCGCTACCGGCTGCTGCGCGAAGACACCCCGCAGGCGCGCCTGCGCGCGATCATCGACGGCAACTTCGACGAGACGCAGGTCAGCGGCCCGGCGATGAAGACCTGGCTGGCATTCTGGGCCAGCAGCATGCACCACCCCTCCCTGCGTCGCCTGCAGCGAGTCAACGACCAGCGCCTGTACTCCAACCTGTGCGGCCAGTTCCGCCGTGTGCTGCCGCAACCGCAAGCCCGTGCTGCCGCCCGTGGCATGGCGGCGCTGATCGACGGTCTGTGGCTGCGCGGTGCATTGTCCGGGGAACGCTTCGATACCCGCCAGGCGGCGCAGATCGCCTACGACTACCTCGACCTGCAACTGGCCAAGGCCGACACCAACCCCAGCTGATCGCCCGCAAGCGGTAGCCGCCGATCATCCACCAGTTGCCGCGCACAGGCACCCTCCTGGTAGGAGCTGGCTTGCCAGCGAAGCGGTTGCAGCCGCAACCCATGCGTCGATCTTGCCACTGCTATCGCCGGCAAGCCGGCTCCTACGACGGCCCTCAATACTGGGCTGCATCTTCAGCCTGCGTGTCAGAGATGCAGCGAATGATTCCTCCTGAAAAGGCGCCGACTCGTCGTATTCGGCTGGTTTCTCGTCGCCCGCAGGATTTTTATTGATTGATCGATCAATAAAAATAAAGTAGGCTGTTTTTTAACCAAATCGGCTGACATGTCTTTTCATCTCGATCACGCCGATCCATCCGCCAGGCCGCGAACGGTGCCTGGCCCGATCAGGAGACGCCCCATGGCTCGATTCGCAGACCAGAAGCTCTATATAGGCGGCCAGTACGTCGACTCAAGCAGCGGCGCCACCTTGCAAAGCATCAACCCAGCCAACGGCGAGGTGCTGGCCAACATCCAGCGCGCCAGCCAGGACGATGTCGAACGTGCCGTGGTCAGTGCCGAGCAGGGCCAGAAAGTCTGGGCCGCGATGACCGCCATGCAGCGCTCACGCATCCTGCGTCGTGCCGTGGATATTCTCCGTGAGCGCAATGACGAGCTGGCCGAGCTGGAAACCCTCGACACTGGCAAGCCGCTGAGCGAAACCCGCTACGTCGATATCGTCACCGGCGCCGATGTACTCGAGTATTACGCTGGCCTGATCCCGGCCATCGAGGGCGAACAGATCCCGCTGCGCGACACCAGCTTCGTCTATACCCGCCGCGAGCCGCTGGGTGTGGTCGCCGGTATCGGTGCCTGGAACTACCCGATCCAGATCGCCCTGTGGAAATCCGCTCCAGCCCTCGCCGCTGGCAACGCGATGATCTTCAAGCCCAGCGAAGTCACCTCGCTGACCACCCTCAAACTGGCCGAAATCTACAGCGAGGCTGGCCTGCCCGATGGCGTGTTCAACGTGCTGACCGGTAGCGGCAGTGAAGTGGGCCAGTGGCTCACCGAGCATCCGCGGATCGAGAAGATTTCCTTCACCGGCGGCACGGTCACCGGCAAGAAGGTCATGGCCAGTGCCTCCAGCTCATCGCTCAAGGAAGTGACTATGGAGCTGGGCGGCAAGTCGCCGCTGATCATTTTCGAAGACGCCGATCTGGACCGCGCCGCCGACATCGCGCTGATGGCCAACTTCTACAGCTCCGGTCAGGTGTGCACCAACGGCACGCGGGTCTTCGTGCCACGCGCGCTGCAGGCTCGTTTCGAGAGCAAGGTGCTGGAGCGGGTCAAGCGCATCCGCCTGGGCAGCCCACAGGATGACAACACCAACTTCGGCCCGCTGGTCAGCTTCGCCCACATGGAGCGCGTGCTCGGCTACATCGAGTCGGGTCGCCAGCAAGGCGCTCGCCTGCTGATCGGCGGTGAGCGGGTGACCACGGGTGAATATGCCAATGGCGCCTACGTGGCACCGACCGTGTTCACCGATTGCCGTGACGACATGACCATCGTGCGCGAGGAAATCTTCGGCCCGGTGATGAGCATCCTCATCTACGACAGCGAAGAGGAAGTCATCCGCCGCGCCAACGACACCGACTACGGCCTGGCCGCCGGCATCGTCACCCGCGACCTGAATCGTGCGCACCGGGTTATCCACAAGCTGGAAGCAGGCATCTGCTGGATCAATACCTGGGGCGAATCCGCTGCCGAAATGCCGGTGGGCGGCTACAAGCAATCCGGCGTCGGCCGCGAGAACGGCCTGACCACGCTGGCTCATTACACCCGAATCAAATCCGTGCAGGTCGAACTGGGCGATTACGCCTCGGTGTTCTGACTGCGTTTGCCAGGCGGCGCCAACCGGCGTCCCGGCAGCGCTGCAAACCTGTTGCATGAGCCGGACACGGGCCTGCGATCCGCTTGGCCCAAGGCTCAGCCACCTACCAGGAGGCCACCATGTCCCAAGAATTCGATTACATCATCATCGGCGCCGGCTCCGCCGGTAACGTGCTGGCGACCCGCCTGACCGAAGACGCCAGCGTCAGCGTGCTGCTGCTGGAAGCCGGCGGCCCGGATTATCGCCTCGACTTCCGTACCCAGATGCCTGCCGCCCTGGCCTTTCCGTTGCAGGGCCGCCGCTACAACTGGGCTTACGAGACCGACCCGGAACCGTACATGGACAACCGCCGTATGGAGTGCGGACGCGGCAAGGGCCTGGGCGGTTCGTCGCTGATCAACGGCATGTGCTATATCCGCGGCAACGCCATGGACTTCGACAACTGGGCCAAGCAGCCCGGCCTCGAAGACTGGAGCTACCTGGATTGCCTGCCGTATTTCCGCAAGGCGGAAACCCGCGACATCGGTGCCAACGATTATCACGGTGACAGCGGCCCCGTCAGCGTGACCACGCCCAAGGCCGACAACAACCCGTTGTTCCACGCCATGGTCGAGGCCGGCGTGCAGGCGGGCTACCCGCGTACCGAGGACCTCAACGGTTACCAGCAGGAAGGCTTCGGCCCGATGGATCGCACCGTGACCCCGGAAGGCCGCCGCGCCAGCACGGCACGTGGCTATCTGGATCAGGCCCGCGAGCGCGCCAACCTGACCATCGCCACCCACGCGACCACCGACCGCATCCTGTTCGACGGCAAGCGCGCCAACGGCGTTGCCTACCTGCAGGGCAACGGCAATACGCCGATCATCGCCACGGCACGCCGCGAAGTGCTGTTGTGCGCAGGTGCCATTGCCTCGCCACAGATTCTGCAGCGCTCCGGCGTTGGCCCTGGCGAGCTGCTGCGCAGCCTGGACATCGACGTGGTGCACGAGCTACCCGGCGTGGGCGCCAATCTGCAGGATCACCTGGAAGTGTACGTGCAGTACGCCTGCACCCAGCCGGTGTCGTTGTACCCGGCCCTGAAGATGCTCAACCAGCCCGGGATCGGCGCAAAATGGCTGCTGGCCGGCGACGGTATCGGCGCCAGCAATCAGTTCGAGGCTGGTGGTTTCATTCGCTCGCGCGAAGAGTTCGAGTGGCCGAACCTGCAGTACCACTTCCTGCCGGTGGCGATCAATTACAACGGCAGCAATGCGGTGAAAGAGCACGGTTTCCAGGCCCACGTGGGCTCGATGCGCTCGCCAAGTCGCGGCCGCGTGCAGGTCAAGTCGAAGGACCCGCGCCAGCACCCGAGCATCCTGTTCAATTACATGTCCCATGAGCAGGACTGGCAGGAGTTCCGCGACGGCATTCGCCTGACCCGGGAGATCATCAACCAACCCGCTCTCGATCCGTACCGCGGCCGTGAACTGAGCCCCGGTGCTCATGTACAGAGCGATGCCGAGCTGGATGCCTTCATCCGCGAACACGCAGAGACGGCATTCCATCCATCCTGCTCGTGCAAGATGGGCGAGGACGCCATGGCGGTAGTCGATGGCCAGGGCCGCGTGCATGGTGTACAGGGCCTGCGCGTGGTGGACGCGTCGATCATGCCGGAGATCATCACCGGCAACCTCAATGCCACCACCATCATGATCGCCGAGAAGATCGCCGACCGCATTCGTGGCAATGAGGCACTGCCGCGCAGCACCGCGCCCTATTACACCGCCAATGGCAAACCGGTACGCGGCACCCCGCAGCGCGCGGTCGAAGCGATGCGAACGGCCAGTTAGTTCGGCAGTTCCTGAGTCGTCATCCGATAGCGCTCCGGCGGTGCCAGGCGCTCGAGATCGAAGCGCTTGAGGGCACGGGCATCGAGTATCTCGACCTGCGGACTGATGATGGCGGGTAGCACTTCGCCCTGCAGACCGCGTACCGCGAGATCCAGGGCGATACGTGCCTGAATCACTGGAGAGTCGGTCGGGGCGGCCAGTATGTCGCCTTCGCGCACCTGCTGCAGCACGCGATCCGTGGCGTAGAGCGACAACACCCGAGTGGGCGAACGGGCGCTGTTCACCAGTTCGGTGGCGAACAGTGCCGCCTCGGCGTTGCCGATCACGTAGTCGAGCGCAGGCTCGTTCTTGAACAGCTCGCGCGCCAGCTGCGCCTGACGACTGCGATCCAGCGGGCCATAACCGCCGTGCACCAACGTGATGGCGGTTCCCTGCAAAGCGGCGTGCAAGCCACGCTCGGCGTCCTTTATCCAGCCGGCATCGGCAGGCCCCGGCAACCAGCCGACACGAATTGGCCGACCTTCACTGAGCGTGGTCAGATAATTCACGGTAGCGCTGGCCATATCGGCGAAGTCGACACGAGAACGTGAGCTCAGCGTTTCACAGCCAAGGCCATTGATGAGGTCGATCACCGGGCGCCCGGCGCTTTGCTGAACCGCGATGCGTGAACACAGGTCGGAAGGATTGATGCCAGCGATCAAGAAGCCATCGGCGCCTTTACTGACACAATGGTCGAACTGCCTGACCTGAACCTCGGGATGGTCGTAGCCGCCGGCCTCGTAGATGCCAAGCCGTACGCCCAGACGCTGAGCTTCCTGCTGCAACCCCCAGGCTACGCCCCACCAGTAACGATCCTTGGCATTCGGGATCAGCACGCAAATACGCCAGGGCTCACTGGCTGCATTCGTCGGCTGATAGACATGCAACTGACCATCGACAAGAACAGGCTGAGAAAACCACGCCGCCGCCGAAAGGCTCGACCAGAGCATAGCGAGCAACAACAGACAGCGCATATGAACCCTCCCTAGTATCTGTTGGCCTTTCAGCGCGAGCCGTGCGTGAAGCGTCAACAGACCCTAGTACACTGACCACGGTTCATCCTAGCACCCATGCCTGGATGACCGGCATGGATAGAGTATGACACCCCGTAGTGAGACCACCATGACCTTGCTCGACGCCCGCACTGCCCGCCTGCTGCCCTGGATCGTCGCCATCGCGTTCTTCATGCAGACGCTGGACGGCACCATCCTCAACACCGCTCTGCCGAGCATGGCCGCCGATCTCTCCGAAGACCCGCTGCGCATGCAGTCGGTGGTCATCGCCTACATGCTCACGGTGGCACTGCTGATCCCCGCCTCCGGCTGGCTGGCGGATCGCTTCGGCACCCGGCACATATTCTTTGGCGCCATCCTGTTGTTCAGCCTCGGCTCGCTGCTGTGCGCCGTCTCGCAGTCGCTGAACATGCTGGTGATCGCACGCATCATCCAGGGTCTCGGCGGCGCGCTGATGATGCCGGTAGGTCGTCTGGTGGTGCTGCGCGCCTATCCGCGTACCGAGCTGGTACGGATCATGAGTTTCATCACCCTGCCCGGCCTGCTCGGGCCGCTGATCGGCCCCACCCTGGGCGGCTGGCTGGTGGAGTACACCAGCTGGCACTGGATCTTCCTGCTCAACCTGCCGGTCGGCGCCATCGGCTGCTGGGCCGCCTTCCGCTTCATGCCGGACTTGCGCGGCCCCGAACGCACGCGGTTCGATCTGATCGGCTTCCTGCTCTTCGGCGCCGCCATGCTGTTGATCACCATGGCGCTCGAAGGCCTCGGCGAACTGCACTTGCCCCATGTCCGGGTGATGCTGCTGTTGCTCGGTGGCCTGGCGTGTCTGGCCGCGTACTGGCTGCGCGCCGGGCGCACGCCCAATGCGCTGTTCCCGCCCAGCCTGTTCCACACCCGCAGTTTCGCGGTGGGCATTCTCGGCAATATCTTCGCCCGCCTGGGCAGCGGCGCCCTGCCGTTCCTCACGCCACTGCTGCTGCAATTGGGCATGGGTTACTCACCGGCCCAGGCGGGCATGAGCATGATTCCCCTGGCCCTGGCCGCCATGGCCATGAAGCCGCTGGCCAAGCCATTGATCGACCGCCTCGGCTACCGCCGCATCCTGACCAGCAACACCGTGCTGCTAGGCCTGCTGATCGCCAGCATGGCCCTGGTCGACGGGCAGACCTCCCACGTGCAACTGGCCATTCAGCTGACGCTGATCGGCGCCATCAACTCCTTGCAGTTCACCGCCATGAACACCGTGACCCTGATCGACCTGCGCGATAGCGAGGCCAGCAGCGGCAACGGCCTGCTGTCCGTGGTGGTGCAACTGTCGATGAGCATGGGGATCGCCGCCGCCGCGGCACTGCTTGGCGGTTTCAACCTGGACAATCAGGGTGCTGCAGATGGCGTACTGGGCGCCTTCCAGGCCACTTACCTGTGCGTCGGCCTGCTGTCGATACTGGCGGCAGGCATCTTCCTGCAGCTGTCGCCGGAAGACGGGCGCAGCGCACGACGCGTGGAGGTGGACGTCGACGAGTAACGCAGCGATCGCCACGGAACCGGGCACGGCGCCTGCTACACTAGGCGCCTCTAAACGCTCTCCCTAGGCCCTGTACCGTGACCGCCACCGCTTTCTCCTCGCTTGCCCTGTCGCCCGCCATGCTGGCGAACCTCGAGTCCCTCGGTTACGCGCAGATGACGCCTATCCAGGCCCAGAGCCTGCCGGTCATGCTCAAGGGCATGGACCTGATCGCCCAGGCCAAGACCGGCAGTGGCAAGACCGCCGCCTTTGGCATCGGCCTGCTGGCCCCCCTCAACCCGCGCTACTTCGGCTGCCAGGCGCTGGTGCTGTGCCCGACTCGCGAGCTGGCCGATCAGGTCGCCAAGGAACTGCGCCGCCTGGCCCGGGGCGAAGACAACATCAAGATCCTCACCCTGTGCGGTGGCGTGCCCTTCGGCCCGCAAATCGGCTCTCTGGAGCATGGCGCGCAGATCATCGTCGGCACCCCCGGCCGGGTGCAGCAGCACCTGGCCAAAGGCACGCTGAAACTCGACGGCCTCAATACCCTGGTGCTCGACGAAGCCGATCGCATGCTCGACATGGGCTTCTACGACAGCATCGCCGAGATCATCGGGCAGACCCCGGAGCGCCGCCAGACGCTGCTGTTCTCGGCCACCTACCCGGCCGGCATCAAACAGTTGTCCGCGACCTTCATGCGCAACCCGCAGCAGGTCAAGGTCGAAGCGCTGCATGACGACAGCCAGATCGAACAGCGTTTCTATGAGATCACGCCTGAGGAGCGCCTGGACGCCGTGGTCAAGCTGCTCAACAGCTACCGCCCGACATCCTGCGTGGCCTTCTGCTTCACCAAGCAACAATGCCAGGAAGTCGTCGACCACCTCACCGCCAAGGGCATCTCGGCCGCCGCCCTGCACGGAGACCTCGAACAACGCGACCGCGATCAGGTATTGGCGACCTTTGCCAACCGCAGCCTGTCCGTTCTGGTCGCCACCGATGTGGCGGCGCGTGGCCTGGACATCGACGCACTGGACATGGTGATCAACGTCGAACTGGCGCGCGACTCGGAAATTCACATTCACCGTGTTGGCCGCACCGGTCGTGCAGGCGAGAAAGGCCTGGCCATGAGCCTGGTTGCCCCGGCCGAAGGTCATCGTGCCCAAGCCATCGAAAACCTGCAAAAGTCGCCACTCAACTGGCACCCGCTGAGCAGCTTGAAACACCAAGGGGGCGCGCCGCTGCAGCCGCTCATGATGACGCTGTGCATCGGTGCTGGGCGCAAAGACAAACTGCGCCCCGGCGATATTCTCGGTGCACTCACGGGCGAGGGCGGCATCCCTGGCGCGCAGGTCGGCAAGATCGCCATTTTCGACTTCCAGGCCTATGTAGCCGTCGAGCGCAGCCTGGCCGTGCAAGCACTCAAGTGCCTCAGCGAAGGCAAGATCAAAGGCCGCTCATTACGCGTGCGCACGTTGTAAACTCAAGGAAATTGCAGATCCGCTACAGGGGGTTTCGTGCGCAATATTCTGGTTATCGAAGACAGCCCGCTGGTCCTGAAAATCCTCGAGCATCTGTTCCGCCAGGAAACGGATCTGCAACCGGTATTCTGCGCTTCTCTGGCTGAAGCCGAGGTCATGCTGGACACCTCGGCGGAGCTGTTCTTCGCTGCCATCGTCGATCTGCACCTGCCGGATGCGCCGGATGGCGAAAGCGTCGATCTGGTCATGCGCTACGCCCTGCCGTGCATCGTGCTCAGCGGCTCGTACAACGAAAAACGTCGCGATGACCTGCTGCTCAAGGGCGTGGTCGATTACGTGCTCAAGGAAAGCCAGCACTCCTACGAGTACGCTTTCCGCCTGCTGCACCGGCTGGAAAGCAACAGCCAGGTGAAGATTCTCGTCGCCGAGGACTCGGAGGCCACGCGCCACTTCATTCGTCATGTGCTGGCGCCGCATCGCTACCAGATCATCGACGCCAGCGACGGCGAGGAAGCCCTGCGCATTCTCAAGGAACAACCGGATATCGACCTGCTGGTGGTCGACCACAGCATGCCCGGCATCAGCGGCTTCGAACTGGTCAAGCTGCTGCGCCAGAAGATGAAGCGCAACGAGCTGATCATCCTTGGCCTGTCCGCCGATACCAAGGGCTCGCTCAGCGCCATGTTCATCAAGCACGGCGCTGACGACTTCCTGCGCAAACCGTTCTGCCCGGAAGAACTGAACTGTCGGGTGATTTCCACTCTGGAGCGCCGTGATCTGATGCGCGCACTCAAGCAGGCCGCGCAATTCGACGCACTGACGGGGTTGAACAACCGGCGGGCGTTCTACGAGCAGGGAATCCAGCAATTCCAGCTGGCCCAGCGCAGTGGTCGCGATCTCAGCGTGGCGATGCTCGACATGGACTTCTTCAAGCAGATCAACGACGAACATGGCCATGCCAGCGGCGACGCGGCGCTGGTCGCCTTTACCCGGGCGTTGAGCGCAGCGTTTCCCGATGCCCTGCTCGGCCGCCTGGGTGGTGAAGAATTCGCCATGGTCAGCCAGCAGAACGCCGAGCAGTTGAGCCAGGCTCTCGACCGCCTGCGTGAGCAGTGCGCACAGCTCAAGTACGCGATTGGCGCGCCGCCGCTGTCATTCAGTGCCGGCGTCTATCACGGCGCCCCGGATGACCTGGAAAGCCTCCTGCACCTCGCCGACCAGCAGCTCTATCAGGCCAAGCGGCAGGGTCGCGCACGCACGCTCTGGCAGTGACGTTCGCGACCTACAGGCCATGACGCTGCATGATCGCCGCATAGCTGCCATCGGCGCGCATGGCCGCAATCGCGGCGTCGAAACGCCTGGCAATCTCGAGGTGGTTGCCATGGGTCAGACGGATGAGAATGTGCAGGCCGTTTTCGCTCAGGGGCGTCGGCAGGAATTCCAGCTGATCGGCAATGCCCTTGAGCTGGTGGTTGAACTGAAAGCGCGCAACGTATTCATCCTCCAGCGCCAGGCTCACCCGGCCGTGCTGCACCATGTGTGCGGCGCTTTCGAAACTGCTGACGCCGACCTTGCGCAGATTCTTGTCGGCACCGAACTGCGCGGAGTACGCATAGCCACGTAGCACGGCGATTCGGTAGGGGTACAGGTCGGAGAGTTGAGCGAAAGCGATGCCATCGCCCTTGCGCTGTACGAAACGGATTCGGTTGATCAGATAGGGCTCGGAAAAGTGACCGAACCCGGCACGTTCGTCGCTGTACCAGGCATTGATCAGCACATCGTAATCCCCCCGCTGCAACCCCAGGATGGCTCGTTCCCAAGGCACTTCGCGGTAATAGCTGGTGTAGCCGGCACGCTCAAGCGCAGTCGCGACCAGCTCCGCTGCCACTCCATTTCCCGGTAGGCGCTGGTCGGTGAACGGCGGCCAGGTATCGGCGACCAGGCGCAACTGCTCGGCGGCCACAGCGCCGGGCAGCAGGAACAGCGACAGCAACCACGCTCGCCAGCTTTTCAATGCTCATGTGCCCCGAAAGCCAAGAGTGAACCCGCCGCATGAAACATGCCGACGGCGCGCCAGAGGTAACGGCAGACAAGATAGTGGCAAATAGCTATTCCCGTTTTATCCATTGAGCATAATCGCTAGACCAGCCCTGGCAATGCGCGGTTCGCAAAAAAGTCCGAATGGCACCCGGCGGGGCTGCCCGCGTCCATCCGCAAACACGCGCTTGTGGCCCTCCCGCGCCGCGCCGGACAAACCTGATGCGATCACCCTGCGTGGGCGACAGCGGAACCCGGCCTTCAGGTAAACTGCGCCGTTTCGCGTCAGCCCGCAGCGATGCCTGACGCCTAGCGTATGCGAGGACATTGCCGTGCTTTCACCCCAGGTTGTCATCATCGGTGCCGGTGCGGCCGGATTGATGTGCGCCATGAGCGCCGCCGCGCGTGGCCGCAGCGTGCTGTTGCTCGACCACGCCAACAAGGCAGGCAAGAAGATCCTCATGTCCGGCGGCGGGCGCTGCAACTTCACCAACCTGTACTGCGAGCCGGGCAACTTTCTGTCGCACAACCCGCATTTCTGCAAATCCGCGCTGGCGCGCTTCACCCAGTGGGATTTCATCGCCCTGGTGGCCAAGCACGGCGTGCCCTACCACGAGAAGAAACTCGGCCAACTGTTCTGCGACCACAAGTCCAGCGACATCCTCGGCATGCTGCTGGACGAATGCGAACAGGCTGGCGTCGACCTGCGCCTGGATACCTCGGTGAGCGCCATCGAGCGCGGCGAAAATGGCTATCGCCTGAGCTCCAGCCTCGGCCCCGTCAGCTGCGAGTCGCTGGTAATCGCCACCGGTGGGCTGTCGATTCCGACCCTCGGCGCCACCGGCTTCGGCTACCAGATCGCTCGCCAGTTCGGCCACACCCTGCTGCCAACGCGCGCTGGCCTGGTGCCGTTCACGCTGACGGATCCACAGCTGAAAATCCTGTGCAGTGAACTGTCTGGTACTTCGGTGGAAGATTGCCGGGTCTGTTGCAACGGCCAGAGCTTCGTGGAAAACATTCTCTTCACCCACCGCGGCCTCAGCGGCCCGGCGATCCTGCAGATTTCGTCGTACTGGCAGCCTGGCGATGCAGTCAGCATCGATCTGCTGCCGCATATCGATTTGCCGGAGTGGCTGCTGGAACAGCAACGCGAGCGGCCCAACAGCGAGCTGAAAACCCTGCTGGGCGAACTCTTCACCAAGAAGATGGCCGGCCTGCTGGCCGAACACTGGTTCGCGTCCAAACCGATGAAGCAGTACACCCCGGCCGAGCTCAAGAGCATCGCCGAACGCCTGGCGGACTGGCAACTGGTGCCGGCGGGCACCGAGGGCTATCGCACGGCCGAGGTCACGCTTGGCGGCATCGATACCAAGGAAGTGTCGTCCAAGACCATGGAGTCGCTGAAGTCACCCGGGCTGTATTTCGTCGGTGAGGTGCTGGATGTCACCGGCCACCTGGGCGGCTTCAACTTCCAGTGGGCCTGGGCTTCGGGTTATGCAGCAGCGCAGTTCGTGTAGTCGCTGAGCGCGCCTTTCGCAAAAAAACGCGCCATGAGGCGCGTTTTTCATTGCCCGCAAGATCAGCTGCGAGAGGCTTGGGCGTCGATCCGCGTGGCCTGCTCGGCAGCGCCACGCGCTTCACCCGCATAGGACACCGCCGCGGTGAAGACCACATCGGTGTGCGAGTTCAAAGCGGTCTCGAAGGAATCCTGCACCACGCCGATGACGAAGCCGATGGCCACCACCTGCATGGCGATTTCCGTATCGATGCCGAACAGGCTGGTCGCCATCGGAATCAGCAGCAACGAACCGCCTGCCACACCGGATACGCCCGCCGCTGCCAGGGACGACACCACGCAGAGTAGCAGCGCCGTCGGCAGATCGACGTTGATGCCCAGGGTGTGGGTGGTCGCCAGGGCCATCACGGAAATGGTGATCGCCGCACCCGCCATGTTGATGGTGGCCCCCAGCGGAATGGTGATCGAGTAGGTGTCCTTGTCCAGCTTGAGTTTCTCGCACAGACGCAGGTTGACCGGAATGTTGGCCGCCGAGCTGCGGGTGAAGAAGGCCGTCACCGCGCTCTCGCGCAGCACCGTGAACAGCAGCGGATAGGGGTTGCGGCGCATCTTGAGGTAGGCGAGCAGCGGGTTGATCAGCAGGGTCACGATCAGCATGCAGCCAACCATCACCATCAGCAGGCGGGCATAGCCGTACAGCGCTTCGAAGCCGGAGTCGGCCAGCGTGCTGGCGACCAGGCCGAAGATACCGATCGGCGCCTGATTGATGACGAACCGCACCACCTGGGTGAAGGCGTTGGATACGTCATGCAGCATGGTGCGCGTGCTCGGCGCGGCATGCCGCAGGAAGATGCCCAGCGCCACGGCCCAGGCGAGGATGGCGATGTAGTTGGAGGTGTTCAGCGCCTGCACCGGGCCGACGAAGATGCTGGTCAGCAGGTTGTGCAAGACATCGATGATGCTGCCGGGCGGATTGCCCTCGGCCGAGCTGATGTCCAGCGACAGCATGGTGGGAAACAGGAAGCTGGCGCATACCGCCAGGGCCGCTGCGCTGAAGGTACTGATCAGGTACATCATCAGCACCGGACGAATATGGGTGGGCTGGCCACTCTGATGGGCCGCCAGGGAGGAAATCACCAGCACCAGCACCAGTACCGGCGCGACCGCCTTGAGGGCGAGGATGAACAGTTCACCCAGCAGGCCGACCTTGAGGGCGGCATCTGGCGAGAAATAAGCGAGCAGAATGCCCAGCACCAGACCGATGAAGATGCGTAGCACCAGGCTGGTATTGGAATAGGCGGAGGCGATGCGTTTTAGAGTATTCATGTAATAGACGCTGTCCAGAATTCTAGGCTTGATGGCATTGGGGGACAGGTCAGCAGGGGCACGAGCCACGCCAACCGGGCAGGTCACCCCAAGACATCACGCGATTATAAGGGAGGGGGACGGGATCAGCGCCATCTAGATGCTTTGCGGGGACACGCAGGGAGGTCTCACTTGTTATTGTTGTGGACGATCGGAGCCTGATGGCAGCCCTCCAGGCTGCGCATCACGCAGGTTCGACAGGTGAGCGGCTCAGCACTCGATAATGTTCACGGCCAGGCCGCCGCGTGCGGTTTCCTTGTACTTGGTCAGCATGTCGGCGCCGGTTTCGCGCATGGTCTTGATCACCTTGTCCAGGCTCACATGGTGCGAGCCATCGCCGTACAGCGCCATACGCGCGGCATTGATGGCCTTCACCGAGGCAATGGCGTTGCGCTCGATGCAGGGAATCTGCACCAGGCCGCCGACCGGGTCGCAGGTCAGGCCCAGATGGTGCTCCATGCCGATCTCGGCGGCGTTCTCGACCTGCTCAGGCGTGCCCCCGAGTACCGCACACAACGCGCCGGAAGCCATCGAGCAGGCCACGCCGACCTCCCCCTGACAGCCCACTTCGGCGCCGCTGATCGAGGCGTTTTCCTTGTACAGGATGCCGATCGCACCGGCGGTCAGCAGAAAATCGATGATGCCGCGCTCACTCGCACCGGAAATGGCGTTGGCGTAGTAATGCAGCACCGCGGGGATGATGCCTGCCGCGCCATTGGTGGGTGCGGTGACGACGCGGCCACCGGCGGCATTCTCCTCGTTCACCGCCAGGGCCCAGAGGTTGACCCAGTCGAGCATGCGCAGCGGATCTTCCGTGTAGCTGCGCTGAAAGCCACCCAGCTTGCGGGCCAGGATGGCGGCGCGGCGGCGCACCTTGAAACCGCCAGGCAGGATGCCTTCGGTGCGACAGCCGCGCTCGACACAGGCTTGCATCACGCGCCAGATCGCCAGCAGACCGCTGTCGATCTCCTCATCGGTACGCCAGTGGCGCTCATTGCGGCGCATCACCTCGGCAATGCCGATCCCGTACTCGCGGGTCAGGCGCAGCAGGTCGGCGCCGCTGCGAAACGGCAATGGCAATGCCGTGGCATCCGGGGCGATGACCTTGTGCTTGGAGCCGTCGGCGAGGATCGCCTCGCTGACCACGAAACCACCGCCCACCGAGTAATAGGTGGCCTCGTGCACCTGCAGCCCCGCCGCGTCGAACGCCGCGAAGCGCAAGCCGTTGGCATGCAGCGGCAGCGCCTTGCGAATCATCTTCAGGTCGGTCTTTTCGTTGAATGCGACCGAATGACCACCAGGCAAAACGATACGCTTCTCGCTGCGAATGGCCTCGATATAGCCTGCAACCTGCTCGACATCGACAGTGTCTGGCTCATACCCACTCAGACCGAGCAATACCGCCTTGTCGCTGCCGTGGCCTTTGCCGGTAGCACCCAGCGAGCCATACAGCTCGGCCACCACCCGCACGACATTGGGCATATGCCCCTGATTTTCCAGGGCGTGGGTGAACAGCGCCGCGGCACGCATCGGCCCGACGGTGTGCGAGCTCGATGGGCCGATGCCCACCTTGAACAGATCGAATACGCTAACGGCCATGGCGGTATTTTTCTTTTATGAGGTGAAGACAGGTGCCCGGTCATGCACCCGTCGGTGAGAAAAATCTAAGACCCCACTTTCGTTATGTATACTGATTTATTCTTACCCCATTGATTAGAAAATCTTACCTATAGAATTCCGCCCATGGACCTCATCCGCTTACGCACCCTTCGCGAGCTCGCCCGCTGCGGCACCATGGCAGCCACCGCCGAGTTTCTGCACCTGACGCCCTCAGCGGTTTCCCAGCAGATCACTCAGCTGGAACGCGAGACCGACGTGGCATTGATCGAGCGGCGTGGCCGCGGCGTGGTGCTGACGCCCGCAGGTAGTCGACTGGTGGCGCACGTCGAGCGGATTCTGGTGATTCTCGACGAGGCCCGCTCGGAGCTGGCGCAGATGCGCAGCGAAATAGCCGGAGAGCTGCGCGTGGCAGCCTTCCCTTCGATCGCGGTAGCGCTGGTCGCGCCCATCGTACGCAACCTGCGCCAGGCCTATCCGCGCCTGGACGTGGTGGTGGCGGATCTGGAGCCGCAGGAGAGCCTCAGCGCCCTGAGTGCCTGGCAGATCGATGTCGCCGTGATCGACGACCTGGCCGGCGCGGCAAAATCGCGCCAGGAACACTACGAGCTGATTCCACTGACCGAAGATCGCCTGCACGTGCTGCTGCCAGCGAGCCATGCGCTGGCATCGCGCAGCACCCTGACCATCGCCGACCTGCAGGACGAGGCATGGGCGCTGGACTCCACCAATAGCTCCTTTGGTGAATTCATCGGCAACCTGTGCCGCCGCTCCGGCTTCGCGCCGCGTATCAACGCGCACTGCGCCGGGTTCGAAATGGTCGCGGCGATGGTCGCATCCGGCAATTCGATCTCGGTGGTTTCGGGCCTGCGCCTGGTGCGCCCACTGGAAAACGTCACGGCCGTAAGACTCGCACCGGCCATCCAGCGCAAGATATTCCTCGCCTACCGCAAGGGCGAGCGCAAGCATCCCGCCGTGACCGTATTCCTCGACGAGGCGATACGCACGGCAGGAATGCTGGAAGGGTATCAGCGGATCGAGCTGAACGAGTCAGGCAAGGCCTGACCCGCCAGGATCAGAAGCGGAAGACTTCCGCATCGATGCGGATCGGCTCGGCCACCGGCATCTTCGGTGGCTCCTGACGCGCTGCCGGGGTCGGTGCCTTCTTGCGTGGCTCCTCGGCGGCGATCGGCGTATTGCCGTGGTTCTTCACCGCGCTCGCCAATTGCTCGACCAGTTGCTGCACCACCGCGCTCTGGGCACGCACCTGATCGGCGACCGCCCCCTTGTGCTTCTCTTCCAGGTGCACCAGCCGGGTATCGAGCAATTGCCCTTCTCGACCGACCAGCCGCCATTGCGCTTCGAGCACCGCAGGCTGACGGGGACCGGAGTCCAGGCGGGTTACGGACAGCAGTACCTGCACCTGGGCCTTGAAGCCCGGGTTATCCGAAGCGAGCACCAGGCGCTGACTGTTGATCCGGCTCGACAGCTGGCGCAGCACCTGGCGATCCAGGTCGGTGGCCAGGCTGCCGGCCCAACGGGCACCGCCTGCGGTGCTCAAGCTGCCATCGTCCTGACGCTGCAGCAGCGCTTCACGCTGCAGATAATCGGCGACGGTAATGGGGCCCAGCAATACGCTCATCCCGTCCTTGTCAGCGGTCTTGGCGGCGCTTGGGCCACCGTCGAGCTGATAGAGCGAGACAGGCATGAAATGCGAACAGCCAGTCAGCGTCAGCAGACCAGCGAGGAGTAGCGTGAGAGGAAGCCGCTTGAAAATCATCGATGTATTCCAGCTGGCAGTATCGCCAGCGACCATGGCTACAGGTAAAGGGTCAAAAACAAAAAATAGGTAAATCACCGCGCCGGCAAACCCCGGCGAGGTGTCGAATAATCCCTGTCCATATGCAATGCGCCTGCCACCGAACGCCTTGACCCGAAAAGATGGCATAGGGCCCACCGTCAGGCAGGCCCATAAGGGGCTGTATCATCCGTCAAACCGGCCTGCAACTCCAGTAGCAGGCCATTTGCCAGCAGTTCGCTACTCGACCAGCAAGGAGTCGACGCGCTGGAATCCACGCGGCAATTTGTTGCCACGTCGGCCACGCTCACCCTTGTAGTGCTCGAGATCGTCGGCCTTGAGAGACAGGGTACGCTTGCCAGCCTGCAATACAAGCGTCGCGCCCGGGGCCAGCACGGCCAGGTCGGTGAGGTATTCCTCACGGCTGGCGACACGCTCACCCGGAATGCCGATGATCTTGTTGCCTTTGCCCTTGCCCAGTTGCGGCAGGTCGGCGACCTTGAACAGCAGCAGACGACCTTCGGTGGTGACGGCCGCCAACCAGTCCTCCTCGCGATTGGCCAGCGGCCTTGGCGCCACTACCCGCGCGCCATTGGGCAGGCTGAGCAGGGCCTTGCCGGCCTTGTTCTTGGCCTGCAGATCTTCGCCCTTGACCACGAAACCGTAGCCGGCGTCCGACGCGATCACGTACAGCGCCTCGTCATCGGGCATCAGCACGCATTCGAAGCTGGCCCCTGGCGGCGGCGTCAGACGACCGGTCAACGGCTCGCCCTGGCCACGGGCCGATGGCAGAGTGTGGGCGGCAAGCGAATAGCTACGTCCCGTGGAGTCGATGAAAACGGCGTACTGGTTGGAGCGTCCCGGTGCTGCGGTCTTGAAGCCATCGCCAGCCTTGTAGGACAGGCCGGTGGCATCGATTTCGTGCCCCTTGGCCGAGCGCACCCAGCCTTTTTCCGAGAGCACCACGGTGATCTTTTCGTTCGGCAGCAGATCGTGCTCGGACAGCGCCTTGGCCTCGGCACGCTCGACGATCGGCGAACGGCGATCATCACCGTACTTCTCGGCGTCTTCGATGATTTCCTTGCGCACCAGCTTCTTCAGCTTGGTCTCGCTGCCCAGCAGCGCCAGCAGCTTGTCGCGTTCCTTGCTCAGCGCGTCCTGCTCGCCGCGGATCTGCATTTCTTCGAGGCGGGCAAGTTGGCGCAGGCGGGTTTCGAGGATGTACTCGGCCTGTATCTCGGTGAGGCCGAAGCGCTCCATCAGCACCGGCTTGGGCTGATCCTCGGTACGAATGATGTGGATCACTTCGTCGAGGTTGAGGAAGGCGATCAAACGGCCTTCCAGCAAATGCATGCGATGCTCGACCTTGTCCAGGCGGAACTGCAGGCGGCGGCGCACGGTACCCACGCGATACTGCAGCCATTCGACCAGCAGGGTGCGCAGATCCTTGACCTGCGGCTTGCCGTCGAGACCGATGACGTTGGTGTTGACTCGGTAGCTGGACTCCAGGTCGGTGCTGGCGAACAGGTGCTGCATCAGCGCTTCGTGATCGACGCGGCTGTTGGTCGGGATGATCACGATACGGCAGGGGTTCTCGTGATCGGACTCATCGCGCAAATCGGCGATCTGCGGTGCCTTCGAGGGCTTGGCCTGCATCATCGCGGCGATCTGTTCCAGCACCTTGGCGCCAGACACCTGATGGGGCAGCGAGGTGACCACGATGTCACCATCCTCGACGCTGTACACGGCGCGCATACGTATCGAGCCACGGCCGGTCTGGTAGATCTTCAGCAGGTCGGCACGCGGGGTGATGACCTCCGCCTCGGTCGGATAATCCGGGCCGAGCACGTGCTCGCAAAGTTGCTCCACCGTGGCCTTGGGCTCGTCGAGCAGACGCACGCAGGCGGCCGCGACCTCACGCAGGTTATGCGGCGGTACATCGGTGGCCATGCCCACGGCGATGCCGGTGGTGCCATTGAGCAGCAGGTTGGGCAGGCGTGCCGGCAGCGTCGCCGGCTCGTTCAGGGTGCCATCGAAGTTCGGCACCCAGTCCACCGTGCCCTGGCCGAGCTCGCTCAGCAGCACCTCGGAATAGCGCGACAGGCGTGCCTCGGTGTAACGCATGGCGGCGAAGGACTTGGGATCGTCCGGCGCCCCCCAGTTACCCTGACCATCGACCAGGGTGTAGCGGTAGCTGAACGGCTGCGCCATCAGCACCATGGCTTCGTAGCAGGCCGAGTCGCCGTGCGGGTGGAACTTGCCGAGCACGTCACCGACGGTACGCGCCGACTTCTTGTGCTTGGAGTCGGCATCCAGACCCAGTTCGCTCATGGCATAGACGATGCGCCGCTGCACGGGCTTGAGGCCGTCGCCGATGTGCGGCAGCGCGCGATCCATGATCACGTACATCGAGTAATTGAGATAAGCCTGCTCGGTAAAGTCGGCAAGGGAGCGGCGTTCGACACCGTCCAGGCTCAGATCGAGGGTTTCGCTCATGCGTGCCTCATTGCAAGGTTGATTGGCGCAGCATCAAGGTGCCGTCGCGCTGACTGAATTCAAGTTGTTTCAAGGCGCTCATGCCCAGCAGGATTTCGTCGCCATCCATGCCTGGCGCGATGAGCGCGGATACGTCATGCAGCACGATATCGCCAAGCTGCAAGCGCTCCAGACGCGTGCGATGCGCCGTGGCGCGGCCGTTGGCGGTGCTGATCTGCACAGGTGCCCCCGACTGCAGGCCCAGGCTGCGGGCAACCTGGCTGGGGATCGCGACCTGGGTGGCGCCGGTGTCGAGCAGAAAGGTCACCGAGTCACCGTTGATCTGCCCATCGACCAGATAATGCCCACCGGGGCTGCTGGCCAGGCGCACCTCGACATAGTCGCTACCATGCACCGACTGCGGCTGACGGTTGGGATGGCGCTTGTCCTCTTCCCATTTGCCGAAGAAATGCGTGGCCAGCAGCAGCCCCGCCCCCCAGGCCAGGACCAGCATCACCCGGCCGGCACGACGGCCGGCGGTCTGCTCGCTCACCGCGTCGCACCCCAGCCACCGGCAGGCGCCGCGAAACGCCAGACCACCGGCCGACTCTCGCCGTCCGCACGGGCGTGGCCACCGTTGTCGAGACCGATCCAGGCACCTTCCGCATCCACCGACAGCGCCTCGGCAACGCCGTAGCTGACCGGATAGCGACGTTCGTCGGTCAGCGCATCCGCGGCGAACGACCAGCAGCGCTCGGCGTCACCGCTCGCCGGTGTGCGGCGGCAGATACGGTGGGCCTGTCGCTCCAGGGTAAAGAGTTTTTCCTCGTGAAAGGCCAGGCCGGAGAAGTCGACGGGGGCCGGTGCGCCGCCCAGGGCGTCGGGCGAAGCCTCCTGGCCGCCCTCGCTGAGCAGCACGCAGCCCCCTTCGCAGCGCCAGGTGGCACGACGGTGATGCACCACCACCAGGCCACGCCGCTCTTTCTCGGCGGCCAGCCACAGGCGCTCACCAGCCGGATCGACGGCGATGCCCTCGAACTGCGAGTTGAAATGCAGCAGCATGCCGCTGGCCCGTGCCTGGCGCACCATGCCCTCGGGCAATGCCAGCCACTGCGCATCGGCGGCGGGCGGCACCTGCAATACTGCGGCACGACTTTCGCTGACCAGGTAGCGATTGCCCTTGGCGTCGCAGGCGATACCTTCGAAATCCAGATGACCACCGCGCACCAGGCCGGACACCCAGGCGCGCATGCGCAGGCCCCAGGGCAGCGGCATCACGGGTGCCGGCGGCGCCACGAAACGCTCGGCCTCGGCCTGCCAGATCCGCGCGGACGAGTCGAGACGATAGAGGCGATCATCGTCACGATCGGACACGGCCCACAACGCATCGCCGCACCAGGCAAGGCCGGACAGATTGCCCGACTCCATGCCGGCGACCGGGTGCTCGCTGAGCAGCTTGAGTTCCTCGAGTGGCGGGGTATCCGCCAGCACCGGCGTCAGAGCCGAAAACAGCACGACGCCGAGCAGTCGCCGCATCAGAGCAGCACCTCCGCCAGGTTGCCCTTGGACTCCAGCCAGGATTTGCGGTCGCCAGCACGCTTTTTCGCCAGCAGCATGTCCATGACCTCGCGAGTCCCGTCGTAGTCGTCGAGGGTGAGTTGCACCAGGCGCCGGGTGTTGGGGTCCATGGTGGTTTCGCGCAGTTGCGGCGGGTTCATTTCGCCAAGACCCTTGAAGCGGGTCACCTGCGGCTTGCCGCGTTTCTTCTCGGCCACCAGGCGGTCGAGGATGCCGTCACGCTCAGGCTCATCCAGGGCGTAGTAGATTTCCTTGCCCAGGTCGATGCGATACAGCGGCGGCATGGCCACGTACACGTGCCCGGCGTCCACCAACGGGCGGAAATGCTGCACGAACAGCGCACAGAGCAGCGTGGCGATGTGCAGGCCGTCGGAGTCGGCGTCGGCGAGGATGCAGATCTTGCCGTAACGCAACTGGCTCAGATCGCTGGAGCCGGGGTCGAGGCCGACGGCCACGGCGATGTTGTGCACTTCCTGGCTGGCCAGCACTTCACCGCCGTCCACTTCCCAGGTATTGAGGATCTTCCCGCGCAGCGGCAGGATCGCCTGGAACTCCTTGTCCCGCGCCTGTTTGGCGGAGCCACCGGCGGAGTCACCCTCGACCAGGAACAGCTCGCAGCGCATCGGATTCTGGCCAGCGCAATCGGCCAGCTTGCCGGGCAGCGCCGGGCCTTGGGTGATCTTCTTGCGTTCGACTTTCTTGCCCGCCTTGAGGCGGCGGCTGGCATTGCTGATGGCCAGTTCGGCCAACTGCTGGCCGAACTCCGGATGGGCGTTGAGCCACAGGCTGAAAGCATCCTTGACCACGCCGGAGACGAATGCGGCCGCCTCACGGGAAGACAGGCGCTCCTTGGTCTGCCCGGAGAACTGGGCGTCCTGCATCTTCATCGACAGGACGAACGCGATCCGCTCCCAGACGTCTTCCGGGGCCAGCTTGACTCCACGGGGCAGCAGGTTGCGGAACTCGCAGAATTCACGCATGGCGTCCAGCAGGCCCTGGCGCAGTCCGTTGACGTGGGTACCGCCCTGGGCAGTGGGAATCAGGTTGACGTAGCTTTCCTGCACCGAATCGCCGCCTTCCGGCAGCCACAGCAGCGCCCAGTCCACGGCCTCCTTGTTGCCGGCCAGGCTGCCGCAGAAGGGTTCGTTGGGCAGGCGTTCGTATTCGCTGACCGCATCGACCAGGTAGGAGCGCAGGCCGTCTTCGTAGAGCCACTCGACCAGCTCGCCGCTGGCCTTGTCATGGAAGCTCACCGCCAGGCCGGGGCACAGCACGGCCTTGGCCTTGAGCACGTGTTTGAGGCGGCTGACCGAGAACTTGTGGGAATCGAAATACTTGCCATCCGGCCAGAAATGCACACTGGTGCCGGTGTTGCGCTTGCCGACCGTACCGATCACTTCCAGATCGCTGGCCTTGAAACCATCGGCGAACGCCATGGAGTACTCGTTGCCGTCGCGCTTGACCCGTACTTCGACCCGGGTCGACAGGGCGTTGACCACCGAGATACCCACGCCATGCAGACCGCCGGAGAACTGGTAGTTCTTGTTGGAGAACTTGCCACCAGCGTGCAGCTTGGTGAGGATCAGCTCGACCCCAGGCACGCCCTCTTCCGGATGGATGTCCACCGGCATGCCGCGGCCGTCGTCACTGACCTCCAGGGAATTGTCCTCGTGGAGGATCACCTGGATGGATTTGGCGTGCCCCGCGAGGGCTTCGTCGACGCTGTTGTCGATGACTTCCTGGGCCAGGTGGTTGGGGCGGCTGGTGTCGGTGTACATCCCCGGCCGCTTGCGTACCGGATCAAGGCCGGAAAGGACTTCGATGGCATCTGCGTTGTAGGCGTTTTGCTGGGCCATAGGTCTCTGAAATGCTCTGATTAATCGGGGTTCGGGCGCGACCGGTCAGGACACGGGCGCGATGCCGGCGAAGGCAAACAGCATGGGCAGGCGCTCGGCGAAGCCCTGAAAACCATGGTCGCCGCCAGCCTCGATGCGCAGGGCGCAATGCCGGTAATACGCCTGGGCGTGCCGGTAATCGAGGGTTTCATCGGCAGTCTGCAGCCATACCTGATAACGGGCCGGATCAGTGGGCGGGGGCGTTTCGAGCTCCGCCAGTGCCGTCACGTGATCGGCAGTCAGATCCCACGTTTCGCCACTGTAATGGTTACGTTGCGGGCCGAGGTAGCCGTCGAACAGCCGGTGCGGGCACACCGCAGGGTTGATCAACAGCGCCTTGAGGCCATGCCGTTCGGCCAGGTGGGTCGCATAGTAGCCGCCCAAAGAGCTGCCGACCAGCACGGGGCGACCGAGCTCGGCAATCAGCGCCTCGAGCTCGGCGATGGCCTGGCGTGGATGATGATGCAGGGCCGGAACGCGCAGTTGCGCCTGCAGCCCCATGGCGGTCATGGCAGCGATCAACTGGCTGGCCTTGGTGGAAGCCGGCGAGCTGTTGAGCCCATGGATATAAAGAATGCTGGTAGTCATAACGGGAGGCTACTAGCGCCGCCCCATCAGCGGCAAGCCCTGCGGCTGGCGGATCGCCCCCAGCCATAGCGGATTTCATGCGGCAACGCGGCTTGCGCTGGAGCGTAGGCGGATCGCTCAGTAACCGCCGACACTGTAGTCGGGCTCGAAAACCATCCCGCTGACCCGCGACACCTCGGTTTCCAGACGACCGTCATCGTACAGGCGCAGCCAGCGGTAGCCGGGCGCCGTGCTGTCGACCTGAAACTCTTCGCTGCCGGGAGTGAACTGTACGCAGGTCGATGGCGAGGCAAGCAGGCGTACCTTGCCGCGCATCTCGTCGATGGTTTGATGGACGTGCCCCCAGAGGACCGCCCGCGTTTGCGGAAAACGGTCCAGCACAGCGAACAGCGCCTCGGGATTGCGCAAGCCTATCGGCGCCATCCATTGGCAGCCGATGTCCACCGGATGGTGATGCAGGCAGATCAGATGGTGGCGATCGGGGGCCTCGCTCAGCGCCCGTTCGAGCAGCGCCAGTTGCGGATCCTGCAGGTAACCGGGCACAGCACCGGGGATCGAGGAGTCGAGCATGACCAACCGCCAGTTGCCGATATCCACGACAGGCTCGAGCAGGTCGGTGCCCACGCAGGCCGCCTTCATGGCCGGGATCTCGTCGTGGTTGCCGGGGATCCAGCGAGCCGGGGCATTCAGCGCGGCGCTCAGCTCGACAAAGCGCCCATAGGAGGCAGGGCTGCCGTCCTGAGACAGATCGCCAGTCGCCAGGATCATGTCGATGTTCGACTGTTCCTGAAGCACCAGATCGACCACCAGGCGCAGGCTGTCGGCGGTATCCATGCCCAGCAGCTTGCCGTCCGCAGCGGCAAACAGGTGACTATCGGTAAGCTGCACGAGCAGTACCGAAGAATCGGCGGGGGTGGACACGGACGCACTCGACAAGGTGCTTCTCCATAGAGGGCAAGTGCAAATTATGGAAGCGCGGCGTGGGCCCGGTAAACCCACTAATAGGGACTAGTTCACAGAAATCCGAAGCAGTTTGATAGCAAGACGCCATCTCACAGCAAAGGTTCGGTTTCGTGCCCACATGCCAGGCAGTGACTCAGCCATTCGCCGAGGAACACGTTGAGCTGGGTTTTCTCGTCCGGCTGGTGCATGGCGGCATTGGGATAAGGATAGATGCCGCGAAAGCGCCGTGCACTCTGGGCACCGGTGACCTCTGCCATGCGCGCATCGTGATAGACACGCACCTCCAACTGCGGCACGGGCAGCCACGGCAGGCTGTGCTCCTGACGTACCTGGACGGTGGAGGTGTACGGGCAGCACTCCACCACCTCCAGCGCCAGCACGCCAAGCTGCCGCTCACCCTGGCTGAGCGCCACACGGCGGGCAGCGTGAGCTTCGCGCATGCCGGGCAGCAAACGCATGAGCCGCGCGTAATTGGCCTCGCAAGCAGCCTGCAGTTCGATCAGATCGACCCGGTAGCGCTCACGCAGCAGATTTACCCCCATAGGCCCCTTACCTCGGCGCGATTGAGCGCCAGCCATTGCAAGGCGATGATGCTCGCCGCGTTGTTGATCTGCCCATCCTTGACCGCCTGCAAGGCATCCTCGAAAGGCCAGACCTGCACGCGAATGTCCTCGCCCTCTTCCTCGAGGCCGTGTATGCCGCCCACACCGGCGCTGTCGCAGCGACCGAGGAACAGGTGCACGAATTCGTCGGAGCCGCCCGGCGACGGGAAATAGCGCGTTATCGGCCACAGCGAGGTCAGCGTCAGCCCGGCCTCTTCCTCGGCTTCACGCAGCGCGACTTCGTCGGGCTCCTCGTTCTTGTCGATCAGCCCGGCTACCAGTTCGACCAGCCAGGGGTTGGCGGCCTTGTGCATGGCACCAACCCGGAACTGCTCGACCAACACTACGCTGTCGGTCACCGCATCGTAGGGCAGCACGCACACGGCATCGTGGCGGATGAACAGTTCACGGCGGAGCACTGGCCCCATCTCGCCGGAAAACTGCTGGTGGCGCAAGTGAAAGCGATCCAGACGGTAGAAACCGCGGAAGCATTCTTCACGTTCGATGATTTCCACCGCATCCGGGCCGGGGGTAAAGGTTTCGGTCATCTGCTTTTCTCTCGTTTGCCTGCTTATTGAATGCATCCTAGGGGCTGTTAAGCCTCTCCCGCAAGCGACGCATCGAAACCCTGGCCGATCCGCTCGCATTGACGAATAATCGCGAACTCCACTGCCGTCAGGCAGTCGAACACCCGTCCTTCGCCAATGGCTTTCCTGCATGAAAACATCCTCCATTGCCCGCCTCGGCGCCATCCTCAGCCTGGGCCTGCTGCTCGGCGCCTGCCAGAGCCTGTCCGGGCCGGACACGCCAGCCGCCCTCGCCACCAGCAACGAGCGCTGGGAGCACAAGGCACCGGGTTGCGCCGCCCAGGACTGCCCGCTGGTCAACATCGAGCTGCAGCGGGTAACCGACCACCCCGAGCTCAATGCACGGATCGAGTCGACTCTGCTTGGCCTGGTGGGCACCGCCACCGGCGCCAGACCGCAATCGCTGGCCGATCATGAACGTGAGTTTCTCGCCAACGGCAAACCTGGCTGGGTCAGCTATCTGCAGGACAAGGTCATCAGCCAGCATGACCGCCTGGTGGTGATCGAACTGTCCAGCTACCACTTCATCGGTGGTGCCCATGGCGTTCCGGGTCGTACCTACCTGAACTATGACCGTGAGCTGAACAAGGTGCTGAGCCTGCAGGACTTCATCGTCCCTGGCGAAGAGGCCGCGTTCTGGCAGGTCGCCCAGCGCGCTCACCAGGCCTGGCTGATCGCCCAAGGGCACGGCGACGATGTGGAATTCCGCAAGACCTGGCCCTTCGAGCGCACGGCGAATATCGCCCTCAACCCCGACGCGGTGATGCTCAAGTACGATGTCGCCCGCCTGGCGCCCTACTCCGACGGCCACCCCGAGATCAAGATCCCTTACAGCCAGCTGCAGGGGATCCTGCGCCCGGCCTACATGCCCGGCGCCGCGGCACGCTGAGAGAAGGCCGGGTGAGCGGCAGCCCTGCCGTCCACCCGGCTGAGCGTCACACCTGCCGGTAGATCACCGAGCCCTCTTCCTTGAAGCGCTCGGCCTGCTCCTTGAAGCCGGCCTCGACCGCCTTGCTGTCGTCGGACAGACCGTTGACCTTGGCGTACTCGCGCACTTCCTGAGTGATTTTCATCGAGCAGAACTTCGGCCCGCACATGGAGCAGAAGTGGGCGACCTTGGCCGAGTCTTTCGGCAGCGTTTCGTCATGGAAGGCACGCGCGGTATCCGGGTCCAGGCCGAGGTTGAACTGATCTTCCCAACGGAATTCGAAACGCGCCTTGCTCAGCGCGTTGTCGCGGATCTGCGCCCCCGGGTGCCCCTTCGCCAGGTCGGCCGCATGGGCGGCGATCTTGTAGGTGATGATGCCGGTCTTCACGTCATCCTTGTTGGGCAGCCCCAGATGCTCCTTGGGGGTGACGTAGCAGAGCATGGCGCAGCCGAACCAGCCGATCATCGCCGCACCGATGCCGCTGGTGATGTGGTCGTAGCCTGGCGCGATATCGGTGGTCAGTGGGCCCAGGGTATAGAACGGTGCCTCGTCGCAGCACTCCAGCTGCTTGTCCATGTTCTCCTTGATCAGTTGCATCGGCACGTGGCCCGGGCCTTCGATCATGCACTGCACATCGTGCTTCCAGGCAATCTTGGTCAGCTCGCCAAGGGTCTCCAGCTCACCGAATTGCGCGGCGTCATTGGCATCGGCGATGGAGCCCGGGCGCAGGCCGTCACCCAGCGAGAAGCTGACGTCGTAGGCCTTCATGATTTCGCAGATGTCTTCGAAGTGGGTGTAGAGGAAGTTTTCCTTGTGGTGCGCCAGGCACCACTTGGCCATGATCGAACCGCCGCGACTGACGATGCCGGTAACCCGCTTGGCGGTCAGCGGCACGTAGCGCAGCAGCACGCCGGCGTGAATGGTGAAGTAGTCGACACCCTGCTCGGCCTGTTCGATCAGGGTGTCGCGGAACAGCTCCCAGGTCAGGTCTTCGGCCACGCCGCCCACCTTCTCCAGCGCCTGGTAGATCGGCACGGTACCGATCGGCACCGGCGAGTTGCGGATGATCCATTCGCGGGTTTCGTGGATGTGCTTGCCGGTGGACAGGTCCATCACCGTATCCGACCCCCAGCGAATGCCCCAGGTCAGCTTGGCGACTTCTTCCTCGATGCTCGAACCCAGCGCCGAGTTACCGATATTGCCGTTGATCTTAACCAGGAAGTTGCGGCCGATGATCATTGGCTCCAGTTCGGTGTGGTTGATGTTCGCGGGAATGATGGCGCGGCCACGGGCCACTTCGTCACGAACGAACTCGGCGGTGATTTCCTTGGGAATGCTGGCGCCAAAACTGTTGCCGGCATGCTGCTCCTTGAGCAGCCCGGCCGCGCGGTGCTCGGCGAGCTTCATGTTCTCGCGGATGGCGATGTATTCCATCTCCGGCGTGATGATGCCCTGTCGCGCGTAATGCATCTGGCTGACATTCTTGCCGGGCTTGGCGCGGCGCGGGTTGCGCACATGAGCGAAGCGCATCTTGGTCAGCTCGGCATCGGCCAGACGGCGCTGGCCGAACTCAGAGGACAGGCCATCGAGGCGTTCGGTATCGCCACGATCCTCGATCCAGGCGCTGCGCACGTCGGCAAGGCCCTTGCGCACGTCAATGGTCACGCTCGGGTCGGTGTAAGGGCCGGAGGTGTCGTAGACGGTGACCGGGGCATTGATCTCGCCACCGAAGTCTGTCGGCGTCACGTCCAGGCTGATTTCGCGCATCGGCACGCGAATGTCCGGGCGCGAGCCCTGGACGTAGATTTTCTGCGAGCGGGGAAAGGGCTGGATCGACTGCTCGTCGACCTGGGCGGACTCACTGAGGTTCTGTTGTTGTTTGACGCTCATCGGTTGGCTCCTCGGCTTGATGTCGGAGCGAACCTGATGGACGTGATGAAGCAACACCACGCCGTGGCTGTTTGAACATGCAGGATTCGTGAGAGCGCCGGCATGATCGAACAGCCAGGGCGCGGGCGCACCGCGAACGCGGTGCGGGGGTTTCCACCATGCAGGTCGCTGAAAACTATCCGCGTGCCATCGCACACGTTTTCAAACGATCTGTAGAGGTGGATACCTCTTGTTCCCTACGCAGGCCTTAACCTGATCAGGTTCAACGGGATCCGGAACTATCCGATCTCAGCCTCCGATTCGAGGCACCCCGACAAGAACTCGGCCAGTCTACTGACAGCTGCCCGCCGCAGCAACGCCGGCAGGACCCGCAGGTCGGATAGTGACGCCTGCCTGCCCATCACCGCGCGCCTTGACCACCCCGATGGCCGGGCTTAGTCTCGCCGACTACTGCCCCCTCTAGGATTCGCTGACATGCTGCGCAGACTCTCCCTGGCCGTCGCCGTGACCGCTGCCTCAACCGCCACGGCCTGGGCAGATCCGGCCCCGCTGTCGGTACGCACCGACCTGATGTCGGTGTATCAGGAGGCCGCCGCCAACAATGCCGATCTGGCCGCCGCCCGAGCCGACTACCAGGCCCGCCGCGAAGGCGTACCGCAGGCCCGCGCAGGCCTGCTGCCGAACCTCAGTGCCGGCGCCCGGACGACGGACACCCGCACCGCCCTGCAACAGCCCTCCGCCACCCAGTCACGCAGCGGTACGCTGTACCAGGCCAACCTCAGCCAGCCACTGTTTCGCGCCGACCGCTGGTTCCAGCTGCAGGCGGCCGAAGCGGTCAGCGAGCAGGCCGCCCTGGAGCTTTCCGCCAATGAGCAGAACCTGATCCTGCAGAGCGCCGAGGCCTATTTCTCGGTGTTGCGCGCCCAGGACAACCTGGCCTCCACCAAAGCCGAAGAAGCGGCCTTCAATCGCCAGCTCGACCAGGCCAACGAGCGGTTCGACGTTGGCCTCTCGGACAAGACCGACGTGCTTCAGGCCCAGGCCGGTTTCGATACGGCAAGGGCCAATCGCATCATTGCCCAGCGTCAGGTCGACGACGCCTTCCAGGCCCTGATCACCCTGACCAACCGCGAATACCGGAGCATCGAAGGCATCCAGCACAGCCTGCCGATTCTTACCCCCGTGCCCAACGACGCCACCGCCTGGGTCAACACCGCGGCCGCGCAGAATCTCAACCTGCAGGCCAGCAACTTTGCCGTCGATGCGGCCGAGGAAACCCTGCGTCAGCGCAAGGCCGGGCACGCGCCGACCCTGGATGCCGTGGCCCGCTATGAGCGCGGAGACAACGACGCACTGGGCCTGAGCAACCCCAACTACACCGGGCAGAACTATGGCAGCGACGTGTCGCAACGCAGCATTGGCCTGGAACTGAACATTCCGTTGTACAGCGGCGGCCTCACCAGCTCCCAGGCCCGCGAGGCCTACCAGCGCCTCAGTCAGTCCGAGCAACAACGTGAAGGGCTGCGCCGTGAGGTGGTACAGAACACCCGCAACCTCTATCGCGCGGTGAACACCGACGTGGAAACCGTACAGGCTCGCCGCCAGTCGATCATCTCCAACCAGAGCGCGCTGGAAGCCACGGAAATCGGTTATCAGGTAGGCACGCGCAACATCGTCGACGTACTGGACGCCCAGCGCCAGTTGTACAGCGCAGTGCGCAACTACAACGACGCGCGCTACGACTACATCCTCAACAACCTGCGCCTGAAACAGGCTGCCGGCACCCTCAGCCCTGCAGATCTGGACGCTCTGGGTCGTTACCTGAAGCCGGACTACAACCCGGACCGCGACTTCCTGCCCACGGATCTGGCCAAGGCCGCCGAAGCACGCCTGCAAGGCGACGAGTAAGCGCAGGTAGAATGGACAATCTGCTGGGATACCGGATCAGGCCCACCGATTGTGGGAGCGGGCCATGCCCGCGATCTCGCGCGCATGGCCCGCTCCCACAATGAATAGAGATTGGCCCACGCCCGCAGCGTTGCAGCGAAGCTCAGGGCAGACGGGCAGACTCTAGACGATCAGCCTTCCCAACCCATCCAGCAAACGCTGCAGCGCGCCCTGGTTGGACTTGAGCACTGCCAGCCCGGCCTCGCGCATGGCCGCCGCACGTGGTGGCTCGTGCAACAGTACCGCGACCTGGGCACCGAGCGCCTTGGCATCCGCCACCTCGCAGAGCGCGCCACGCTCGAGCAACTGCGCGGTGATCTCCTGGAAGTTGAAGCGATGTGGCCCCATGATTACCGGAAGCCCCAGCGCCGCTGGCTCCAGCGGATTGTGCCCGCCCGTCTCGACCAGACTGCCACCCACGAAAGCGACATCGGCCAAGCCATACAGAAACATCAGTTCGCCCATGCTGTCGCCGAGCAGTACCTGCACACCAGGGTCAACGGCCTCGCCCGAGGAGCGACGCACGAAGGTGAGGCCGACCTCACGCAACTGCGCAGCGGCGCTGTCGAAACGCTCGAGATGACGCGGCACCAGAATCAATAGCGCATCCGGCTGCGTGGCGAGCAGTTGCTGGTGTGCCTGGATGACCAGCGCATCTTCCCCCTCACGGGTACTGGCGGCGATCCATACCGGTCGTCGCTGCGCCTGCCACCGCTCACGCAGCGCCGTGGCGCGCGCCAACACGTCGGTATCCACCTGCTGGTCGAACTTGATCGAGCCGGTCACCTCGACCGTTTCAGGCCGTGCTCCGAGGGCGACGAAACGCTGCGCCTCGACCTGGCTCTGCACCGCGAGCAGGTTCAGCTCAGCGAGCATCGGCGCAGTGAGCTTGGCAAAGCGCCCGTAGCCTCTGGCCGAGCGCTCGGACAGTCGACCATTGGCCAGTGCCACCGGAATACCTCTACGGGCACATTGGTGGATGTAGTTGGGCCACAGCTCGGTTTCCATGATCACCGCCAGGCGCGGACGTACTCGCTCGAGAAAGCGCGACGCTGCCCAGGGCAGGTCATAGGGCAGATAGCAGTGCTGGACGCGACCGGCGAACTGCGCGTCGGGAAACAGCGCGCGAATGCGTTCGGAGCCGGTCGGTGTCATGCAGGTCAGGGTGATCGGCAGATCCGGATAGCGCGCCAGCAGCTCGCGCACCAGCGGCGCTGCCGCGATGCTTTCACCGACCGATACCGCGTGGACCCAGATACCGCCTGGGCGCAATGGCGGCAGACCTAAAGCAAAGCGCTCGCCGACACGCTTGGTATAAGCAGGTGCGCGCCAGGCTCGCCAGATCAGACGTAGACCGATCAACGGCAGGCAGAGGTGAAACAGCAGGCTATAGAGATATCGGTTCATGGCGGCGAAGCTTAGGGATGCCGACGTTGCAGCACAAGCAGGCACAGAGCGCCGGCCACAAGCGTACGCATCAAGGCTCCAGTATGCGCAGCCGATCACCGAGATAGCGTACCAGCCACTGCGCGGCCGGGCCCAAGGTTTCATCACGGCGAAACACCAGTTCCACCGGCAGTGGCGGCGCGATCCAGTCGCTGCTCAGCTCGATCAAATGCCCTTGATAAGTTGGGTACTGCGCCACGTGCCTAGGCAGGCACGCCCAGCCCAGATTACGCATCAGCAACTCAGCCATCACATAAAAGCTGTCGGTGCGCCAGGCCGTCGGGCTGATTCGTTCGTTACCCGGGTAGTGGCTGTCCTGCAGGGTAATCAGCAACTGCCGGTGCTGGGCCAACTCACGACGGTCGACGGAGCGCCCCTGGGCAAGCGGATGAGCAGCCCCGCAGACCATGACCATATCCACCATGCCCAGGCGGCGACGCTCCAGCTCGGCGGGCATGCCTTCATGGTGAAACAGCAGGCCCAGGTCGGCACGCCGCTCGAGCAACTGGCGCGCCACCACGCCCTGGCCGCCGCTGGTCATCTGCACCTCGACCCGCGGGAACGCCTGGGCCAAGGCCTCCAGGCTGTCGAGTATCGGCGGCATCGGCAGCGCCTCATCCTGAGCCAGGCGCAAACACACCTCCTCGCCTTGCGACAACCCCAAAGCCCGCCCCTCCAGCCGTTCGGACTGACGCAGCAACTCGCGGGCCTCTTCGAGTAACGCCTGGCCGGCTTCGGTCAGGCGCGGCTGACGCCCGCTGCTGCGCTCGAACAAGCGCACCCCCAGATCATCCTCCAGCGCAGCCACGGCGGTACTGACCGCAGATTGCACCCGGCCGAAACGCCGCGCCACTGCAGAAAAGGAGTTGCCGTCGGCAACGGCTACGAATACTTCGAGCTGCTCGAGAGTCCAGCGCACAACCTATCTCCAATCAAGATAGGTAATGAGTTTACCTAACAGAATGAACCCGTAAAATCGGTCCCCTGTTAATAGGAGTGCTGCCGATGAATGGTTATCTCTATCTCGCTCTGGCCATCGCTGCCGAGGTGGTTGCAACCACGTCCATGAAGGCCGTCGATGGCTTCAACAAACCGTTGCCGCTGCTGCTGGTGATCGCCGGCTACAGCATCGCGTTCTGGATGCTGATCCTGGTCGTGCGCACCATTCCGGTGGGCATCGCCTACGCCATCTGGGCCGGCCTGGGCATCGTCCTGGTCAGCATCGCGGCGATGTTCGTCTATGACCAGAAACCGGACCTGCCCGCGGTCCTGGGCATGGGCCTGATCGTCAGTGGCGTGGTGGTGATCCAGTTGTTCTCCCGTGTCACTGGGCATTGAGGCAGGCGCTTGAAGCTTGCCGCTCTCACGAGGGTTATACTGCGCACCTGTTTTCCCTAGAGGCGCCCGCATGTCCCAAACTCTGAGCACAGACGTCCTGATCGCCGGCGGCGGCATCGCCGGCTTATGGCTGAATGCGCGCCTGCGTGCCAACGGCTATGCCACGCTGCTGCTGGAGCGGGAAAGCCTGGGCGGCGGTCAGAGCGTCAAGTCCCAGGGGATCATCCACGGCGGCGCCAAATATGCCCTGCACGGCGCCCTGAGCGGCGCCTCGGAAGCCATCGCAGACATGCCGCGACGCTGGCGCGAGGCGCTGGACGGCAGCGGCGAGCTGGATCTGTCTGGCGTACGCCTGCTCTCCGACGCTCATTATCTGTGGTCGCCTGGCACCCTGGCCGGCAACCTCACCAGCTTCTTCGCCAGCAAGGCGGTGCGCGGCCGTGTCGATCAGGTCAAGGGCGAGCAGTTGCCGCCCGCGCTGCAGAACCCGAAATTCAAGGGCAAGGTTTATCGCCTGGCCGAGCTGGTGGTGGACGTACCCAGCCTGATTGCGCGCCTGGCCGATCTCGCCGGTGACAGCCTGCTCGCCGCCGACGCTATCGAGCCCCTGCACGAAGACGGGCAACTCGTTGGCCTGCGCGTCGATGGCCGGGAGATCCGTGCGCAGCGTATCGTGCTCAGCGCAGGTCGCGGCAATGCCGAACTGCTGGCCAGCCTGAACGTCGCACAGCCCAGTCAGCAGTTGCGCCCGTTGCACATGGTGATGGTCAAGGGGCCGACGCTGAAGCCGCTGTACGCCCACTGCCTGGGCGGCGGCCCCAAGCCGCGTATCACCGTTACCAGCCATCCAGGGGCCGATGGCGAATGGGTCTGGTACCTCGGCGGCGACCTTGCCGAAGCCGATGGCGTGGCGCGCGACGAAGCGGCGCAGATCGAGGCGGCGCGCAAGGAGCTCTCTCAATTGTTGCCCTGGGTGGACTTGTCCACAGCCCGCTGGGCGACGCTGCGGGTGGAGCGCGCCGAACCCGCGCAAAGCGGCCTGGTTCGCCCCGACAACGCCTTTCTCAGTGACCAGGGTGCACTGCTGGTCGGCTGGCCGACCAAACTGGCCCTGGCGCCGGACTTCGCTGATCGTGTGCTGAGCCACCTGGAACGGGATGGCATCCGCCCCGCCGTTCATCCGCCGTTGCCCGAGCTGCCGCGCCCGGTCATCGGCCGCACCGCCTGGGAGACCTCGTTTTGATACGTGATCTGCAAGGTCTGCACCGCCCGCTAGGATCGACCGGCCTGAGCGTTTCCCCTCTGGGCCTGGGCACGGTCAAGCTGGGCCGCGACCAAGGCGTCAAATACCCCAACGGCTTCACCATTCCTGACGATCATCAGGCTCGCCAACTGCTGAATCTCGCCCGCCAGCTGGGCATCAACCTGCTCGACACCGCACCAGCCTACGGCATCAGCGAACAACGCCTCGGCCCACTGCTGCGCGGCCAACGCCAGGACTGGGTGATCGTCAGCAAGGTCGGTGAGGAGTTCGACAACGGTCAGTCGCATTTCGACTTTTCCAGCGCCCATACCCGCCGCTCGGTGGAGCGCAGCCTGAAACGTCTGGAAACGGACTACATCGACCTGGTCCTGGTGCATTCCAACGGTGATGATCTGTCGATCCTGCGCGACGAAGCCGTCTACGACACCCTTGCCGAACTCAAGCAGGCCGGGCTGATCCGAGGCTTCGGCTTCTCTGGCAAGACGGCAGAAGGCGGTCTGCTGGCCCTCGAGCGGGGTGACTGCGCGATGGTGACCTACAACCTGGGCGAGCAGCATGAGCGCCCGGTATTGGACTATGCTGCCAGTCACGCCAAAGGCATCCTGATCAAGAAAGCCCTGGCCAGCGGGCATGTCTGCCTGGAAAGCGGTGTCGATCCGGTGCGGGCAAGCTTCGAGCTGATCTTTGCTCACCCTGGGGTCGGCAGTGCCATCGTCGGCACGATCAACCCGCTGCACCTGGCTCACAACGTCGCCATGGCCGCTGAAGTGATCGCGGGCACCAACACCGGTAACAAAGAATCAGGAGAGTGATGAACTGGCGTGTTTGGCACGCCATTGACGCCGCTTATGCGGCCGACCCCGACGCAAGAAGGAGCCGACATGCCGCGTATCATTTCCCGGAAAGACCCTGCCACGTTCAAGACCATGCCGCTGTTCGTCGAAGCCTCGACCGACGGTATCGTCTATCAGAGCCTTGGCCGCCCGCTGAACTTCAGCGAAGTGCTGGAACGCCGCAAGCCGGTCGAGCTCAACGACAGTCAGCGCTTCGCCGTCGAGCTGGCCAACCTGGGCGTCTCGGTGCGCCTGACCCTGAATTGGCAAGGCCGCGAATACTGGCTGCTGGTGCGTCAGCGACGCCTCGATCGTGGCGACGTCGTGCTCAAGCTGATCTCAGGCTATGTGCCGGCTCATGAACTCAACCTGCCGCTGCTGACCGCAATTCAGGAAGTGGCCGAAGAGTGCCTGCTGGAAACCAGCGAAGGCTGGCTGCACGGACGCTTCGGCGATACCTGGCTACCAGCACCCTACGAGGGGACGCTCAGGTACCGCGATGGCGTGCACTTCCAGCTAAGCCCACTGTCCGGCGCAGCGCGCCCCGTGCAGTGCGGTAACCTGACCTTGCTGGAACGCCCCCGCGCTTACGTGCACGTGCCAACGGCTTCGTTGCAGCTGGTCTACGACATGCGCCTGGACCTGCCCAAGGAAGCCAAACAGCCCAGCCTGCTGCACGTTGACGAGCATCTGGAGAACGGCAAGCTGATCGCGCGGCTGGATCACAGCCGCCCGGACCTCTATCTGATTCCCCTTGAACAGGGCCGGCCGACGGCAGAGCTGATGACCCTGCGCCAGGGCCAACTGGTGCCTGCCAACACCCGTGGCCTGTGGCTGGCCGAGAGCTTTGCTGCCCAGGATGGCTGGCTGGTGCGCGATGAACGCATTCGCTGGAAGGACTGGCTGGCGCTGCAGAACGTCAAGCCGAAGGCCCACAAATCTGGCCCTGGCACCAACCGCGCCGGCACGGCACAGGTACCGAGAGTTCGCCTGGATACCGCTGCAGCGGTCTGACATGCGGGCATGTGCACCTCGCCCCGCCCGGATCCTACTATCGAGGATTACAGAGCGCATAGCAAAACCCCGCCGAATGGCGGGGTTGATGCTCAACGGCTGCGTATCTTCTCGACGATGGCGGTGGTCGAGCTGTTCTCGACCAGCCCCAGGACGCGCACTTCGCCGCCGCAGGCCAGCACGATATCGGCGCCAACCACCTGATCGATGCCGTAGTCGCCACCCTTGACCAGCACATCCGGCTGAACCTGCTTGAGCAGGCGCTCGGGCGTGTCCTCGCTGAAACTCACCACCCAGTCCACGGCACCTAGGCCGGCCAGCACCGCCATGCGCCGATCCACGGCATTGATCGGACGGCCGGGCCCCTTCAGGCGACTGACCGAAGCATCGTCGTTGATCGCGACGACCAGACGATCACCCTGGGCACGCGCCTGCTCAAGGTAGGTCACATGACCGGCATGCAGGATGTCGAAACAGCCATTGGTGAATACGATCTTCTCGCCATGAGCGCGAGCATCTTCAGTGGCCAGCAGCAGTTGCTCCAGGCTCAGCACACCACGCTCGGAGCCCTCCTCACGCTGTACCGCACGACGTAGCTCGGGAGTACTGATCGCCGCCGTACCCAGCTTGCCGACGACGATACCCGCAGCCAGGTTGGCCAGTGCAACGGCTTGAGGCAGCTCTTCACCTGCCGCGATGGAGGCTGCCAGTGTCGAAATTACCGTATCCCCGGCCCCCGTCACATCGAACACTTCCCGCGCGCGGGCGGGCAGGTGCAATGGCGCATGGTCCGGGCGCAGCAGGGTCATGCCATGCTCGCCGCGGGTCACCAGCAAAGCACCCAGATCAAGCTCACGCATCAGGCGAGCACCACGGCTGACCAGCTCGGCTTCGTCTTCGCAACGCCCGACGATGAGCTCGAACTCGCTGAGGTTCGGGGTGATCAGGCTGGCGCCGCGATAGATGGAGAAGTCCTTGCCTTTCGGGTCGGCCAGCACAGGAATGCCTCGCGCCCGTGCGGCCTGAATCAGCACCTGATGGTTCTGCAGGGCGCCCTTGCCATAATCGGACAGCACCAGCACCTTGACCTCATCCAGCAACTGCTCGACCTGCCGTGCCAGCGCATCGGCGTCGGTATGGAAGGGCTCTTCGAAGTCCATGCGCAGCAACTGCTGATGACGACTCATGACCCGCAGTTTGACGATGGTCGGCTGACTCTCGATGCGCTGGAAGTAGGTTTTCACACCAATGGCTTCCAGGCTCTGACGCAGGCTTTCCGCCGCCTCGTCCTCACCGGTGACACCCACCAGCACAGCAGGCGCACCGAGCGCGGCGATATTCAGCGCAACGTTGGCCGCGCCGCCTGGTCGGTCCTCGATCTGCTCGACCTTGACCACGGGCACCGGAGCCTCTGGCGAAATACGCGAGGTAGCGCCGTGCCAATAACGATCAAGCATGACATCGCCCACCACGAGAACGGGGGCCTGATCGAAACGGGGCATGGATAACTTCATGCGGAAACTCCGGATATGCAAAATCGTCGCGGAGAATAGCACATTGGCCATGGCCACTCCGCCGTCAGGCCTTGGTAGCGACGTTCAGCGATCCAGCGGTCGCACCCAGAAAAGCTCGTGCCGACGTACCGCCTTGCGGAAGAATTCGTCTTCGCCCGCCTGAGGCCAGCGCCGCGCCGCCAGACACCATTGAATGAAGCGACGCAAACGCTTCTTGAAGGGTAGCGGCGTTTGCAGATCGTGCTGCATCGCCAGCGCCTGGCTCTTGTCGACCAGCTCCTGATCATCGAGTAGCGGGCTCCAAAGCTTGTCGGCAGGCAACGGCTCGATACAGGGCGGCAATGCTACGCCATTGCCCGCAGGGCCCATGGGCCAGCGATCATTGTCGGCGAGATGGTTGGCGTAAAGCAGCTGTACATCCGGGCGCCAGCCACCGAGCTCGATTGCCTGGTGCAGCGCCCTGCTGGACTGGACATGGTCGGGATGCGGATCCAGCTGCGGGTGAGGCAAGACCACGACCTCGGGCCGAAAATGCTGCAGCAGCGCCGCCATATCGGCCACCAGATTGTTCCAGGTAGGCAACCCATCGGTATCCCCAGGCAACCTGAACGGATTGAAACGTCGCACGCTACGGATATCCGAATCGCCCGACTCCAATGACACGAAGGGCATGCTGGGTTCGCCCTCCATTTTCGTCAGCTGCATGCAGTAGTAGCCCAACTGCACGCAGTGACTCGGCGGCACGCCTCCCCACAGCGGCACGGTATGGCTGCTCCAACTGCGCAGGCGACCTTTTAGCCGCGCAGCCGCCGTGTCACTCAGGCCCAGACGCCGATAGAACTTCGCCTCGATCTCGCCCTGAGTCAGTGTCACGATGGAGGCTTCGATACAACGGCTGTAAAGCCCGAATGCGGCCAGTTCGGCGTCATCGGCATGCGGAGCGATGACCATCACCCGACGACCGGCATAGTCGGGATTGCTGAAGCAATGCAGAGTCGCCTCGCTGGACAGCCTGCAGAACCGCCCGCGCACCCTCAGTCGCCCATCACGAAGCGCCGCAAGGCAACCGGACAGGTTGACGAAGCGTACCCCGTTGACGCCTCTTTCGAAGTCCTGTCGATCGAGATGCGCGCCTTCCCCGATCAGCACATTCGGGTCCAGCCAGCGTCCCAGCCAACTGCTGCGAACGTGAACGGCCAGCACCAGTGTTTCGGCACTGTCAGGCAATGCGGCAGTAGCGGGCGCAACACGACCATCGCGCCCGATGCGTACCGACAGGCTCAGGCTGTCTGCCGGAAAATCGTAGCGATAGTCGTCTTTGGGCGAATAGAACAGATGGTCGGAAAACCAGGCTTCGTGGGCAATCCATGCCAGAACGAGAACGACCGGCGCCGTCCCCCATGAGCCGAACCAGTCGAGGGCGACCAGAACCGGTAAGGCAACGACCATGAGAATGCGCTTGTTACGCCGATGCCGACGTAACAACTGCTGCTTGCGTGCTTCCATACACTTACACTCGAAAAACAGGTTGGCGATTGCACCAACGATCCTTGTATTCAACATCGGCGCGGCCGAACGAGTAACGTAAAGCCTTTCCCTTCAAGCGAGCCTCTTCCCACGCAGACTGCGTGTTGATGAAGCTGAGCACGCTGCCCGGACTGAAATCACGGGAAGCGGGGTCAACTCCACCATTGATGTATTCGATGCTGATCCATTCTGGCGATTCGACTCTGTACAAGACCTGAACGGCAACAGGCTTGCCGTCGAGTTGCAGATAGCTTCCCCACAGGAAGTCCCGCAACGCTTCGAAGACCTCGGCGAGATGCCCTTTACCTGGCACCGCGAAGCCCCAGCGGCTCTCGAACAACTCGGTATAGATAGCTGCCAGTTCGCCTGCAGACAGCTGCGAAACCGGCAAAACCTGCCCGCCGGCCTCTTCCAGCATCCGCAATTCACGGCGCTGGTTGTAACGAAACTTCTTGCTGTATTCCTCCGGCTCCCGGGCGATAGCCAGCTCTTCGGGCTGCTTGCAGAGCGTCGAGATGCTGCCCTGATGGAGAGCCGAAAGGTAGCGCATGCGTTGCCGCACAGGCGCCATCGCCCCTTTGGCAATCGGCAAAATCACTTCGGCATTGCCGAGATCGAACAGGTCACGCTGACCGCGGCGCTTGAGCACATCGCGAGATAAAGCCAAGCGCCCACCCCATACGGGAACAGCGGCCTGCAGTTGCCCCTCCAGAGGCCAGCCCAGATACCGTACGGGAATGCCAGCCATGGCAGAAAGCCGCGAGACCACCTCAGGATGGGTCGCGACACTCCCCCCCAGACGGGACCAGATCTCGCTGTAACATTCGGCACTGATCGAACGCCAGCCGCGTTCGCGCCAGCGCTGAAAGGGATTGAACATCAGGCATCCTGCTCCGACGTAGTGGTATTGAATAGCGCAACATACGGTTCACGCACTGGCCCGACCGAAACATTGGCCAGCAGGCTGATGTCCGAGCAGAAGGGCTGTTTGGCTCTCCAGAGACTCACCTGCATGTGCGTACCGTCAAAAAAGCGCGAAAGACTAGCACAGCATTCGCTGGTAGTTGTGCGGTGATGGATTAAGATAACGCCCTTTTTGTAGACATGCTGGAACCCCTAGTGCAGGTATCGAACTCGCAGCCGCATCTCATATGCATCCGGATACACGATTTCATTGCTGGACGCTGGCTCGTCTTCGGCTATCTAGTTTTACTCACTGGTCTGTTCTGGGTCAGTGACGGCAGCCATTACAAAAAAATCTACTACGTCATGTTCGCAGCCCCAGCTTTGCTAGGACTCGTACTTGCACCCAGGCAGATCAAACCGATTCTGAGCGAGCCAGTCCTGCTGAGTTTCCTGGCGCTGACTGCATGGTTGCTGATCAGCATGGGCTGGACCCGTGCCGAAGACGACCTCGGCAGTTTGGCCAAGCGGCCTCTCTACGTGTTCATGTTATTCGCAGGTTGCGCGCTGATCGCTCTCAAGAGCGAAGTCCTGCTTTTGAAAACATTGCGCATCGGCGCCGGCTTGGGCGCACTGGCGGCTCTCGTCAATATCGTGTGGTTCCTGCAGCACGCAACCCCAGGTGAGCGGCTGATCGGTAGCGGGGCTCTGCGCAATCCATTGCTGACCTCCCATGTGCTGGGGTTTCTATGCACCTACTGGGTGGCCGCCTGGTTATCACGCAGTGAGCGCCATGACTGGCTGCCAATTCTCATGGCTCTTCCCCTCCTGGCCGCGCTGCTCGCCACAGGTTCGCGGACCCCATTGATGGGCCTGGCTTTGACCAGCGTCTGGATGCTGCTGATGAGCGGAAAACGCGCGATCCTTCTGCTAGGCGCCCTGCTGATCGGGGCGAGTGCCGCATACCTGGCATTTCCGGAAATACTTCTCCAGCGCGGCATGTCATATCGACCCGAGCTCTGGGCCGACGCGGTACGTCAGGCGGGCCAGCACCTCTGGCTTGGCTCGGGCTATGAGAGCAAATTCGTTTTCGACATTGCCGGGGTTGGCTACCTGCTGCATGACCCGCACAATGTCGAGCTCGCGGTACTCCTCGAACTGGGGCTTATCGGTCTTGGCTTGTGGACTGCCATGTATGCATTCGCGCTTTCGCGTTGCCTGCGCCTGCGTGCAGAGCCGCACTTCCAGATCGCATCGGCGCTATTGATCTACGGACTGTGTGCCGGACTGACCGAGGGTGGCAATTATCTTTCACGTCCCAACGAGAGCTGGTTCCTGATCTGGATACCACTGGCGCTGCTATGCGCTCTTTCCATTCGGCATAGGCAGTCGCAAGCATGAAGCGTATCGAACCCGCACAGCTGGACGGACTGCTCAAGGACGCCAGAACCATTGAAGAGGATGGCCTGGGCATAAAGGTCGCCGAACTCAAGGAGGGCGACTTCCTCAAACTGTACCGGCGCAAGCGGCTGCTGTCTTCCGATCTGTGGGATCTGCCTGCGCAACGGTTCGCAGACAATGCAAACGGCCTGCTGAACCTGGGTATCTCCGCCCCTAAGGTTCTCGAGGTGCTGATGATCAGTGAACGCCGCCTCAGCGCGGTGCGCTATCAGCCATTGCCTGGCGACACGCTGCGCAATCACCTGCGCAAATCAGATGCTGCGACACGCTCTCGAGACGTGATGCGCTTCGGAAGCTTTCTCGGTGAACTGCATCAGTGCGGCGTGTACTTTCGCTCACTGCACCTGGGAAATGTGCTGCTGCTGCCAGACGGGAGCTTCGGCCTGATCGACCTGTCGGACATGAAACTCGAGCGCAATGCATTGGCCCCCTGGAAGCGCCGCCGCAATTTGCAGCACATCCTGAGATACCCGGAAGATATCGGCTGGCTAACCGAGCAACACCGCGCAGACTGGGTAGCAGGCTACGCAAAGAGCGTCAGCACTCGCAGCGCCGAGCGCTTTTCTCGCGACCTGAAAAAATGGCTGTCGGCGACGCAGTGAAGGATGACGGACATCCCGCACTTGCCGCCAAGTGCAGGTGTCAGGCAGTCCGTGTGAAACAGTAGCGCCAGAGCCCCTTGAGCGTCTTGAGATTGCGCGAGCGCCAAGGAATCTGAGCCAACAACTCACCTGCCAACGCCCTATCTTCATTCGCGACCTTGGCAAACATCGCGTTCAGATAGCGCAACCGAGTCGCTTCATAGCCCGGATGCTCCTCGAAACGCTTGTAGATTGCGAGCTCGGTCTCGATCATCAATCGGCGGTTCTTGTAAGTATTGCTGCCATGCACGCGATAGAGAGCGAGCGGCTCTGCCAATATGTCGATGAAGTACCCGGCGTGAGCGATACGAAGCTCTACGTAGTAATCCTCGATGCGAATGGATGGATCGAAACCACCAACCGTCTCGAGCGCGTCGCGACGAAATAGCAAGGTTGGCGCAGGTGGCCCAGGCTTTCGATCCATGAACAGATCATCGAAATCGAGCCGCCGAGCGGGGCGATGACGCTGCTTCTTGTCAGGCAGCGGCTTTCCGTCACCGTCGATCAGAACGATACCACCGGCACAGATGCCGGTTTCTGGATGCTGCTCCATGAATGCGATCTGCAATGACAGACGCTCGGGGAGCATGACGTCATCCGAGCCCAGCGGAGCGATATAGCGACCTGCGCTGCGAGCGATCATCTCATTGAGCGTGCTACAGAGCCCCTTGTTCGCCTGGGCCACGAAATCGAACCCGAGTTCTTCCTGCAGCTGCCTGATCACCGTCACACTGTCGTCGCGCGAGCCATCGTCGACCACCAGCAACTCTATATTGGGATAATCCTGCGCATAGACGCTGCGGATGCTCGCCTCGATGAAGTCAGCATGGTTGTAGGAGGAAATCAGTACTGAAACCAGCGGCAGCCCGGTCTGAATCTCTGTCATGTAAACGCTCCTTCGACCGGCCGATCACCCTCGAGGAGCGCACGGTACTTGTTACGAAAATCTTCGATGTCGTGCTCACGCCGCAGGTACTGATAAGCACGCTCCCCATCCTCGGCACGCGCAGCCTCGCTGTCAGCAAGACAGGCACGCAGTTGCTCGGTCAGGGAGGAGACATCGCCAGGCGCGAACGAACGCCCACCGGCCCCGCTCAGCAAGGGCCGCATCGCAGGAATGTCGGAGCCGAGTACCGGCAATCGACCGCACATGCCTTCCAGCAACGCAAGACCAAGCCCCTCCTGCAGCGAGGGCATGACGAAAACGTCGAATGCCTTCACATAACGCATGGCATCTGGCCGAGTACCACAGAGATGCACGCGCTTTTGCAACCCAAGCTCGGCAATCAACGCCGCCAGGTTGTCAGCTTCGCGGCCACCACCGATGATTGCCAGGTTCACGTGCGGGTACTCGTCACTCAGGGCGGAAAATGCCCGAATGAGATACACGTGTCCCTTGATGGGCACCAACCGACCTATCGCACCGATGATCAGGGCTTCGGATGGTAGCTCCAAAGCTTGCCGTGCCTGGTCGCGCGACAGCTGAAGAGATTCAGCCAGGTCGATATCCAGGGCGTTGGTTATCGCCACCGTATTGGCGCTGGTAAAACCACAGCGCAACGCGATCAGATAATCGGCTACAGCCGGCGACACGCCAACGAAGCGCCAGCACTCGTCGATCGATCGCCTGGCCTGCCAGCGCCGATAGAAGCGATCGTATTCACCAAAACCGTGTGACACCCCGATGCATCGCGGGATGCGCAATGTCTTGTTGAGGTGCATGAACAGGTTGACGGTCTTGAAGCGATGCAACAGCACCACATCGAAGCCCTCCTCCTGACAGAACGCCAGCAAGCGCCTGCGTACCTTGAGACGCAGCCCGCTCATGTCCTTTTCAGTGAATTCGAAGAACACCTGGCGTCGGCCGGAATGTTGCGCATCTTCCGCCGGCCGTCCCTCGAGATAAGCGTTGACCACATCGAAACGTTCGGCTGGCAAGCCTTGCAGAATCTGCTCCCCCAGATCGGAGTTGGTATCCGCAGCGTTATAGCGAGTCTGCAGTTGCAGGACTTTCAGAACCTTAGCCATAAGGTCGCCCCATCCAGAGGCGAAGCGCCTTTCGGGAGTAGGAGAGCTTGAATAGCACCTTCCAATCACTGCTCACGGCCTGGCAGTAGAACTGCTTCGCTGCCCTGAAATCTCCGGCCAGGTAGGCACTACGAAATAGGGAAAGGCAACGCTGCTGATAGAAAGGCGCGCGTAGCTCCTGCAGCGCCGCCGGCAGTCGATCAAAAACCTCATCGACCAGCCCAACGCCTCCCGCGAGGCTCGACACGAAGTCGTGGCGAAGACTGTCGCTGTGCTTGTGAATCATCGCCAGCGGCTCTGGCAAAAGCGAAACGGGATAGGTCGCCAGTGTTTGCGCAAAGACCGGAATATCTTCGGCATTACGGAAGCGCTCGGGATAATTTCCCGCCTGAAAAATCGAGCGATGCATCACGCAGGCGCCATTGGAAATGCTCAGTGTCTTGTCCAGCAGGTAGGCCCGCACACGCAGCAGGGGGGCATCAGGAAGACGCTCGGGAGAATGCCGGCGACGGCGACCTTCCTGATCAACCGACCAATGTCCGCCGATGACCATGCGAGACTGCTCATTCAAGGCCAAGTGCGCACGGATCAGCGACAGGCTATCCGGTGCCATCTCGTCGTCCGCATCGAGAAATACCAACCAGTCATGACGCGCCAGCTCGATCCCGAGATTGCGCACAGATGCCAATCCACCATTGCTCTTGCGTAGTGACCTGAACCGTCCGGGAAACTCCGCCTCCAAAGCCTCGACGACCTGTGGCGTGTTATCCGTCGACCCATCATCGATGATCAATAGCTCATCATCTTCGCCCAGCTGAGACATGACGGAGCGAACTGTCCTGGCCAGGGTAGAGGCATAGTTATAGGCAGGAATGACGATAGTGATCGCTGCAAAGCCACTCATTTCTGCCCCACCTTAACCTGCTGGCTCAATGCTCGAAAGCCGCGAGCGACGCGATTGACACTCATGAAAAAAGCCCAGTGATTCCGCAGAAAACTCAACGAAAAGGCCGGGCGCACAACCCGGCCTCGCCCCCACCCCGGACGCCAGCAAAACCCATCGCTACGCTTGCGGTACAACGTCAGGACGGGGATGCCAAGAGCAGAAGCCAGATGCCCCACTCCGGAGTCATTGCCAATTACATAACCGGACTCATAGAGATGACCGGCAAGGGCTTTGGCGTCGGAGAATTCAGGCACGTCGAATTCAGGTTCGAATACATGCAGATATTCGTGCCTTTCTTTAGGCGACAGAACGAACTGCGGTTGATAGCCAGCAGCACGTAATCGCCGGGCCAACGCCAGGTATTTCTCAGCGGGCCAGTTCTTCTTTGCGTTATAGGAGAGCGGATGAAGCATCACGCGCTGCGCGTGGCGACGGTGCGCTAGCGTCGAAGGCACCTGCATGCCGATATCGTCGCAGGCGTGAGCCAGCCCCAAGCGAGAGCGGCAAAAGGCTACGGCCTGCTCGACCATGCTGGCATGGTCATCAGGCAGGCAACGCAGCGGGCCCGCAGCCGCAGCCAAGGGCGCCAGCAAAAGCGACTTTTCCGCGGGCAGCCGCGCCAACGCCTCAGTTGCAGGTTGCTCGATGAAACGAGGGTCCACACGCAGCGTGCCAACGAAGACATAGCGTCGCGCAAGTTCACTCGCAGCCTCACCGTGACGCGTAAGCATGCTGCCCAGGTCGGAAATAACCAGATCGAAATCGTCCAGGACGGCGAACGTCTCGTCAGGAGCGGGCAGACAGCGCGCCTCGAAGAGTGGCAACCATTCATTGAGTGCGCCGAAGTGGTTGCTCAGTACCGTCACGTTATAGCCGGCTCTGGCGAGATTGGCAGCCAGAACCAGATAAATGCACCCGTCGCCAAGCCCCATCGACGGGACCAGGGCAAGCCTGCAGTCAGCCGGCAATGCGGCCAAGCGGGTACTGGCCTCTTGTATAACATCAGCCATCAGAACTCCTTGATAACCCGAATATCGTCCATGATCGGGCGCGCACGCGCGCAGAAGAACATGCTCAGGCCGTAGCTGAGCGTTCTGCAACTGCGCGCAGCAGCGCTGCCATTTTTCTTGTGAAGCGCCCTGAAAGCCTCAGGACATGAAAATTGCAATGCATCGCTCCCACTTGGCCAGGCACGCGAGAAACCATGATCAGTTATCCGTTGAACACTCGCGCCGCCGCTCGGCTCGGATTGGAACAGGGCCATACGAAGCCATATCGACGCTTGGCTGTACGCAGAAATCACCGTACTCATCAAAAACAGTGGCGATAGTGAGTAACTCATTGTGAATTCCACGTGAAATTTGAGGGCGGGCCTAATTTCCCGTTTCCAGATGGAGCACGCGACATCTGTCTGCGAACTCAGCCCGACACGATGAGATCAACGCGCCGCACGGCGCCTATCGTACGTACGTAGCCAACAACAAAGAATGCATTATCCCAAAGATGGAGGCCAAAAAGGCTCAACATGTCGGCAAGGATTTGCAGCAATAGTGATGCGCTAATAAAGCATCACTCAGAACGCCTCCCAACGACCCGCCGCCTGCAACCGGCGCACCGGGTTAACGCGGTGGCTGTTCAGGAACCTCAGCATCATCCTTTTCTTCGTCATCAAGTCCCATGGCGTGCAGGCGCGAATAGTACCCGTTGTTCGCCAGCAGTGACTCATGGGTGCCTCGCTCGACAATACGGCCCTGATCCATCACGAGAATCAGGTCGGCTTTCTCGATAGTGGACAGCCGATGGGCAATTACCAGCGTTGTACGCCCCTCCATGACCTTGTCCAAAGCAGCCTGGATATAGCGCTCCGACTCCGTGTCGAGAGCAGAAGTCGCTTCGTCCAGAATCAATAGGGGGGCGCTTTTCAACAGCGCCCTGGCAATGGCCAGACGCTGCCGCTGACCACCGGAAAGCATGACACCGTTCTCACCCACCTTGGTATCGAACCCCTGCGGAAGCAGCTCAATGAACTCACTGGCATAGGCCGCACTCGCAGCCTGCTCGACGTCCTCACGGGGCAAGTGCCGAAGGTCACCGTAAGCGATGTTGTTCAATACGGTGTCATTGAAAAGCGAGACCTGCTGAGTGACCAGGGCGATATGTTTTCTCAGATTTTCCACGCGGTATTCCTCTACCGGTGTACCGTCGAGAAGAATTTTCCCTTCGCCATGCTGGTAAAAACGCGGGATCAGATTGGCCAATGTCGACTTGCCACTCCCCGAGCGGCCGACCAGAGCGACCATCTGACCTGGCTCGACGGTGAAGCTGATGTCTTGTAGTACGGTCTTTTCGGTCCCCGGATAGGTGAAGCTCAGTTGCCGCACCTCAAGTGCCCCGGTAACCCGCTCTTTCTCGACCGTGCCCTGATCCGGCTCCGGCTGTTCATCCAGTTGCTCGAAGATGCTTTCAGCACCAGCCAGACCTTTCTGGATGGTCGAACTGACTTCCGAGAGCTGACGGATCGGCTTGGGCAGCAAGCCCGCCGCGGTGATGTAGGCCACCAGGTCACCGACGCTGGCATCGCCCCGCAGGAACAGCACCAGAAACATCAGAAACGCCATCGCAGCATAGTTCACGAGCTGCAGGCTGGGGGTGTAGATGGCGCTGGTACGGGTCATGCGCAGTTGCTTGCGGGTGCTGTCCTCGCTCGCCTCATGGAAGCGCTCTCGCTCATAGCGCTCACCACCGAAGCTGCGTACCACGCGATAATTCTGAATCGTCTCGGACGAAACATGTGTCAACTCGCCCATGGCACTCTGAATCTTTCGACTCTGGCTGCGAAACTTCTTGCTGGCGCTTTTCACCATCAGAGCGATGAGCGGAAGAATGGCCACCATGACCATGGTTAGTTTCCAGTTCATCCACAGCAGGTAGCCAAACAGGAATACAACCGTGAGACCTTCACGCACCATCACCTTGAGCGCGTCGGTGGCCGCCCCTGTAACCGAACCGACGTTGTAGGTGATACGGGAAATCAGATAACCCGTGGAGTGATTGTCGAAATAGCGATTGGGCAGGGTCAACAGGTTGTTGAAAAGCGCTATGCGCAGGTCCTGAACGAGCCCCAGTGAAACCCGTGCCAGATAATAGCCGCCGAGAAAGGAGCCGATGCCCTGCCATATGGTAATCAGCAGCAACGCCAGCGGCACGCCATAAAGCAGTTGCATGCTACCCAGCAGTGGCAGCTCGACAGCCCCGGCTTCAGGCGCGGCGAGCCCGTCGACGAAGTACTTGAGCAAGCCTGCCAGCATTGGCTGGGTAGAGGCGAAAATGATGTAGCCGACCATACTGATCCCGAACATCAACCAGTAACGCTTCATGTAGCTCAACAGCCGCATATACAGCTTGAAGCTGGAGATGGACGATGGATTAGCGCTTGGATCAGGCATGAGATGGAGGCTCTGGGGCGAAGCGCAGGATTGTACCATCAGGGACCCTGCAACCAAATCGACATGGAAGCCGGTCACCCGACTCGTCCAGCCCAGAGCTGAACAGCACCGCACCGCGAGCGACAAAATGCCTTGCAGGCTCAGTCGACAGAACGAGCGAGATGCAGCTCCTGAGGCGGGCGCCAGCGTGTCGGCTTACGCACAAAGGCCATGCCACGCAGCTCATCGAGCAATGCCTGCACATCGAATGACGGCGTACCGGCTGCGTCACCATAAGCGCCTGCAACCTCGGACAAGCCAGACGCATCGAGCCCAAGATCGTCCAACCGTAGCATTATCTTCCTGAAATCCTCCACGGCGCCTTGCTGGCTGTAATCTCCGCCCCGCTCGAAATCCAGAACATAAGCATGTTCTGCAATCAGAAAGTTGTATGGGTTGCAGTCGCCGTGCACGATGCCGTGGGCATGCAACCGCCCCAAGAGAGCAAGGGCCTGACGCGCCCCTGTCAGCAGCCGGTCTCCGCTGAGGGTAGCCAAAGGCACACCTGGCAGGAAACCGGTCAGCAGCAGGCTCTCATGAAACCCGGGATGGCGTGACTCCGCATACATGAGCGGCTTCGGGGCGGGGAACGCCAGTGCCTGCAGCCTCGACAGCAGCATCGCCTCGCTTCGCAGCGGAGAACGATAGGGCCGGCGCAGGATTCGCTTCCACCAGGGCTTCATCGAGCGCCTGTAGCGTTTGACGAAGATCGAATCATCCTCGCGATATATCTTCGCCACGGCCCGGCCTGGCGCGAACTCGACCAGCCCCTCGAAAAGCGCCAGCAATGCATTGATTTGTTTGCGCCCGAGACTGCCCTTCTGAAAAACTACTGTTTTCCCCACACCGCACCTCCTTGCGACGCATCCATATCTCGCAGGAAAGAACAGGCTCTGCTTCTCGCTTCGGTTTTTTCGAGTACAGCGCACCGCTGCCCCACAGGTCGAATCATGTACAGCCTCTACGCTAAAACGAAAGAAAATCTCAAGCACGCCACTTATGCAGGACAAAGTATATGCAACCCTGCCTCAGCGGTACTCGCCCATCTGTTCTTCGATAATCGACCTGCGCTGAAGAAAATTCGCAGGGCCATCAAGTTGATTCGTTTGACGCCGCGCTACAGCTGCCGCGACGAATTGACGGGAGATACCTACATCTGGCATTGCGACCGCGACGACCAGACACGACTGGCTCTGGGTATCGGTCGCGAGCTGGCATCCGACAGGAAGCTCAGCACCTGCTACATACCGGCCATCAAGGAAGATGCCTACAAATCTCTGGACTGGTCGGCCATGTATACGGCATTGAAAATAGTGCGCACCTGCAAGCAACCCTTTGTTGAGCGGTTCTATATATTCAGCGCGCTCTGTTACACCATCAAGCACATGAAAGCCATCGAAAGATATGGAATCACCGAACGGATAACCTCGCTGGTAAGCTACAACAGCGCCAATATACCCGAGTGTTTTCTGGTCAGCGCCTGCCGACAGCGAGGTATCAGGACCTATTCGCTACAACATGGTCTGTATCATCGCTACCGTAACGAAAGCCCCATCGACATCATCAACTATGAAAATGTCACCGCGCAGACGCTGCTGGTCTGGAGCGAGTTCTGCCGAGCGGAAATAGATGCATTTCATCGTGATCGTGGCCAGGCGGCCGATTTCGAGATACAGGTTGCTGGCTATATCAACCCGCCACATCAACAACCAGTTGCCATCGAGCGATCGACCTCGGCTGGCCCGCATATCCTTTGCCTGCTGCCGGGCAAACGCTATGTCGCGGACAGCGTGAAACTGCTCAGCGAATTGGCCGAACTGCCAGAAAATTACCAGTTGACCATTCGTCTGCATCCGCTACTTGCAGGCAATGCTGCACTCATCGAAGCACTGCCTGCACGCGCGACACTCGACGACAGCTCAACGCTTACGCAGACGCTAGCCACTCAGCGCTATGATCTGGCGGTGGGATTCAACACCACCAGTCTGTTCGAAGTCACTCTGTTCGGTGTTCCCTGCGCTGTTTACCGTGCTCCGAGCCTGAATCTCGAGACTCAGGCTCTGCCCGCATTTACAAACGCTGGAGAGCTCATCACCCTGCTCAGATCGACGGTTGATGTCAGCATGCTTGCCGATTACCTCCTCGGCGCTTCGCTCTTTCGCTATCGCGAAATCACTCACGCCGGGCATTAGCGCAGCAGGAATCTTAGCGCCACACGCCAGAGCGAGGGATATCGTCGAATCCTCACACCTCTCAGCCATCGCAAACGAATCGACAATGGCAGATGAGCCCGCCTCAGCAAACGCAACCAGTAACGCACCGCCAATGCTTCCTTGCGGCGGATCTGCGCCTCGCTCATATCGGAAACGCTGTGCATCGGCATTTGCACAGGTGGATCTGCGGCATAGGCGAGCGCGTGCAACGCCCAGGCCTCACGAAAACTGCCAAGGGAAAAGTGCAGCAGATCGATATCGAAAGCCACGCCAACCTTGCCAACCTGGGCAACGAGGAGACTGAAGTCGACATCGTAAAAATGAAAGCCCCTCAAACGCTCGTCGAAACGAACCGCGGCCCAGACCGAGCGCCTGACGAACATCCAGACACCATCCAGGGCAACCACGGGAACGCAACTCGCTGCGGCATATGCATCCGGCTTCGCGAAGGCGAGTGTCGCACCCTCACGTGAAACGCCATGGCGCACATTGATGCACAGGTCGTCCTCGTCCCCACTGTGCCAGCCGGATGGGACTCTCGCCTTATAGCGACTTCCCGCAAGGCCGATCATTGCCAACTCGGTGTCAGCCGCGAAATGAGAGATGGCAAGCTGCCCCCACCCAGCGCTCAGAAATTCGACGTCTTCGTGAACGAAGCAGATGAACTCGTGACTGGCTCGGGACGCACCTTCGTTGTAGACCTCGCAGAGCCCGCGGCCCTCGACGCTGTTGTCCACCGCGATAAGCTCGTACTCGACCCCGATGGTCGCTGCGATATTACTGGCAACTGCCTGCAAGCGCGCCGACTGGGCGCTGCAGATGACGATGGAGATCAAATGATGCTCCGCACGAGTGGAAGGCCGGTCATTTGATTTTCTTCAATCCGAAATAGTAGAGCGGGAACTTGAGGTACAGCTTGAGTTTTTTACGGGTCAGGTAGCCCAGCCCCTTGCCATGCCATTTCTCTTCGAAGGTGTACTTGGAACGCTTGGTCATCAGCCACTGCCGCGCCGAGGTATGTGTACTCAAGGTCCGGCTATCGAGGTGATCGACAACGGAGGAGGTAACGAGAACGTGCCTGAGCCCATGGGACTGCAGCGTCAGCGCATAGTCGTTGTCGGCGTACCAGAAGTAGAAACGCTCATCCAGCTCGCCAATGACATCCAGAATCGAACGACGAAACACCAGGCACCAGCCGGATATTTCGCGCAACACTCCATAGCCGGGATAAACACCACTACGCAGAGCGAAACCATTGCGCGGATGATGCAGAGAGCAAGCCGGGCTGGCGCTGCTGACCCCGAGATCACTTTCGAACACCTGAAGCAGCTCGGATGCCCAGCCGGGATGAAAGGACAGGTCGTTGTTGCAAATGGCAACGAAGGGGGCCTGGCCCTCTCTGATACCCAGATTCATGTATGCGTGATAATTGAAAGGCGTGCTGGGATACAGCGTCGTTACTCCAGGCTGCCGATACACAGGGCTGTCGGCATTCGACTCGAGCACCCAAACCCGGAAACGGATCTTCGCCGGGTCTTCAGACGCGACGAGCGAGTCCAGGCAATGCTCGGTAACCTGGCGCAAGGCTTCATCCTTGGCGAAGCTGAGAATTACCACATCGAAACAAGCGGGCAACTCAGGCGAGCCCGCAACGGAATCAGTCATAAGAAAACATAATCTCAGGAAATACAGGGCAAGCCTGATAAAGCCATGGGTCAATCACAGGCAAGAATACGTCCGACGCGATTCGCCCAGGTATGGTGTTCGAGAAAGCGCGCTCGACCATTTTGCGCAATGCGCTCGCGCTCTTGCGGATGAGCCAGATAATAACGGACCTTTTCGCTCAGCTCCGCACCAGAACGAAACACCTCGATATCCTGCCCAGGGGTGAACAGCGAAGCGATTTCCTCGCAATAATCGGTCAACAGGAAGCAACCCGCAGCTACTGCCTCGAATATTCGCAGGTTCACACCCGTCTCGGCGCCATAGAAATCCGATCGAGTGATATTCAGCACTATCCGTGAGCTCTGCAACAGCGTCTGAAGCTCTTCTCCCCAGACAGGGCGATCATCGACGCACTCGCGCAGCGACGAGGACATGAGCGAGTAGTTACGGCGCCAGCGATTGCCGCGTATGGCCAGATTTTCACGGATGTTTTCCAGCAGGAAAACCCGACGCAAATCGGCACTACCGACAAACAGGACGTCGCGATCCTTGTCTTTTCCCAACTCTGGAACCACCACCGCTCCAAACGGCAAATGCAGTGCATTCAGGCCCAGTGTTTCACGGAAAAAACGCGTAGTCGTTTCAGAGAAAGAAAATAGCTGGTCATAGCGGGGTAGCTCTTGCTCGATGAAATAAAGGAACTCCCGACGTTTCGAATAGAGGTTGCAACTATCGGTATCGTAGAGGATGAAGCGGGCGCCAGCGCTGCGTACCATTTCGGCCACTTGAGCGACGTCATAGTGCTTGTAGAGGAAACCGACCACCAAGACATGAGTAGGTGCCTCCTGCTCCAGCACTCTGCGCAGTGGTTCCAGAGACAGACGCGGCAAGTGCGAGAAACCCTCCCGATCCCGGGCCTTGTTACGGGCCTTGAAGAGCGCCGAAGACAACCCGTACCACTGTCTGGGTTTCTGTTTCAGCGCATCCCAGTGGACAGCTCGGCTGCCGGCCTGCAAAAACGCATCGAACAGTTCACGGCCCAGTGGCACACCACCTATTCCATCGATAATCAGGTACTTGCGCTCGCTCGCAACCGGCGCACCCGCCCTTGGCATCTCCAGCATGATTCAATATCCATCCAAAAGCAGTGGCCCGCAGCGGTAAGGGACCGCTACAGGCATATCGAATTCTTTCATCCCGTACTGACAACCGTTAAGTAAGCACCAGCCACCTAACCACGCTGACGCTTGAACAGAAGGTGGCGAAGGCGCTTGAGCAGTTGACGATCCCACTGACGCAGGGGAATTTCGGCAAACAGACTCCAGGCGAATCGCTTGTCATGAGTGACTGCGGGCCCAAGGATCTTGGTGAGCAGACGGGCTTTGCCCGACTCGTAGGCCGGATGTTCACGATAAAGATCCAGCAACTGCATGCCATAACGGTATTCGGCCAGATAATTGCCCGACAAGCCATTGCCATGCTTGCGATACAGCGTGACCGCAGCAGGAAGCACATCGATGAGGTAACCAGAATGAGCCGTTTTCAGGGTCATCTGGAAATCCTGTACGCGCAGTGCCGGATCATATCCCCCCGCAGCGATCATCGCATCGCGGCGGTACATAACCAGATTGCCGCCAACCACCAAGGCCGCCGCCAGGGCCTGGGCAAAGTCATAACGGCGCACCTGGCGGGCCTTGTCTTTTTTGGGCAAGGCCTGACCCTGCTGATCGATTCGCAAGGCACGCCCCCCGAGACAACCGACTTCGGGATGCGCAATGAGATAATCGGCCTGCAGGGCGAGACGCCCGGGCACCATCACATCATCGGCATCGAAGGTCGCCACGAACTCCCCACAAGCCAGCTCTAGCCCCTTGTTGAGCGCTGCACTGACGCCCTGGTTATGCTGACGGACAAACTCGGCACGGCGAATGTTCGGGTACCGGCGCCAGTCCTGCAAAGCCTCCTCGATCCGCAAGGCACTGTCGTCGGTAGAACCATCGTCGACGACGATCAACTCTATGGCTTCGTAGTCCTGCTGCAAAATGCTGCGCAATGCATCGCCGACGTAGGCACCGTAGTTGTAGCAAGGCACGATGACGCTCACCAGGGGTCGAATGGAGCGTACCGTTTCGCTCACAACCGACACGCAGGCCACGCAGAGAGCGCGCTGAAGAAACACGGTGCCACGGCCGAGTCGACGAATCGACTTTGCAGCCGCTTACGCATGTCCTCGCGAAGGTGATCCAGCTCACCCTGGCTCACCGATGCGACTTTCTGCAGGCTATCGGACAACGCGTGCCAGTCCCCAAAGGCGAACAATTGGCCTTTTTCGCCAACCACCTCACGCCCACCACCACAATCGCTACACACCACAGGCAAACCCGCAGCCATTGCCTCGAGCAGGACCATGCCGAACGGCTCGTGATCCGAGCTCAGCGCGAATGCATCGAAAGCGGTGAAGTAACGCCGGGCGTGTGGAACCTGCCCCAGGAAGCGAACCTGCTGGGTGATGCCCAGCGTCTCGACCAAAGCCTTGAGCTCGGCCTCCAGCCTACCTTTACCAGCAATCACCAAAAGACTGTTTCCCGGCAAGGTCGGCAACGCGTCGGCGAAAGCACGAATGAGCGTCGCCTGATCCTTGTCTGGATGCAGCCGCCCGACGTTGCCGATTACCCAGGCCCCCTCAGGCAACCCAAGGGCCTCACGCGCGCAAGAGCGGGACAATTGCTCCGCCTCAACGGCCTGCAAATCGATACGATTGTAGAGCGTCTGAATTCGCTGCAATGGCCAGCTTGGCAGACAGGCGCGCAAGTCATCGCGCACCGCGTCGGAGACGCCGAACAGATACAAGCGCTTGCGAAACAGATTGGCGAAGAGCTGGCGCGAACGGCGCTCGTAATCTCCGAACGCATGATGGATTCCAACCACCGGAAGCTTCGTGCCCAGTAGTGCCACATAAGCAGGCTTCGAGCGATGAGCAATGCACAGCGCGAAATTACGCTCAGCGGCAATGCGACGAATCGCACGAACTGCACCGAGCTTGAGACCTCTCAGGGCCCTGCTGGAATAACCAAGAAACACCACCTCATCGGAAGCAGAACCTCTTTCCACTTCGGCGCTGTATTCCCCGGTCAGGTAAACGGTCAAAACCTTGTATGGCGTGTTCGCGAAAAGCACCCCGTACTGTCGGGCGCAATCAAGAAACGGCCCATCGTAGCCATGGCATATCTGCAGCACCCATACCTGACTCGTCTTATTAGTATCCATCGATTCCGACTCTGTCCATGGTAACGAAGCGCGCTGCGTTGCAGTGCGCGCGATAGTCAGCGTTCGACCAGGCATTGAATTCCCGAGCCACGGCGCCCGAAATACCTAGTCAAACTTTTGGACTGACGTCGTTGAGAAAACTGACGAGATCGTCAGGTTCAATGTTTTCGATGAATGACGAAATTACGCCTGGGGATGGCGGATTTGACCCGGCTATGGGGGTGGCAAGATGGCGCCCATCGGGGCGATGAGCTGACTGCGCAGGCGGATAGTCCACCTGCACATGAAAAGATCTCAGTGTTGCTGAGCGACTCTGGCGATCTGCGCCATCTCAGCGAACATCGCCTCGGCCTGCACACGGGCTTGCTGCAGGAAGATCCCGATGCTCACCTGCTCGGACTCGCTGAACGCGATCTGGCCGGCGGCATTGACAGCCTGTTCGTACGAAGGCTGAAGGCGCCCAACCAGGCCGACCTGTGCCAGCAAGGCCTCGATCTTGTGGGTATTGGAAGGCAAGGCGTAAAAGGGCGTACCGGTGACCAGGCAGAGTGTGACCAGGTGAAAGCGCCCGGTAATCACCCCCTCCGATCGACCGAGAAGACCTAGAAACCGACGCGTCGACAGCACCGCATAACGCCAGCGCAGCCTGTCGATCAGAGAAGCAGGCAGATCGGCGGGGTAAGAGTGGAAATAACTAGCGGCAATGCGCCGGTAAGCCTTCAGGCGCTTGCGCAGGTTCTTGCGCAAATAGAAGTCGAACCCCTTGCCCAGTTGCAGAGGGGCAAGAGTACGAATGCTCACATAACGCAGGTGTTGCCTGACCTTTGTTATCCGCCATGCCTCGACAAGCCGCTCATTGATAACGCTACCGTTGACCAGCATGCCGCTACGGGGCCTGCTAGGCGCAGCGTGCCGGTAAGACAACGTCAGGTCGGGCACGACTTCCGCGGACACATCGACAGCGGCCAGCGCGGCCTTGCTCATCGTGTCGCGCACGAACAGCTTGGTAAAACAGTGAGCGTGGGCATTGAGCCGGTCATTGTTCTGCCAGACCGAATTGATCAGGAAGCAGGGAACGCCATGTTCCTGACAATATCGGGCAAGCGCTCCATAGCGCATCGCCAGCGGTGCATCGTCGTGCATGGTGCCCTCACCATTGACCAGGCACAGATCCGCAGCACGAATGTCGCGCTGCAGATCGGCGTCCGTCTGCCAATCGTGGTGCATCGGGCAGGACCGCTGAATATCGATACCTGCCTGCCCGGCCAAGGTGAAAATCTGCCGCATCACCAGTTGGCAGCCGTGGTGATTTTCAGAAGAAGTATCGTTGAACAGCAGCGCCTTCAATCGCACCTGGGCAACGGACACCCCTACCGCTCCTCGCCGCTGACCGTATCGCCACTCAAGACGCCGTCCTTCACCACCAAGATATCTTCCATGATCAGGTACTGCAGATCCGAGCCGAAGAACATGTTCAACGCATCGGTGGGCGAGCAGATCATCGGCTCGCCACGGCGGTTCAGCGAGGTGTTCAGGGACACGCCGTTGCCGGTGAGTTTTTCCAGCTCCAGCATCAGGTCGTACCAGCGCGGATTGAATTCGCGCTTGAGGACCTGAGCACGGGAAGTGCCGTCTTCGTGCACGACTTCGCTGACGCGCTCCTTCCATTCGTCGTTGACCTCGAAGGTGAAGGTCATGAACGGGCTCGGGTGGTCGACCTTGAGCATCTGCTCGGCGACGGTATCGAGCATCGACGGGCAGAAGGGTCTCCAGCGCTCGCGGAACTTGATCTGTTCGTTGATGCGGTCGGCCACGCCCGCGATGCTCGGGCACCCGATGATGGAGCGACCACCAAGGGCGCGCGGGCCGAACTCCATGCGGCCCTGGAACCAGGCCACGGGATTGCCGTCGACCATGATCTGCGCGATGCGCTGCGGCGTGTCGTCGATCCGCTGCCATTTCGGCGCATGCGGGTGCCGGGCACAAGCCGCGATGACGTCTTCATTGGAATAGGCCGGGCCGAGGTAGACGTGCTCCATCTTCTCGACCGGCACGCCGCGCTTGTGAGAAACGTAGGCAGCGGCGCCGACCGAGGTACCGGCGTCGCCGGAAGCCGGCTGAACGAACAGTTCCTTGACCTCAGGGCGGGCGATGATCTTCTGGTTGAGCTTGACGTTCAGCGCACAGCCACCGGCGAAGGCGATCTTGCCGGTTTCGCGGATGATGTCGCCCAGGTAGTAATCCATCATCTCCAGCGCCAGCTTCTCGAACAGTGCCTGCATGCTGGCGGCATAGTGGATGTAGGGATCGTCGGCGATATCGCCTTCGCGCTTGGGCCCCAACCACTCGATCAGCTTGGGCGAGAAGTAGAAGCCCTTGCCCTTTTCCTTGTAGCGACGCAGGCCGATGACGTTGGCGTAGTCGGTGTTGATCACCAGCTCGCCGTTCTCGAACTTGGCCAGACGGGAAAAATCGTACTTGCTGGCATCGCCATAGGGCGCCATGCCCATGACCTTGAATTCACCGTCGAGCATCTCGAAGCCGAGGAATTCGGTGACCGCGCCATACAGGCCACCAAGGGAATCCGGATCGTAGAATTCCTTGATCTTGTGGATGCGGCCGTTCTCGCCATAGCCGAAGAAGGTGGTGGCGTACTCGCCCTTGCCATCGATACCGAGGATCGCGGTCTTCTCGGTGAACCCCGAGCAGTGATAGGCGCTGGCTGCATGAGCCAGGTGATGCTCGACCGGCTCGATCTTGACCTTCTTGGCGTCGAAGCCGAGCTGCTCCAGGCACCAGACGATCTTCTTGCGGTAGCGCTTATAGCGACGGTTACCCATGAGAATGGCGTCGAGGGCACGATCCGGCGCATACCAGTAGCGCTTGGCGTAGTGCCAGCGTTCCTTGCCGAACAGGCTGATCGGAGCGAAGGGAATCGCCACCACGTCGACGTCCGACGGCTTGATGCCCGCCTGCTCCAGGCAGAACTTGGCCGACTCGTAGGGCATGCGATTCTTCGCGTGCTTGTCGCGCACGAAGCGCTCTTCTTCGGCAGCCGCGATCAACTTGCCGTCGATATACAACGCCGCGGATGGGTCATGGCTGAGGGCGCCGGAAAGGCCAAGAATCGTCAATGCCACGGATAAAGCCTCTTAGTGCGCTTGCCGAACGTCGACAAACGCGATTGTTTGGTTTCGCCAAGCCTGCCTGGAGCGGGCTCAGGTGATAGTCGGCAAACGCCGGTCCAGCTCCTGGTAAAGGGCGCTCTGTGCCGACCAGTTGCGCAGCAGACGCGCGCGATCCCGAGCATAGGCGGCCTTGAAACTGCTGGCGCTGTCATGGTGCTGCATGGCATCCAGATCGATCAGCGCCCAGCGGCCAGCCTGCCACAGGATGTTGTTGCCCTTGAAGTCGCCGTGGCTGATGCGCTCACGCAACAATGCGGCGAACACGCTCTCCAGCGCCTGCAGATCCGCCTCGGGCGGCAACTCGTCTGCCTGGTAGGGCGCGAAACGGGCAATTATATCCACACCCGGCGTGTGTTCGGTAATCAGATAAGCCTGACGGCGCAGCCACAGGGTACGACGCTCGAGCACGGCCAGTGGCTTGGGCGTGGCAATGCCGAGGAAATCCAGACGATTGCCCTCGCACCAGCTGTGCCAGGCACGGCTCGGCCGCCAGAAGCGCCTCAGCCAGTGCCCGAAGCCCTTGATGTTGTAGCGTTTGATGACCAGCTGTCGACCAGCCTGCTCGACCCGGGCCACGGTGGACGAGCCGCCCAGCTTGAGCGGCTGCCCTGCGGCAATCGCCGCGTCCGGGTCGGCCAGCAACGGCGCCAGCAGCGCATCGTCTTCCCGCCGCACTACCTGCAGGCGCGAGGCGCTGCTGGAGGCTCGAAAGGCCGTGCAATCGCGCTCGATCTTGGCCATGAACGCCTGCATGCGCGTTGCCCGCGCCTTGCTCACGGCCTTGAGCAGCACCTCCAGCGGCAGGGCATGCTCGCCATTGACCAGCAGGTAATGCACCAGCAGCTCTTCGACGAAGCCGTCGATGGTCCCGGGAAACTGCGCGAAGAACAGCCCGAGATTGGCCAGCACCTTGTCTCGCGACAGCGGCTGCCCCGGCGTTTCGGCGCGGATTCCGCCGCCATCGATCAAAAACAGGCGGCCATCCTGACGCAGCAGGTTGTCCAGATGCAGGTCCTCCTGCCAGAGCCCCTTGCCGTGCAGCTCGGCGATCACTGCCAGGGCCTCGCCCAACACCTGCTGCTGAGCATCACTCAGCCAGGGCTGATCGGCCACCGCCTGCCAGTCGTCAGCCAGGCTGCGAGCGCTCTCGAGGAACTCGAACAGCAGCCAGCCGCCCTCCCCGGAGATCGATCCATGCTCGAGCAGCGGGGGCGTGCTGAGGCCCTGCTGCGCCAGCAACTGGACGCCCTGCAGTTCGCGGGCGTAATGCCGCTCGGCCTTGCCGCCGACCAGCAACTTGGCCAGCACCGCACGCCCTTGCCATTGCGCCCGGCCCACATAGCGTTGACCGGGCAGCACACGCAGCAGGCTGTGCAGTTCGAGAGTCTGGCCTGCCGGCGCTTCGATCAGCAGCGGCAGTTCGGGGCTACGGCCCGCGTCGGTCAGAAAAGCGAGTTTCATGGGCGCTGAGCCTTGTCCTTGAAACGCGCCGTCAGGCGCTGCAACCAATGATCCACGTTCTGCTCGCTGCCCAAATAGGCAGCCAGGAACGCGACCGTATCCTCATCACTCCAGGGATTGGTACGCCGCAACAGAGGTTCGAGATCCTTGATTCGGTCACGCTCGCCAAAGAACAGCGGACGCGTCTTCTCCAGATCGATCAGTTGCGCAGCGAAGCCATCGCCACAGGGTTGCAGAAAGATATGCTTGGGGTAGAAGCAACCGTGCAACTGCCCTTTTTCATGCACCTGACGGGCCAGCACGCCACAGGCGTTGACGATGGCCAGGCGCTGCTCGGCAGCGAGCGCCGTCCAGCCCGGCAACCAGCTGTCGAGGTCCTGCCAGCCATCCAGTGCACGGGTCAACAGAATCGCCCTGCGCTCGCCTGCGATGCGCCGCTCGGCGTAGAACGACGCACTCATGGCCGGGATGCCCAGACGGCTGTAGCGGCGAATGCTACGGAATTCGCGCGACAGGGTCGGCTCACCCAGTGGGCGTTCCAAGCTGCGCGTCAGGTAGTTGCTCTGGCGCTTGAGGTAATAGCCACGACCATCCAGATCGAGTCGGTACACCGAGCTCCAGCCGCCACGGGGCGCCTTGTTGGGCTCGTCTACCGCGTGCAGCTCGAGCGCCCACAGCGCCTCGAAACTGGCCAGTTCGTGACGTTCGAGCAGCGAGCGATCCTCGCTGTCGATGTAGTCCTTCATTCTCTTCCCTCGAAATAGCGGACGATCTGGCCGATGCGCTGCTTGTCGCTGTCGTTGAGACGCTCGCGGCGCCGGTACTGCAGATAGAAACGCAGCCGCTGAGTGCGCGACAGGTGGTATTTGGCGACCTTGTCCAGGCAGGCCAGGTCCTTGACGATACGCCGGCGCAGGAAAGGCCCCCACCAGAATGCGCCGGTTGGGCAGTCGATGAAATATAGGCGACGGTGCTCGTCGACCAGCAAGTTGCGCCACTTCAGATCGTTGTGCGCGAAGTGGTGGTCGTGCAGCGTACGCGTGGCCTTGGCCAACTGGCAGCTGACATCCTCGACCCAGGCACGATCACGCAGGCGCGCGTCGTTGCTGTCGGCAAGGCGCGACATATCCATGGTGTCGACCAGTTCCTGGGTGATCAGCGCGCCACGGTCGAATGCGCTGCCCTTGCGCTCCAGGCCATAGGCGGCGATCGGCGCAGTGGGAATGCCCCAGGCGGCGAAATGCTTGAGGTTCTGCCACTCGGCCTTGACCCGCGGCCTGCCGATGAAGCGTCGAGCGCCCTTACCCGCGCCATGGTAGCGCTTGACGTAATAGCGCAGCCCGTCGAACTCCACGCGGATCACGTCCGACAGTGGGTCACGGGTGATCGGTTCGCCCTGCAGGGCAAACACGGCATCCAGGCTGGCAAAGGCCCTGGCAGCCTCTGGGGTCGCCAGCGCGGTAACGCGCCACTCACTCATGGCTGCTGCCCCCTGTTTCATACTTGCGTGCATAACGCGAAAGCAGGCGCTCGGCCTTGCGCTGCAGCCAGGCCAGCAGTACGGCTTCGTCACGCAGGATCTGGCGCAGCGGGCGGGCACTGCCGGCAGCCGCGAAATAGCCCTTGAGAAAACGCAGGAAATCGCGTTGCGTCAGGCCGATATTCAACGCCGAAAAGTACAACCCGGCCAGGTCCTTGTCGCGCCAGCGCCGCGGCACCGCAGGACGCAACTGGGCACGGTGCAGGTCGATCACCGACAGCCGGAAATCTGCGGCACTGAACGGCTTGTCGGTATGCAGCAGAAAATGGCAGATGTAGCAGTCGCGGTGATTGACCCCGGCAGCGTGCATGCGCCCGGTCATGTCGGCGACGCGACGGATCAGCGGCCACTTCAGCCCTGGCTGCGGTGGCTGCTGCGCCCAGCCCAGGGTCAACTGCTCGAGGTCGACCGTCGGCGCGAGCTCCTCGGTAACGATGAAGGAATGCTGCTGCGCCGGGTTGCTGCCGCGCTCGCCATACGCCACGGCTGTCATGGTCGGCACACCCGCCCCGGTCAGGCGCTCGATGGCCTTCCATTCCTGACCGGCGCCGAGCACCGGCAGGCGGGCAGTGGCGAGGTTCTTGAGGATCTCGCCCCAGCCAACACCACGGTGAATCTTGACGAAGTAGCCTTTGCCGTCGACCTCGGTACGCAGCGTACGGCGTGCCTCCAGCTCTCGATAGACCTTGCCCTGCAGGCGTTCTACTTCTTCGAAGGCATCCTTGCCGGCCCATAGGGACTTGAACGGTTCAGCAAGGATCAGGCGCATAAGCCCCCCTGTAGGAGCCGCGCGCTCGCGGCGATTGCTGCAGGTGACGATAACCCGTTGAAACGGCCGCGATCGCCTAACGACGCGGCGGCATGGCCAATGGCTGCCAGATCGGCTGATTCGCTCACGAACGCGGCGCCAGAATCACATCGGCAGCGTGCTGAGGCATGCTGTACAGATCGGCGCTATCGGCGAATGCCAGGCCATTGCGCTGCCAGGCTGCGCGACCTTCGGCATCCGCCAGCATCTCGGCGAGGGTACGGTTCAGCACATTCTGCTCGAAGGGGCTGGGCACCACGCAACCGGCATCGGCATCACGGATGTAGTGAGCGTAGCCGCAGACATCGGTCACCAGCACCGGCAAACCCGCTACCAGCGCCTCCAGCAGCACGGTACCGGTATTTTCGTTGTACGCCGGGTGAATCAACAGGTCGGCGCCCAGCAGGAAGCGCGGGATGTCGCTGCGCCCCTTGAGGATCTGCACCTGATCGCCAATGCCCAGTGCGGTGATCTGCAGCAGGAACGGTTTCGGGTCGTCCTGGCCGATGACGATCAGCCGGGTGCGCTTTTTCAAATCCGTGGGCAGAGCGGCCAACGCTTTGAGGCTGCGGTCCAGCCCCTTGGTCTTGAAGCCGGAGCCGATCTGCACCAGCAACAGGTCGTCATCGGCCAGCTTGAACTCGCGGCGGAACTCGGCGCGGATCTCGGCAGCATTGGCCGGCGCGCGGCGATCCAGGGAGATACCAGGCGGCAGCAGATGGAAGCGTTCGGCCGGCGTGGCGTAATGCTTGACGAACAGCGGCTGCTGCACCTCGGAGATCATCAGAATTTCGGTGCGCGACTCGGGGGCGAATACCGCCCGTTCGTACTCGGCGAAGTGCTTGTAGCGGCCCCAGCGGCGATACAGCGGGTTGCGCAAGGTCTGCGCCTTGTCTTCGAAACAGCCGTCGGCGGCGTAATACACGTCCAGCCCCGGCATCTTGTTGAAACCGACCACGCGATCGACCGGGCGCTGGCGCAGATCCGCCTGGACCCAGGCAGTGAGCTTTTCGTTGCGGTGATGGTTGAACAGCGCCTTGACCGGCACGACGACCACTTCGAAGCCCTCCGGCACTTCGCCTTCCCAGATCGGCGTGTACACGCGGATGCTGTGACCGCGGCCCTGGCACTCCAGCGCGATGCGCATGAAATCGCGCTGCAAGCCGCCAAAAGGAAAGTATTTGTAGAGGATGAAAGCCAGGCGCATCGGCCCTTCGCTCTGTGGCATCAGTCTATCCCCATATCCAGCAGCAGCGCGTGCAACTCGGTGAACACCCGCTGCGGCAGCAAATCATCGAAACACGGCTTGTCGCGATCGCCCTTGCCGGCATCCGGGCCACTGGCACACAGATGGATCTGCGAACGGCCGTAGGCGCCCACGCGGCCGGGCAACGTCGGCCCGTACAGCGACACGCAAGGCACATCCAGCGCGGCAGCCAGGTGACCGAGCCCGGTGTCCACGGCGACGCAGGCCTGGGCACCAGCGATCACCTTCGCAACGCCGGCCAGGTTGAGTTTCGGCAGCACGGCTGCCCCCTCGATGCCTGCAGCGATACGCTCGGCTCGCGCCTTTTCCACCTCGTTGCCCCAGGGCAGGCGAATCGACCAACCCTGTTCGCTGACCTGCTCGGCCAGCTCACGCCAGTAGGCTTCCGGCCAGTGCTTGCTCGCCCAGGTCGTGCCGTGCAGGAATACCAGATAAGGGCGAGGTGACGGATCTGCAAGCTGGCCGCGATCCAAACCGTAATCACCCAGACCGGCGGGCACGCTGTAGCCCAGCGCCTGGCCGAACAGTTGGCGTGTACGCTCCAGCGCATGCTGGGCACGCGGCACACTGTAGCGGCGATCATAGAAGCGTGTGGCGATCGGCTCACGGGCGGAATTGCGGTCCAGGCCGGCCACCGGCGCCTTGACGTAGCGGGTCAGCCAGGCGCTCTTGAGCAGGCCCTGGGCATCGATCACCAGATCGTAGCGGGTGTCGCGCAAGCGCTGCTTGAAACGCGACCACTCACCACTGCGCAGGGTCTGCAGCGGATGCTTGCGCCAGCGGCGGATGGCGACCGGAATCACCTGGGAGACGGCCGGGTGCCAAGCTGGAATCTCGGCGAAACCCTCTTCCACCACCCAGTCGAAACGGATACCGGGAATGGCTCGGGCCGCGTCGGTCAGCGCCGGCAGGGTGTGGATCACGTCGCCCAGCGACGAAGTCTTGATCAACAGCACTCGCATCCGGCGCTATACCTCGACCGGATGAGTGTCGAGCCGATCCAGCGCCTCATTGGCGACGCGTGGTTCGAGCTGCACCAGGCAATTGTAGTGGCCAAAGCGGCAGGTGCGTTCGAAACAGGGGCTGCACTCCAGACCAAGGCGGATGACCTCCACCTGATCGGCCAGTGGCGGCGTGAACTGCGGCGAAGTCGAGCCGTACACCGCCACCAGCGGGCGATTGAGCGCCGCCGCCACGTGCATGAGCCCGGAATCGTTGGAGACCACCGAAGCCGCGCAGGACAGCAGGTCGATGGCCTGAGCCAGGCTGGTTTCGCCGGACAGGTTGACCACTTCCTCGCGCAGCCCCGGGATCAGCCGTGAACGGATGTCTTCACCGACCGGGTGATCCTTCTTCGAGCCGAACAGCCAGACCTGCCAGCCCTCACGGATCTTGTGCTCGGCGACACGTGCGTAATGCTCGCTTGGCCAGCGTTTGGCCTCACCGAACTCGGCGCCTGGGCACAGGGCCAGAACCGGACGGTCCAGGGTCAGGCCGAAGCTGGCCAGCGCCGCATCCCGAGTAGCCGGATCGATACTCAGCGAAGGCCGGGGATAAGGCTGCGGCAGCTCCGCACCAGGCGCATAGGCCAGCGCCATGAAGCGTTCGATCATCAGCGGGTAGCGGGCCTTGTCCAGGCGGCGCACGTCATTGAGCAGGCCATAGCGCATCTCGCCTTTCCAGCCGGTACGCACGGGGATACCCGCGAAGAACGGTACCAGCGCCGACTTCAGCGAGTTGGGCAGGAGTATTGCCTGGTCGTAGCGGCCGACCAGCGACTTGCCGATGCGCCGGCGCGTAGCCAGCTCCAGTACGCCATGGCCGAGGGGGAAGCTCAGGGCTTCGCGCACTTCGGGCATGCGTTCGAGTATCGGCCGACTCCATTCCGGCGCCAGCACGTCGATGGCGCAATCGGGATGGCGAACTTTAAGACATTGAAACAATGTCTGCGCCATCACCATGTCGCCTACCCACGAAGGGCCGATGATCAGAATATTCATAAGCTCAGTATCGATAGAGAAGCCCGACGGCGAGCGGCGGCCATCAATTCAGGCCCAGTTCACGCCAGATACGCATCACATTGCGTCGGTGCTCGTGAAACTGGTCGCCACCCACTACCCCGGGCTGTTTCTGCAACGCCTGACGGTGGGCTGCAGAGCGGTAGACTTTGTAAGCGTCCTGCAGCAGGGTCGCCTCGCCATCGCGGAGCAGACCGAGCCGATCCAGGCCTTCCAGAATGCGAATGTTATCGGTGAATTCGAGCAGTACCGGGTGCTGCTTCGACCACGCCAGAGCCGCGTATTGCACCATAAATTCGATATCGACGATACCTCCGGCGTCCTGCTTGAGATCGAACGCCGCCGCTGCGTCGAAGGCCATCGGCGCAGTGCCGGCAGCCGTGGCCCGAGTACCGAGATTGTCGCGCATCTTCGCGCGCATCTCACTGACCTCGGCCTGCAGCCTGGCCTGGTCGCGTTCACGGGCCAGCACGGCGATGCGCACCTCGGCGAATGCCGCGGCCACCCGCTGGCAGCCCACCAGCACCCGCGCTCGCACCAGCGCCTGGTGCTCCCAGGTCCAGGCTTCGCTTTCCTGATAACGCCGGAAGGCGCCCAAGGAACTGACCAGCAAGCCAGCGGCGCCGGAAGGCCGCAGGCGCATGTCGACGTCGTAGAGCTGGCCGGAGTTGGTCTGCGCGGTCAGCAGATGGATGATGCGCTGTCCCAGGCGGGTGAAGAACTGCGCACCATCGATGGGTTTGGCGCCATCGGTCTCGGCCTGGGGGTCACCATCGTGGATGAACACCAGATCCAGATCGGAGCCATGGCCCAGCTCGATACCGCCGACCTTGCCGTAGCCGACGATGATGAAGTCCGGCGCACACAGGCTGCCGTCGGGCCGCTGCGGCGTACCGTGCCGGGCAACCATCTGCCGCCAGGCCAAGGCCAGCACCTGATCGAGAATGGCTTCGGCCAGCCAGGTCAGGTAATCGCTGACCTTCATCAGCGGCAAGGTACCGGCAATTTCCGATGCCGCCACACGCAGGCCGTGGGCCAGCTTGAAATGGCGCAGGGCTTCCATCTGCTGTTCCAGGTCTTCCTCGGGAATGCGCGTCAGCCGCTCCTGCAGCTCGGCAGCCAGTTCCGGGGCCTGGGGCGGGCTGAACAGCCGCCCTTCGTTGAGCAGTTCGTCGAGCAACAGCGGAAAACGGGTGATCTGCTCGGCGATCCACGGGCTGGCTGCGCACAGGGTAAGCAGACGCAGCAGTGCATTGGGGTTTTCCGTGAGCAGCACTAGATAGGCGGAGCGCCGCGCCACCGCTTCGATCAGCGGCAGTACGCGCTCGAGCACCAGGTCCGGCTTCTCCTGCTCGACCGTCGCGGCCAACAGTCGCGGGATGAAGGCATCCAGGCGCTCACGGCCAATGCGCTGCATGGCGCGCACCTGATTGCCATTGCGCAACCCCACCAGGCGCTGCCAGGCGCCCTGGGCGTCGGCGAAGCCGGCTTCGCCCAGCTGCCGGCAGGCAGCTTCCTCATCCTGATCGTCATTCCATAGTGGCAGCCAGGCGGCACCGACCATGGGTTCCTCGCCGATGTCCTGATCCTCGTCCGGGTCGGCGATGACCTGACGAAAGTGCCAGTCGACCCGCCCACGCCAGTGCATCAGTTGTTCGTGGAAGGCTTCCCAGCCTGCGAAACCGAGCATGAACGCCACCCGTGCACGGTCCTCATCGTTGTCCGGCAGCATTTGCGTCTGCCGATCATCGATGGCCTGCAGGGCGTGTTCGGTGTAACGCAGGAAGGCATAACCGGCGAGCAGTTCGTCGACCGCCTGCGACGGCAGATAGCCTTGCCCCTTGAGGGTATCGAGCACCTTGAGCAACGAGCGCTGCTGCAGGCTCAGATCACGCCCGCCGTGAATCAGCTGGAAGGCCTGGGCGATGAACTCCACCTCGCGGATGCCGCCGGAGCCGAGCTTGATGTTCTCGGCCATGCCCTTGCGGCGCACTTCCTGCTGAATCAGCTGCTTCATGGTGCGCAGCGCGTCGATCGCCGAAAAGTCCAGGTAACGCCGATAGACGAACGGGCGCAGCATCTCCAGCAGCTGCGCGCCGGCCTCCTGATCACCGCCGACCACCCGCGCCTTGATCATCGCGTAGCGCTCCCAGTCGCGCCCCTGGTCCTGGTAATACTGCTCCAGCGCGTTGAAGCTGAAGACCAGCGCGCCGGAAGAGCCATAGGGGCGCAGGCGCATGTCGGTGCGGAACACGAAACCATCGACGGTAATGGCATCCAGCGCCTTGATCAGCTTCTGGCCCAGGCGAATGAAGAACTCCTGATTGTCCAGCGGCCGCTTGACCCCCTGGGTTTCACCACCTTCCGGATAGCCGAAGATCAGATCGATGTCCGACGACAGGTTCAACTCGAAAGCCCCGAGCTTGCCCATGCCGAGAATGACCATGTGCTGGGGCTCGCCAGTGCGGCGCCCGACCGGCGTGCCGAACTGCTCGCAATGCCTGGGGTAGAGCCATCGATAGGCCAGATCGATGCAGGCATCGGCCAGATCGGAAAGATCGCGACAGGTTTCCACCAGATCCGCCTGACGGCTGACATCCCGCCAGATGATGCGCACCTGCTGACGGTTACGGAAGCGCCGCAGGCTGCGTGCCAGCGCGTTTTCGTCAGCACACTCGGTCAGTTGCTCGGCCAACTGCCCGCGCAACTCACCAACTGCCAGCCGACGCTCCAGCTCGCCACTATCGGCCAGGTCGAGAAGCATCTGCGGATCACGCAGCCCCTGCTGGGTAACGAAGTCACTGGCAGCCGCCACCCGCTGCAGCTGCTCCCTGCGCAACGGCGGCCAGGCAGCGAAGCTGGCGGCCGCCTCGGCAGACAATTGGCCGAAGGCCTGGGTCAGGGACTGTTCGGCGCGCTGAGCCAGCGGCTGGAGGATGGCGGGTAAAGAAACCAGCGCGGGCAAGCTCATGGTCTATCCTTTTCGGCGGGCTACGGGCCTGTTGGAAAACCGGCGAAGCCCCTGCGAAGGCTCGCCGCGTCTGGCTCACGCCTGATTTGATTGTAGTTTTGGTATTACTCAATCGTTCGGAAGAGCTGAAATCGCCAGCGAAATGTAGTAAAACTACACAAAGCCGGATCTACCCAACCGGTATATCCAAGAATTAATGTGCCCGCTCAAAAAGCCGGCCACGCATCCTGGCTTCCGATTCTGGAAGCCTTTCCGCTCTGGAGCAAGCCATGCAAGACCTCGATCCAATCGAAACCCAGGAATGGCTGGACGCACTGGAATCCGTCCTCGACAAGGAAGGCGAAGACCGTGCCCACTATCTGATGACGCGCCTGGGTGAGTTGGCCACTCGTAGCGGCACGCAGTTGCCCTATTCGATCACCACCCCCTATCGCAACACCATCCCGGTAACCCGCGAAGCGCGTATGCCGGGCGACCTGTTCATGGAACGCCGCATCCGCTCGATCGTTCGCTGGAACGCTCTGGCCATGGTCATGCGCGCCAACATGCAGGATCCGGATCTGGGTGGTCACATCTCCACCTTCGCCTCCAGTGCGACCCTCTACGACATCGGCTTCAACTACTTCTTCCAGGCGCCGACCGACGAGCATGGCGGCGACCTGATCTACTATCAGGGCCACGCTTCTCCCGGCATCTACGCACGCGCCTTCCTGGAAGGCCGCCTGAGCGAAGAGCAGATGCTCAAGTTCCGTCAGGAAGTGGACGGTGGTGGCCTGTCGTCGTACCCGCACCCGCACCTGATGCCGGACTTCTGGCAATTCCCGACCGTATCCATGGGCCTGGGCCCGATCACCGCGATCTACCAGGCACGCTTCATGAAGTACCTGGAAAACCGCGGCTTCATCCCGGCCGGCAAACAGAAGGTCTGGTGCTTCATCGGTGACGGTGAGACCGACGAGCCGGAAACCCTGGGCGCCATCTCCCTGGCCGGCCGCGAGAACCTCGACAACCTGATCTTCGTCATCAACTGCAACCTGCAGCGCCTCGACGGCCCGGTTCGCGGTAACAGCAAGATCATCCAGGAACTCGAAGGCGTGTTCCGCGGCGCCAACTGGAACGTCAACAAGGTCATCTGGGGCCGCATGTGGGATCCGCTGTTCGCCCAAGACGAAGACGGCCGCATGCAGCGCCGTATGGATCAGGCGATCGACGGCGAGTACCAGAACTACAAGGCCAAAGACGGCGCCTACGTGCGCAAGCATTTCTTCGGCCACGACCCGGAACTGCTCAAGCGTGTCGAGAAACTGTCGGACGAGGAAATCTTCAACCTCAACCGCGGTGGCCACGATCCGTACAAGGTCTATGCGGCCTACCACCAGGCGGTCAACCACAAAGGTCAGCCGACCGTCATCCTGGCCAAGACCATCAAGGGTTATGGCACCGGTGCCGGCGAAGCCAAGAACACAGCGCACAACACCAAGAAGGTCGATATCGAGTCGCTGAAGAAATTCCGCGATCGCTTCGACATCCCGCTGAACGATTCGCAGCTGGAAGAACTGCCGTTCTACCGCCCAGCCGAAGACAGCGCGGAAATGAAATACCTGCGCAAGTGCCGCGAGAAGCTCGGTGGCCACCTGCCGCAGCGTAACCGCGGCAATATCAGCATCCCGACGCCGCCGCTGGAAACCCTCAAGGCCGTTCTGGATGGCTCGGGCGACCGCGAAATCTCCACCACCATGGCCTTCGGCCGTATCCTCGCGTCGCTGGTCAAGGACAAGGAGCTGGGCAGCCGCATCGTGCCGATCCTCGCTGACGAGGCCCGTACCTTCGGTATGGAAGGCATGTTCCGCCAGCTGGGTATCTACTCGCCAGTCGGCCAGCTGTACGAGCCGGTCGACCGCGACCAGGTGATGTACTACCGCGAAGAGAAGGACGGCCAGATCCTCCAGGAAGGTCTCAACGAGGCCGGTGCGTTCTCCTCCTTCATCGCTGCCGGTACCGCCTACAGCAACTACAACACGCCGATGCTGCCGGTCTACATCTTCTATTCGATGTTCGGCTTCCAGCGTATCGGTGACCTGGCCTGGGCTGCCGGCGACGGCCAGACCCGCGGTTTCCTGTTGGGCGGCACCTCCGGCCGTACCACGCTGAACGGCGAAGGTCTGCAGCACGAGGACGGCCACAGCCACATCCTCGCCAGCACCATCCCCAACGTGCGCAGCTATGACCCCACCTACGCTTACGAGCTGGCGGTGATCATGCGCGAAGGCACGCACCGGATGATGACCCTGCAGGAAAACGTTTATTACTACATCACCGTGATGAACGAGAACTACCAGCAGCCAGCCATGCCCGAAGGTGTCGAAGAAGGCATCATCAAGGGTATGTACCTGCTCGAAGAGGACAAGAAGGAAGCCGCCCATCACGTGCAACTGCTGGGCTGCGGCACCATCCTCAACGAAGTTCGCGAAGCGGCGAAAATCCTGCGCAACGACTACAACATCGGCGCCGATGTATGGAGCGTTACCAGCTTCAACGAACTGCGTCGCGATGGCCTGGCCGTGGAGCGCAGCAATCGCCTGCACCCGGAACAGGAACCCAAGAAGAGCTATATCGAGCAGTGCCTGAGCGGCCGTCAGGGCCCGGTCATTGCCAGCACCGACTACATGAAGCTGTTCGCCGAACAGGTTCGCCAGTGGGTTCCGGTCAAGGAATACAAGGTACTGGGTACCGACGGTTACGGCCGCAGCGACAGCCGCCGCAAACTGCGTGACTTCTTCGAAGTGGATCGCCGTTGGGTCGTTCTGGCTGCGCTCGAAGCGCTGGCCGATCGTGGTCAGATCGAACGCAAGGCGGTGGCCGAAGCCATCGTCAAGTTCGGTATCGACCCCGAAAAACGCAACCCACTGGACTGCTGAGGAGACGCATTGTGAGTGAATTGATTCGCGTACCCGACATCGGCGGTGGTGAGGGTGAAGTCATCGAGTTGTTCGTCAAGGTTGGCGACCGCATCGAGGCCGACCAAAGCCTGCTGACCCTCGAGTCGGACAAGGCCAGCATGGAGATCCCGGCCCCCAAGGCCGGCGTCGTCAAGAGCCTGAAAGTGAAGCTGGGCGACAACCTCAAGGAAGGCGACGAGCTGCTCGAACTGGACGTGGAAGGCGATGCCGAAGCCGCCCCGGCCGAGCAAGAGCCCGCACCTGCCCAGGCAGAGCCTGCCGCGGCAGCGCAACCAGCCGCCGAGCCGCAGGCTGAGCCTGCCGGCAGTGCCGAGCCTCAGGAAGTCAAAGTGCCGGACATCGGTTCCAGCGCCAAGGCCAGCATCATCGAAGTAGCGGTCAAGCCGGGCGATACCATCGACGTCGACCAGTCGCTGATCACCCTCGAGTCCGACAAGGCGAGCATGGAAATTCCATCGCCCGCTGCAGGCGTGGTGGAGAGCGTGTCGGTCAAGGTCGGTGATGAGGTGGGTACCGGCGATCTGATCCTGGTCCTCAAAGGCGCCGCTGGTGCACAGCCCAAGCAGGCGGCCAGCGCCCCTGCTGCCGCGCCGAGCGCCGCTGCACCTGCCGAAGCCAAAGCCGCCGCTCCTGCGGCAGCTGAAGAGCCGGCAGGCGAAAGCAGTGAAGAAGTGCGTATTCCGGATATCGGCGAAGACGCTGCTGGCGTGATCGAAGTACTGGTCAAGGTTGGCGACAGCGTCGAAACCGAACAGTCGCTGATCGTGCTGGAGTCGGCCAAGGCCAGCATGGAGATCCCTGCCCCCAAGGCTGGCGTCATCGAAAGCATCTCCATCAAGGTCGGCGATCAGGCCAAGACCGGTGATCTGATCCTGGTTCTGAAAGTCCAGGGCAAGGCCGCGGCCAAACCTGCAGCCGCCGCTCAGGCGCCAGCGGCTGCCCCGGAACAGGCCAAAGCGGCCAACGTTCAGGGTTCGGCACCTGCCAAGGCCGCACCGCAAGCCGCTCCGGCAGCCACGCCAAGCCGTGATGGCAGCAAAGTGCACGCCGGCCCGGCCGTACGCCAACTGGCCCGCGAGTTCGGCGTCGAGCTGAGCGCCGTGCCAGGCACCGGCCCGAAAGGTCGCATCCTCAAGGAAGACGTGCAGGTTTACGTCAAGGCCGAGCTGCAGAAGGCCAAATCGGCTCCTGCCGCAGCGGCTGCCGGTGCAACCGGTGGTGCTGGCATTCCGCCGATCCCGACCGTCGATTTCAGCAAGTTCGGTGAAATCGAAGAAGTGCCGATGACCCGCCTGATGCAGGTCGGCGCCGCCAACCTGCATCGCAGCTGGCTCAACGTGCCACACGTGACTCAGTTCGATTCGGCTGATATCACCGAGCTGGAAGCCTTCCGCGTCGCCCAGAAGGCCGTCGCCGAGAAAGCCGGCGTGAAGCTGACCGTTCTGCCCCTGCTGCTCAAGGCATGCGCCTACCTGCTCAAGGAACTGCCGGACTTCAACAGTTCGCTGGCGCCAAGTGGTAAAGCGATCATCCGCAAGAAGTACGTGAACGTTGGCTTCGCCGTCGATACCCCGGATGGCCTGCTGGTGCCGGTGATCAAGAACGTCGATCAGAAGAGCCTGCTGCAACTGGCTGCTGAAGCCGCTGCACTGGCAGAGAAAGCGCGCAACAAGAAGCTTTCGGCTGACGACATGCAAGGCGCCTGCTTCACCATCTCCAGCCTCGGTCACATTGGCGGCACCGGCTTCACGCCGATCGTCAACGCGCCGGAAGTGGCGATCCTCGGTGTCAGCAAGGCAACCATCCAGCCGGTCTGGGATGGCAAGGCCTTCCAGCCCAAGCTGATGCTGCCGCTGTCGCTGTCCTACGATCACCGTGTGATCAATGGCGCAGCCGCTGCACGCTTCACCAAGCGCCTGGGCGATGTGCTGAACGACATCCGTACCATGCTGCTGTAAGCGAACCTTTTTCGAGCGCCACGCTCGTAACCTCGACCCCGCCCGATCAGGCGGGGTTTTTTTTGCCCGCCGTTACGATGCGCGCCGCTTTCACAGGCACTCGCGAGGCCCGGAAAGACCTCAAATTGAAATAATTATTCTTTCCAAATCAGCCAGTTAAAAGAAAGACGTCACAATGCCATTAGATTTCTTGTCAGCCGTCAAACCATGGTGCAACCTAGGCGTCATTACCGCCTCACGGCGGCCAGGGAGATACGGCAACACCCCTTGTTAGCGCTATAGTGAAAATGCCGGGCGTTTGCCTACGCCAGCAGATGGATACAGCCATTCGATGAAAAGCCATCCCGATGCCGCGAGCCGTGCAGCGGCCGAGGTCGTGACGCAGCTACCCGTGCCTTCTCGGCTCGGCATGATGCGTTTCGAGCGGATGAACGAGGCGAACTGGTTGCTGCTGTTTCTCGATGCATCCTGTGAAAAGCAGTTCGGCATCCCCGCCGGTGATCTCTGTACCCTGGTCGAAACGCCCTACGCCAGCCTGATGGAGCCGGAAACGCGCTACCGGCTGCACGATGCCATCCAGCTACAGCTGTCCGAAAGCAGCCACTATCTGGTGCACTACACCCTGCACACGCCTCGCGGCCCCTTGAAGCTGATGGAGCTCGGCGAGCCCTTCAGGCAACGCGGACGGCACCTGCTGCGTGGTTACCTGATGGTGATCGAAGACGCTACTGCGGATAACTCCAGCCTGCCGACACCCGAGCCACCCGCGCCCGCCCTGGGGTTGGACACGCTGGACCAGTTCCAGCGCAGCCAGGCCGAGCTGCAGCAACATCAATTGCGCTCCCTGGCCCAGCAACAACTCATCGTACGCCTGGCCAGCCAGCGCTATCAGAGCAGCGACCCGACACGCGAAGCAGCCGAACTGATCACCCGTAGCGCCTGTGAGATCTACGGCGTGGCCCGGGCAGGTATCTGGCACATCAACGGCGACACACTCGACCCCATTGCCCTGTACCTGGCCGATCAGGACAACTATGAAATCCCCCTGTCGATCGACGGCCGTCGCTACCCCAGCTACCTCCGTGCGCTCAAGGAAAGCCGCTCGCTGAGCGCCCATGACGCCGAGAACGACCCACGCACCTGCGAGCTACGTGACGACTACCTGCGCCCCGAGGCGATCACCGCCCTGCTCGATGCCAGCATCCGCGTTGGCGGCGAGCTGGTCGCCGTGCTTTGCCTGGAACACACCGGTGGGCCACGCATCTGGCAAGCGGACGAAGTCACTTTCGCGAGCGAGCTGGCGGATCAATACGCCAACGTGCTGAGCAATCAGGAACGGCGCAACGCCACCAGTGCCCTGTACCTGTTCCAGCGCGCCGTCGAGCAGAGTGCCAGCGCTTTCATCCTGCTCAATCGCGATGGCATGGTGGAGTACGTCAACCCCAGCTTCACCGCGATCACCCAGTACAGCGCCGACGAGGTGCAGGGCCGTCAGCTCGCCGAACTGCCGGCCCTGGAGAACCTCAGCGACCTGCTGTTCGACAGCACATCCGGCCTGGCCGAACAGAACAGCTGGCAGGGCGAGTTCAAGAGCCGGCGCAAGAACCTCGAGCCCTATTGGGGCCAGTTCTCGATCTCCAAGGTACATGCCGACGACGGCACCCTGACCCACTACATCGGCATTTACGAAGACATCACCGAAACCAAGCAGTCCCAGCAGCGCATCGAACGCCTGGCCTACAGCGACAACCTGACAGGGCTGGGCAACCGCTACGCCTTCATCCGCGCCCTGGAAAGACGCTTCACCAGCAGCGGCAGCGCACCGGTCAGCCTGCTGCTGGTCGACATCGACAACTTCAAACGTATCAACGATACCCTCGGCCACCAGACCGGCGACAAGCTGCTGGTGAGTCTGGCCAAGCGCCTGCGCAACAGTTTTGGCACCGAAGGCACCCTGGCGCGCTTCGCCAGCAACGAGTTCGCCATTCTGCTCGACAACTGCCAGAGCGAGCGCGGCCAGCTGATTGCCCAGCAGGTGCTGGAAACCCTCGACAAGCCACTGTTCGTCGACAACCAGCTGATCAACGTTACCGGCTCGGTGGGCCTGGCCTGTTCACCCGAACATGGCGAAGACCCGCAAACCCTGATGAAGCACGCGGGTCTTGCGCTGCACAAGGCCAAGGCCAACGGCAAGCATCAGTTGCAGGTGTTCACCGACGTTCTCAATGCCGAAGCCAACTACAAGCTGTTCGTGGAAAACAACCTGCGCCGTGCCCTGACGCAGAACGAGCTGGAGGTGTTCTACCAGCCCAAGCTCTGCCTGAAGACCGGGCAGTTACTGGGCATGGAAGCGTTGCTACGCTGGCAGCACCCCGAAAAAGGCATGATTCGCCCGGATCAGTTCATCAGCGTGGCCGAAGAAACCGGCCTGATCGTCCCGATCGGCAAGTGGGTGGTACGGCAGGCCTGCCGCATGAGCAAACAGCTCACCGCAGTCGGGCTGGGCAACCTGCAGGTGGCGATCAACCTGTCGCCCAAGCAGTTCAGCGACCCGGACCTGGTCGGCTCGATCGCCGCCATCCTCGAAGAGGAACAGCTGCCGCCGGAGATGCTCGAGCTTGAGCTCACCGAAGGGTTGCTGCTGGAGGCCACCGAAGACACGCGCAGCCAGCTCAGCCGCCTCAAGCAACTGGGCCTGACCCTGGCCATGGACGACTTCGGCACCGGTTACTCGTCGCTCAGCTACCTGAAGAAATTCCCGATCGATGTGATCAAGATCGACCGCAGCTTCATCAAGGATATTCCCGAGAACCAGGACGACATGGAAATCACCTCCGCGGTGATCGCCATGGCCCACAACCTCAAGCTCAAGGTGGTCGCCGAGGGCATCGAAACCCCGGCCCAGCTGAACTTCCTGCGCCGTCAGCACTGCGATATCGGCCAGGGCTACCTGTTCGACCGTCCCATTGCGGGCCGCGATCTGGTAGAAAGCCTCAAGCGCTATCCGCGGCGCCCTACTCGCTGAACGGCACCTAACGTCTGTCAGCTGCCGCGGTCTACCCCAAACAACGACTCGGAGAACATGGCTCATGGTCTTACGCTCGCAAATTCTCGCCCATAAACTCGAACTGCCCAGCGCCGAGCAGGCGTTGCCCGGCCGCGAAACCGCGATCTCGGTGCCCGAGGCCCATTACGTGAATGGCAACCCGCTGCAGGGGCCGTTCCCGGCCGGCCTGCAGACCGCCGTGTTCGGCCTGGGATGCTTCTGGGGTGCCGAGCGGCGCTTCTGGCAGCAGCCCGGTGTATGGACCACCGCGGTGGGCTACGCTGGCGGTCATACCCCCAACCCCACTTATGAAGAAACCTGCTCGGGCCTGACCGGCCATGCCGAAGTGGTGCTGGTGGTATTCGACCCTGAGCAGACCAGCTACGAAGAACTGCTCAAGGTGTTCTGGGAAGTGCATAACCCAACCCAGGGCATGCGTCAGGGCAACGACATCGGCAGCCAGTATCGCTCAACCATCTACTGCACCGACGAGCAGCAGCTCGAGGCCGCACGCCGCAGCCAGGCGCAGTTCCAGAGCGAATTGGAGAAATCCGGCTTTGGTGAGATCACCACCGAGATAACCCTGGCGCCGACGTTTTATTACGCAGAGGCCTACCACCAGCAATATCTGGCGAAAAACCCGGAGGGTTATTGCGGCCTGGGCGGAACCGGCGTGTGCCTGCCAGCCTGAATAGCGAAAAAGCCACATGCGACTGTCTGCCAGAATGCACACAGGCCGCTAGACTTGTCGAACAGCCACTATCAGATCAAGCACGGAATGCCGGATACCAATCAGTACATTTCGCCCGACCAGCTTTGCGTCGGGCTTTATGTCCAACTCGATCTGAGCTGGTGGGAACATTCGTTCGCCTTCAGTAATTTCAAGATCAAGGACGAAAGTCAGCTCAAGCAACTGCGTGCACTGGGTCTCAAGCGCCTGCGCTACGACCCCGCGCGCAGCGACTGTGGGCCACTGGCATTGCCGGCCAAGGTTGTAGAACAGGCGCCGCCGGCACCGCCCGATCCGCAGGAGCAGGCCCGCCAGGTGCGGGTCAAGACACTCAGCGTGCTGCGCAAGAGACTGTCCGAGGTCGACCGGGCGTTCACCCAGGCCAGCCAGCGGGTCAAGACACTCAACCAGAGCCTGCGCAACCAGCCGGAAGAATCGGTCAAACAGGCCGGGGCGCTGGTCAACGAGCTGGTCGAGACCATGCTTGGCGAAGACGGCGTCGCGCTGCACAGCATCACCGGCAAGGCAGCCGAAGACGCCTACGTACACTCGCTGAACGTCACCGTGCTGTCGATGATGCTGGGCCGTCAACTGGGCCTGGATAGCGAGGCCAGCCATATGCTCGGCATGGGCGCCCTGCTGCATGACATAGGCAAGCTGGAAATACCCAGCAAGGTGTTGCTCAAACCACCACCCCTGACCCGTGCCGAACAGCAATTGCGGGAAATGCACACCGTATTCGGGCGCCGCATGGGCGAGAAGCTGATGCTCGATGACGACGTGCTGCGCATCATCCACGAGCACCACGAATACTGCGACGGCAGCGGCTATCCACAGCAACTGCGCGAGGCGTCGATAGGCCGCCTGAGCCGCATCGTGTGCATCGCCAACCACTTCGACAACCTGTGCAACCCGCTCGATCCGCGCACCGCACTGAGCCCCCATGAGGCGCTGGCGCGCATGTACTTGCCACAACAGCGAGTACATTTCGACGAGGTCGCACTGAAGGCCTTCATCCGTTGCATGGGCGTCTACCCGCCAGGCAGCCTGGTGCAGCTGGAAGACGAGCGTTACGCCCTGGTGCTGGGCATGCACCCGACCCTGCCGATGAAGCCGACGCTGATCGTCTACGACCCCCAGATTCCCAAGGAAGAAGCCCTGATCGTCAATCTGGAAGCAGAGCCGTCACTGACCATCACCGCCAGCGTACGCGCCTCGCAGCTGCCACCGGAAGCCCTCGAATACCTGAATCCGCGCCAGCAACTGAGCTACTACGTCGATCCACGGCGAAGGTAGATAAAAGACTACTCATCCATGGATGTGCCTAGATGTCCGAACACCCTTACCTTCTCGTCCATGGTCTGATCGGCAGCCTGCGTGACCTGGCACCGGTATTTCACTCACGGGGCATGCAGGCACATGCGCCGGATCTGCTCGGCTACGGCGCCATGCAGCATGTGGATCCCTGCGCCATCACGCTACCCGGGCAGGTGGAACACCTCGCACGATGGCTCGCGGAAAGGGATATCGAGCGCGTTCATCTGGTAGGTCACTCCGTTGGAGGCGCGATCGCGATGCTGTTCGCCGCGGCTCATCCGACAAGCGTCGCGTCGATTCATAATGTCGAAGGAAACTTCTCGCTGGCCGATGCCTTCTGGTCAGCCAGCGTGGCCCGGATGACGGCCCATGAGGCCGACACGATGCTCGCGCAACTCAGGGAAAACCCGGATGGCTGGTTGGCCAAGTCGGGGATAGCGGCCTCTGCGAGCCATCGCGCCACCGCATCGAGTTTCCTGGGCAACCAACCGGCATCGACCATCCAGGCCACTGCACGCTCGGTCGTTGCAGTCACCGGCCACGCCGATTACCTGGATGCAGTCAGGAAAATATTCGCAGGACAGGTCCCCGTTCACCTGATCGCCGGTGAACGCTCGAGGGCTGGCTGGAACGTTCCACAGTGGGCGCTGGAAAAGGCAGCCAGCTTTACCTGTGTGCCCGGTGGGCACCTGATGATGGTGGAAGATCCGGCGCGGTTCGTGGATGCCCTCACGAGCAGCCAAGAACGGAGCGGCGATCGATGAACAGCAGCGCTGTCAGCCCTGTTCAGCGATCAGCCAGTCCAGGCGCCAGCTTCCCTTGCTCTGCGCCAAGCGCTCGGCCAGCCAGGGCAGCAGCTCACGCAACTCGTCCTCCAGGCCCCATGGTGGATTGCTGATCAGCAGGCCGGAGCCGTTCAGGCGCTGCGCGTCATCGGCGGGGTGCACGAACAGCTCGGCCCGCAGCAGCTTCGGCGCCGCGCTCTTTTCCATGTCGCGGTAGAAGCGCCTGAGCTGCCGCTCATCCTTGATCGGGTACCAGATCGCCACGATGGTCTGGCGCATGCGCCCGATGGCCTCGTTGAGGGAGGTGACGCAGCGTTCCAGCTCGTCGGCCTTCTCGAACGGCGGATCGATCAGCATGACCGCGCGCTTCTCACGCGTTGGCAGCAGGGCGCGCGGCAGGTGCCAGCCCTCCCCCAGGTGCACGGCCACACGCCGATCACCGGCCATGTTTTCCTTGAGCAACTGCCCGTCCTCCGGGTGTTTCTCGTTGAGGTGTAGGCGATCCTGCTCGCGGGTCTGCAGGCGCGCCAGCTCGGGCGAGCCCGGGTAATGGCGCAGCACGCCATCGGGATTCATCGCGCGGATCACTTCCAGGTAATCGAGCAACGGCTCCGGTACATCCGTGGCGTCCCACAGCCGGCCTACCCCCTCGCGCCACTCACCGGTGCGGCTGGCCTGGTCGCCGGTCAGGTCGTACAGGCCAACACCGGCATGACTGTCCAGATACGCGTAAGGGGCCTCCTTGCGCGCCAACAGGGCGAACAGGCGGCAGAGCACCAGGTGTTTCAGCACATCGGCGTGGTTGCCGGCATGGAAGGCGTGGCGGTAATTCATCGTCGGCTCCTGAGCAGGAGGCGAATTGTAGCCGTCCTGCGCGTGCGCTGCAGCGCCTGCAATGGATTGGCCCGACAGTGTCCGGCTTGTTCTGCGCCATCACGGCGGTCGATGATGCTGGCGGGTCACGTGCAGCCCCCTAGACTGGCTGCATTCAACCGGAGAGCCATCATGCCCGAGACCTTGCTCAGCGCCCGCAACCTGGCGTTCGAACTCTACGAAGTACTGAATGCCGAGGCGCTCACCAGCCGCCCGCGATTCAGCGAGCACAGCCGGGAAACCTTCGAGGCCGCGCTGGACACCGCGCGCAGCATCGCCGAGGAGTTGTTCGCCACGCACAACCGCAAGGGCGACGAGCACGAGCCGCAGTATGTCGACGGCGCCGCGCAGTTGATCGACGAGGTCAAGCCAGCGTTGCAGGCCTTTGTCGATGCCGGCTTCCTCAACGCGACCAGAGACTTCGAGGCAGGCGGCATGCAGTTGCCGAACCTGCTGTCCCAGGCCTGTTTCGCGCATTTCCAGGCGGCCAACATCGCCACGGCGTCCTACCCGCTGCTGACCATGGCTGCCGCCAACCTGATCGAAGCCTTCGGCGACGAGCTGCAGAAGCGCCGCTTCCTGCAGCCGATGATCGAAGGCCGCTTCTTTGGCACCATGGCCCTGACCGAACCCCACGCAGGCTCATCCCTCGCCGATATCCGCACGCGCGCTGAACCGGTGGCCGATGGCAGCTACCGGCTCAAGGGCAACAAGATCTTCATCTCCGGTGGCGATCATGGCCTGAGCGAGAACATCATCCATCTGGTGCTGGCCCGCCTGCCCGACGCACCGGCAGGCGTGAAGGGCATTTCGCTGTTCATCGTGCCGAAGTTCCTGATCGGCGAAGACGGCAGCCTGGGCCCGCGCAACGACGTGGTCCTGGCAGGCCTGTTCCACAAGATGGGCTGGCGAGGCACCACCTCCACGGCGCTGAACTTCGGCGATCAGGGCAATTGTGTCGGCTATCTGGTGGGCAAACCCCATGCTGGCCTGTCCTACATGTTCCAGATGATGAACGAAGCCCGCATTGGCGTGGGCATGGGCGCGGTGATGCTCGGTTACGCCGGCTATCTGTACTCGCTGGAATACGCACGCCAGCGCACCCAGGGCCGCTTGCCCGACGGCAAGAGCCCGGCTAGCGCTCAGGTGGCGATCATCGAGCACGCCGATGTGCGCCGCATGCTGCTGACCCAGAAGGCCTACGTGGAAGGCGCTTTCGATCTCGCGCTGTACTGCGCTCGCCTGTTCGACGATAGCCAGACACTGGAGGAGGCGGCACAACGTGAGCAAGCCGGGCAACTGCTCGACCTGCTGACACCGGTGGCCAAGTCCTGGCCGTCCGAGCATTGCCTGCAGGCCAACGCCCTGGCAATCCAGATCCTCGGCGGCCACGGCTATACCCGGGATCATCCGGTGGAACAGTACTACCGCGACAACCGCCTCAATCCGATCCATGAAGGCACCCACGGCATCCAGTCCCTGGACCTGCTGGGGCGCAAGGTTGGCCAGCACGGCGGCGCGGCACTCAAGGCATTGAGCCAGCAGATCATCGCAACCTGTCAGCGTGCCGAGCCCTTCATCGAACTGGACGCCCTGCGTCAGCCGCTGGAAAAGCTGCTGGCACGCTTGTCCCAGGTAACCCTCGGCCTGCTCGGCGACCTCCAGCAGGGCCGCGTGAACGGCACCCTGGCGGACTCGGCGCTGTACCTGAAGGTGTTCGGCCATCTGGTGATCGGCTGGCGCTGGCTGGAACAAGCCGTTCACGCCGAGCAGGGGCGCCTCGCTGGCAATGCGGCCGACGCCGACTTCTATAGCGGCAAACTGCAGGCCGCCCGCTACTTCCTGCTACGCGAGGTGCCGGGCTGCCATCACGACCTGGACCTGCTGGAGCAACGTGACGACACCTGCCTGGCGATGAACGAGGCGTGGTTTTGAGCGACGGCGATCTAGTAACCCTCCCTCGCGCGAGATCTGACACCGCTTGGTGGGTTACGCGACGCGCCGAGATGGCGGCGCCTGGAGCACGCGGCCATGGCGCCGCTAACCCACCCTACGACACTGGGGCCTGCAGGGACGACCAAGCTTGATCTGCGGTGATCGCGCAAGCCGTGGGGTTGAGTTATCCACAACGAGAAACGGGCCCAATGGGCCCGTTGCTTTTTCTTCACTCAATCAACGCGCGGTAATCAGCGGTGCGCTGAGTTTTTCCAGCAGGCTGGCCTGTGCGCTGCGCGAGTTCTGGTTGCCGGTTGGCGACAGGCGCAGGTAGCGGCCGTCAGGCTGCAGCACCCAGGCATGGGTGTTGTCGGTGAGATAGGCTTCCAGCTCCTTCTTGACCCGGGTGATGAGCTTCTTCCCTTCGACGGGGAAACAGGTCTCCACACGCTTGTCGAGGTTGCGTTCCATCCAGTCGGCGCTGGAGAGGTAGATCTTCTCTTCGCCGCCATTGAGGAAATAGAACACCCGGGTGTGTTCCAGGAAGCGACCGATGATCGAGCGCACGTGAATGTTGTGCGACACCCCGGGCACGCCCGGACGCAGGCAGCACATGCCACGCACCACCAGGTCGATTCGCACGCCGGTCTGGCTGGCCTTGTACAGCGCGCGAATGATCTTCGCATCGGTCAGCGAGTTGAACTTGGCGATGATGTGCGCCGGCTTGCCCTCGCTGGCCAGCTGAGTTTCCCTGGTGATCATGTCGAGCAGGGTCTTCTTCAGGGTGAAGGGCGCATGCAGGAGCTTCTTCATGCGCAGGGTCTTGCCCATGCCGATCAGCTGGCTGAACATCTTCGACACGTCCTCGCCCAGCGCCACGTCGGCGGTGAGCAGGCTGTAGTCGGTGTACAGGCGGGCGTTGCCGGCGTGGTAGTTGCCGGTACCCAGGTGTGCGTAACGGACGATCTCGCCGTTCTCACGACGCAGGATGAGCATCATCTTGGCGTGGGTCTTGAAGCCCACCACACCGTAGATCACCACCGCGCCGGCAGCCTGCAGGCGGCTGGCCAACGCCAGGTTGGACTCCTCGTCGAAGCGCGCACGCAGCTCGATGACCGCGGTGACTTCCTTGCCGTTGCGCGCGGCTTCTACCAGCGCATCGACGATTTCCGAGTTGGCCCCGGAACGGTACAAGGTCTGCTTGATCGCCAGTACGTGGGGATCCTTGGCCGCCTGGCGCAACAGGTCCACCACCGGGGTGAAGGACTCGAAGGGATGCAGCAGGAGGATGTCCTGCTTGCTGACCACGCTGAAGATGTTCTCGCTGTTCTGCAGCAGCTTGGGGATCACCGGAGTGAACGGCGCGTACTGCAGATCCTGATGGCTTTCCAGACCGGTGATGCTGAACAGGCGGGTCAGGTTGACCGGGCCGTTGACCTGGTAAAGCTCGTGCTCCGACAGGCCGAACTGCTTGAGCAACTGGTCGGTGAGGTGTTTCGGGCAGCTGTCGACCACCTCCAGGCGCACCGCATCACCGTAGCGGCGGCTGAACAGTTCACCGCGCAGGGCGCGCGCCAGGTCTTCCACATCCTCGGTATCCACCGACAGGTCGGCGTTACGGGTCAGGCGGAACTGGTAGCAACCCTTGACCTTCATGCCGGGGAACAGGTCGTCGGCGTGGGCGTGGATCATCGACGACAGGAACACGTAGTTGGCGCCTGGGCCGCCGACATCTTCCGGCACCTTGATGATGCGTGGCAGCAGGCGTGGCGCCGGGATGACCGCCAGACCGGAGTCGCGACCGAACGCATCGACACCTTCCAGCTCGACGATGAAGTTCAGGCTCTTGTTGACCAGCAGTGGGAACGGGTGAGTCGGGTCGAGACCGATCGGCGTGATGATCGGCGCGATCTCGTCGCGGAAATAGCGGCGTACCCACGCCTTGTGCTTGGTCGTCCAGTAGCGGCGGCGGATGAAGTTGATGCCGTGCTTGGCCAGCGCCGGAAACAGCACATCGTTGAGGATGGCGTACTGACGGCCGACCTGCTCGTGGACCAGTTCGGCAATACGCGACAGCGCCTGATGAGGCTGCAAGCCATCGGCACCGGCCTGTTCACGGGCAAAATTGATCTGCTTCTTCAGCCCGGCAACACGGATTTCGAAGAACTCGTCGAGGTTGCTGGAGAAGATCAGCAGGAACTTCAGGCGTTCGAGCAGCGGGTAGGACTCGTCCAGCGCCTGTTCCAGCACGCGGATGTTGAACTGCAGCTGCGACAGCTCACGATGGATGTACAGGCTGCTGTCATCCAGGCTGGGCACTGGCACGGCGACCGCCGTGGTTTCGACTACGGGCGTTTCCACTATCGCTTCCACCGGCGCTTCGTCGATCACCGGCAGGCTGATTGCCGGTACATCGAGCTGTTCGTTCTCACTGAGTCCTTCGTTGCTCATTGAATTACCCTGGAGGGGCTATTGCCCCTGTCGTATGAGTTCGGCCGCACGCACGGCGAAATAAGTGAGGATGCCATCGGCACCCGCTCGTTTGCAGGCGGTCAGCGATTCGAGAATGACCGCCTCGCTGAGCCAGCCGTTCTGGATGGCAGCCATGTGCATCGCATATTCGCCACTGACCTGATAGACAAAGGTCGGCACCTTGAATTCGCTTTTGACCCGAGAAACGATGTCCAGATAGGGCATGCCCGGCTTGACCATCACCATGTCGGCGCCTTCGGCCAGGTCGGCGGCGACTTCGTGCAGCGCCTCGTCACTGTTGGCCGGGTCCATCTGGTAGGAAGCCTTGTTGGCTTTGCCCAGGTTCAGCGAAGAACCTACCGCATCGCGGAACGGGCCGTAGTAGGCGCTGGCGTATTTGGCAGAGTAGGCCATGATCCGTACGTTGACGTGATCGGCCAGCTCCAGCGCTTCGCGGATCGCCTGGATGCGTCCGTCCATCATGTCCGAAGGCGCCACCACCTGAGCACCGGCATCGGCGTGGGACAGCGCCTGCTTGACCAGCGCATCGACGGTGATGTCGTTCTGCACGTAGCCTTGTTCGTCGAGAATACCGTCCTGACCATGGGTGGTGAACGGATCGAGGGCCACATCGGTGATCACCCCGAGCTCGGGGAAGCGCGCACGCAACGCACGGGTGGCGCGCTGGGCGATGCCATCCGGGTTCCAGGCTTCGCAGCCATCGAGAGTTTTCTTTTCCGCCGGCGTGACCGGGAACAGGGCTACAGCCGGAATCCCCAATGCCACCCATTTCTCCGCTTCCTGCAGCAGGAGATCGATGGACAGCCGCTCGACGCCCGGCATGGAGGCCACCTCCTCGCGCAGATTCTCGCCGTCCAGTACGAATACCGGCAGAATCAGGTCGTTGGTGGTCAGCACGTTCTCACGCACCAGACGCCGGGAAAAATCGTCGCGACGATTGCGACGCAGGCGGGTGGCTGGGAACAGGCGGTTGGCGGGGGTAAAGCTCACGGCAGACTCCTGGGCCCGCTCGAGCGGGCGAAGTGTGACAGTTATAAGCTGCCATTATGACCAAATGATGACGGCAATAACGAATACTGCGACGGCGCGTCGCAGCCGATAAGGCACATCGGATACTGCAAAAGCCCCGGGAATCGACGTACATGCGCAACGGTGCCATTTCACAGTCTCTCGACAATTGCTGTTTTACGGTGTCGAACCGCGTAGCCTTGAATCCTCTCCTCTACGGTCACCTTTAATGCTGGAAAATCTGCTGCAGCACTTCGGTTACCCGGCACTGGCGCTGGGTACTTTTCTCGAGGGCGAAATGTCGTTGTTGCTGGCTGCCTACCTGGCGTTGCGCGGCATCCTCGACATCGAACTGGTGATGTTCTTCGCCTTTCTCGGCACCTACGCCAGTGACCAGTTGTGGTTCCACCTCGGGCGTCGCCACGGCCGCCGCATTCTCGACAATCGCCCCCAGTGGCAGGCGCTCAGCGACAAGGCACTGGTGTATCTGCGCCGCCACCCGGACCTCTGGGTGCTGGGCTTTCGCTTCTTTTACGGCATGCGCACGGTGATGCCGCTGGCCATCGGCCTGTCCGGCTACCCGCGTCGCCGTTACGTGATTCTCGATGCCATCGGCGCAGCGATCTGGGCCATCGTGCTCGGCACCCTCGCCTACAAACTCGGCCGTGCACTCGAAGGCCTGCTTGGTGAGCTGCATCAGGTTCAGTTGTACGTCTTCGCGGGTCTGCTGATCATCGGCCTGGGCATCTGGCTGTACCGTCGTAGACAGCGCCGCGGTTGATGCACCGTACTTGACGTCGGCCTCACAAGCGTTCAAAAGCCTGTAACAATTGGCTGACTGGCCAGTCATAACAGAAGACACGTTACCCCAAGCGAGACCGCCGGACGCAAGATCCGGGCTCGGCTCGTACCTCATCAGGAGTTGGTCGATGAACAAGAAAGTCGCAGTGATTCTTTCCGGTTGTGGCGTCTATGACGGCTCGGAGATCCACGAAAGCGTGATCACCCTGCTGCGCCTCGACCAACGCGGCGCCGAAGTGCAGTGCTTCGCGCCGGACATCGATCAGGCACACGTACTCAACCACCTCAGCGGCGAAGAAATGCAGCCAGCGCGTAACGTGCTGGTGGAGTCCGCACGTATCGCCCGCGGCAATATCAAGGACGTACGCGAACTGCGCGCCGACGACTTCGATGCGCTGATCCTGCCGGGCGGCTTCGGTGCCGCCAAGAATCTTTCCGACTTCGCCAGCGCCGGCGCCGACTGCACCGTGCAGGCCGACGTACTGACCGCTGCGCAGTCGTTCGTCAGCGCATCCAAACCCGTCGGCCTGATCTGCATCGCTCCGGCAATGGCGGCGCGCATCTTCGGCGCTGGCGTGACCTGCACCATCGGCCATGATGCCGATACCGCAGCGGCCCTGAGCAAGATGGGCGCCGAGCATGTCGAGTGCAACGTCGAAGATATCGTCGAGGATACCCAGCGCAAGCTGGTGACCACGCCGGCCTACATGCTGGCCAACTCGATCTCTCAGGCCGCGTCGGGGATCAACAAACTGGTGGATCGGGTGCTTGAACTGACACACGAGTGACGACCAGCTGCGCGGCGGCTCTGCGGCGTTAGAAACAGGCTCAAAAAGGCGCTTGCGGCTAACGCACTTCAGTGCGGCCCCGAAGGGGCGAGCGAAGCGAGTCATGCTCATGTACAAGAGCACACTCCGCTTCCTCGCCTATTCTTGTGCGGGCGCCTAGCCCTTGCAGAGCTCTAGCTCGCGAGCTCGTCAGCAAGTAGGGAACCCTTCAACCGCGCGAAAGACGCGTCAGCAGACGATCCAGCGCGTTGGCGAAAGCCTGCCGATCCCTGTCGCCATAGGCGGCCTGACCACCACCGACCTGCCCCTGCTCACGCAGGTCGGTGAACAGGTTACGCACCGCCAGACGCTCGCCCATATTGCGCTCGTCGAACTCCTTGCCCCGCGGATCCAGCGCCAAGACGCCTTTCTTCACCAGCCGATCGGCCAGCGGCACATCGCTGCAGATCACCAACTCGCCGGGTACGGCGTGCTCCACCAGATAATCATCGGCCGCATCAGGCCCGCTCGGCACGACGATCAAACGCACACAGGCGAAAGCCGGTTTGGGCTGCGCTTGTCCGGCGACCATGACGATCTCGAAGTTACGCTTGAGGGCGAACTTGACCACCTGATCGCGGGCCAGCCGTGGGCAGGCGTCGGCGTCGATCCATACACGCATGCTCAGACCGGTGCGCGACGCACAGTGGCCAGCAACGCCGCGGCGCCCACAAACAGCGCACCAAAGCTGCGGTTCATGATGCGCTGCTGACGCGGCGTGCGCAGCAGGCGCAGAACACGCACGGCCAGGCCGGTATAACCCGCCATGACGATCAGGTCGACAGTCACCATGGTCACGCCAATGATCAGGTACTGCTCGGTCAGCGGCGCATGGGGGTTGATGAACTGCGGCAGCACGGCGAGCATGAAGATGATCGCCTTGGGGTTGCCGAAATTAACCAGAAAGCCGCGCAGCACCAGGCTCAGTGGTCGACCGATGGGGCGTTCGCCGCTGACGTTCATATCAGCCGGCAGTGCGCGCCACTGGCACCAGCCGAGGTACAACAGGTACACCACGCCAAACCATTTGATCAGGGTGAAGGCCAGCGCCGAAGTCGCCAGGATCGCCCCAACGCCAGCTGCGACGATGGCGATCTGCAGCGCCAGGCCAAGCTGCAGGCCCAGGGCGTTCCAGTAGCCGCGCCAGAAACCGTACTGCAGCCCCGCGGACATCGATGCGATGGCACCAGCACCCGGCGACAGGCTGATCAGCCAGCAGGCAACGAGAAAAGCGAGCCAGGTTTCCAGAGCCATAATGACGACCTCGTATTAGTAACGATCAGGGTTCGATCTTGCGCGGTGCCGGTACATCGCCGTTGCGCCAGCGCCTGACGGCTTTCTGGAAGAACAGGCTGTTGGGAATCTGCACCCAGGTGCCCGGCGCGTCACCGGTCAGGTCTTCCAGGGTGGTGTAGAACAGATTGATGTCCAGCACACGGCCCCGAACGCCCGGCTTGTCGGCGCTTTCCAGCACCTCGACGCAGTCGCCGATACGGAACGGCCCGAGGGCGAAGATCAGCAGCGCGCAGAACAGGTTCGACAATACGCTCCAAATGGCGAAGAAAGCGATAGCGGCAACCGCGACGAAACCGGTCAGCGCGCCCCACAACACCTGCGCCGAGACTCCCAGTCGCTCGAGTACCAGCATGAAGGCGCTGCCCAGGATCAGCCAGCGGGTCAGGCCGCGCAACGGCACCAGCAACTCCGCTGGCAGTTGCGGATAGCGGTGGCCCAGGCGGGTGATGCCACGGGTAAGGATGCGCTGCGCCAGCCAGGCCAGCGCCAGAATCAGGATGACCTGACCGGTGCGCATCAGCGGCTGACTCCAGGCCGTCAACCAGGCCAGATCGATAACGTCGAAATTCAACCTATTGCCTCCAGTTCCTGTTGCAGGGTTTCCAGGGTCTCCAGCGCTTCCAGCCACTGCTCTTCCAGCTCGGCTTCACGGCTCTTGAGCCCGGCCTGGTCGGCCAGCGCCTGGCGCAACTCGTCCTTGCGGGCGGCCTCGTAAATCCCGCTATCGCCCAGCCGCTCCTCCAGTTCCGCAAGCTTGCCCTGCACCTGGCCGAGTTCGGCTTCGAGCTTGTCCGCCGCTTTCTTGTGCGGTGCCAACTGCTGACGCAGGGCAGCCGCGGCCTGGCGCTGCCCCCGCTTGTCGTTGCCGCTGCCGGCCGAAGTGGCGACCGCCGGAGCGGCCTGCCGCTGACGATAATCCACCAGCCAACGCGCGTAATCTTCCAGATCACCGTCGAACGGCGCCACGCGGCAGTCGGCGACCAGCAGGAACTCGTCGGTGGTGCTCTTGAGCAGGTGGCGATCGTGAGACACCACCACCACTGCACCGGCGAACTCCTGCAGCGCCATGGTCAGTGCCAGGCGCATCTCCAGATCCAGGTGGTTGGTCGGTTCATCGAGCAGCAGCAGGTTGGGTTTGCCCCAGGCGATCAGCGCCAGGGCCAGACGGGCCTTTTCGCCACCCGAGAAATTCAGCACCGGCTCATCGCAGCGCGGCCCGCGGAAATCGAAGCCCCCCAGGAAATCGCGCAGCGTCTGCTCGCGCTCGGTCGGCGCGATGCGCTGCAGGTGCAGCAAGGGGCTGGCCTTGTCGTCCAGCGCATCGAGCTGATGCTGGGCGAAGTAGCCGATCACCAGATTCTCGCCACGCTGCAGGCTGCCACTCAACGGCTGCAGCTCAGCGGAGAGGTTCTTGATCAGCGTCGATTTGCCCGCACCGTTGGGGCCGAGCAGCCCAATGCGGGCACCCGGCACCAGGCTCAGCTTGACCTGTTGCAGAATGGTCTTGTCGCCATAACCGAGGCGACCTTCGCTGAGGCTGAGCAGCGGCGTGGAAATCTTGTCGGCCTCGCGAAACACGAAATCGAAGGGCGAGTCGACGTGGGCGGCGCTCAGCTCCTCCATGCGCTCAAGTGCCTTGATGCGGCTCTGCGCCTGGCGGGCCTTGGTCGCCTGGGCCTTGAAGCGGGCGATGTACTTTTCCATGTGCGCGCGCTGCGCTTGCTGTTTCTCGTACGCTTGCTGCTGTTGAGCCAGACGCTCGGCGCGGGTGCGCTCGAAGGCACTGTAGCCTCCGCGATAGAGGGTCAGCTTGCGCTGATCGACATGGGCGACGTGGTCGACCACGGCATCGAGAAAATCCCGGTCATGGGAGATCAGCAGCAAGGTGCCGGGATAGCTCTGCAACCAGCCTTCGAGCCAGAGAATGGCATCCAGATCCAGGTGGTTGGTCGGTTCGTCGAGCAGCAGCAGATCGGATGGGCACATCAGCGCCTGGGCCAGGTTCAGGCGCATCCGCCAGCCACCGGAGAAGTCGCCGACCCGGCGATCCATCTGCGCGTTGTCGAAGCCCAGACCGGCCAGCAGCTTGCGTGCGCGAGCGTCGGCGGTATAGCCGTCGGCGCTGTCCAGCTCACTGTGCAGGCGAGCGATGGCGCTGCCATCCTGGCGCTGTTCAGCAGTCGCCAGCTCAGCCTGCACGCGGCGCAGGTTGTGGTCGCCGTCGAGCACGTAGTCCACAGCCAGGCGCTCGAGGTTGTCGACCTCCTGGCGCATGTGGGCGATGCGCCAGTCGCCAGGCAACAGGCAATCGCCGGCGTCCGGGGTCAACTCGCCCCGCAGCAGGGCGAACAGGCTGGATTTGCCGGCGCCATTGGCACCGATCAGACCGGCTTTGTGGCCGGCGTGCAGGGTCAGCTCGGCGTCTTCTAGCAGACGCTGCGGGCCACGCTGTAAGGTAAGGTTCAGGAGTCGGATCATAATGGCGGCGGATTCTATCAGAGTCCCCCGCCGCATACTCGGAGCACGCATGACCGCTGACCTATGGAGCTTCGCCACCACCCTCTACGCGCGCCCAGGCGTCGAAGCCGCGTGCCTGGAACTGCAGGCCGCCGGTGCGGACGTTTGCCTGCTGCTCTGCGGGCTGTGGCTGGATAGCCAGGCCGTGGCCCACGAGCCGGATAGGGAGAACCAATTACGCCAGCTCGCCGCGCCCTGGCAGGAGGACGTCGTCAAGCCACTTAGAGCGCTGCGCCAGGCCTGGCGCACATCGGCGCAGCAAGACCCAGCACTCGCCGAGCTGCGGCAACGGGTCAAGCAACTGGAGCTGGATGCCGAGCGCGAACAATTGCTGCGCCTGCAGAACTGCTGCCTGAAGTGGCCACCGCAGACTGACGTGACAAAACCGAATACCTGGCTGGATGCCTTGAGCCCAATGGAAGCGCAAGCAGCGCTAAAGCGACTTCATCAGGCGCGCCCATGAGCCTGCCAAGTGTCTAGCGAGCAATCCGCGGTGTCAGTTCTTCCAGCATTTGGCGAAGCGTTCGCATACGGAGTACCGCCGATCAAGATCCGCCAGTCGATTTATATGCTCGCTCAGGGCTTCCTTGATCAGGTCCCGGTTCAAGCGGTCGTAGTACTGCAGCATCCCGTTGTTGACCGCAAGCGCCTTGCTCACATCAGCTGTCTCGCTGTCCGGCACCAGCTCTTTTATCTTCTCGATATCCAATCGGCGCAGATCCGCCCGATAGCCTTCCTTGTAGCGCTGCAGAGCACGCTCTTTCTGCATCGAGACATCATGCGCAAAGCGCTCCAGGCTACTGCGATACTCCGTCCAGTAGGTTTCAGGCAGCGTGAACCCAATCTGCGCCTTGCGCTCGGCGATGCTCTTCTCAATCGAATCGCTCTTGCCTTCCGCCTGAACATTGTCCGACGAAGCAGGCCTCATCTTCTCGATGATGCTGTCCTCGATGATGCGGTCAATCAGCGCGGTACGCTCGGGGGTGTCAGGCAAGCCCTCCGGGGCCTTCGGAAACAGCGCATTGTGGCCTGCACAGCTGGGAAGACCTTTATTCACTAAAACAACGCTCGTACGGACGGCCTTGCCGTTGACCTCATCCAGGCGCTTGAGCATCGACACGCACTGGCCGCCGGAGTAGTTGAAGGTAAGCTCGTATTCCGAACCGCTCTGCGGCGTGAAGTTGAAGGCATTACCACACACGCTGCCCGTGCTCACCGAATTGGTGAGCAGAAGCGTCTCATTGCCTGGCTCGAGGCGAACTTCCAAGTAGGCTTTTGCACCTTCCGACGGCGCGACACGCATGTCCGCCCGGCGCTTGGTATTGGCCGCGAACAAGTTGTTGAGCAAGCCAGTGGTTCGGCCGTCGCAATGTTCAGCGTCGAACACGCTCAGGGTGGCGCTTTCCATATTGCTGATGAAGCGCAACTTGGCTGCATCGGGCGCATTGCTATCTGGATAAGTACCATTGAAGCTACAGCCGGCCAGCAGAACTGCAGCGCCGATCAACGCAGCGGACGCGCGCAATGAGCGAAAATTTGGCATGAATGTATCGTCCTTGATGCGAGGATAAACGAGGGCGGCAATCCTAATAAATGACGCCAATAGCGTCCAGCGCGGCGGGTCAGGCTAGCGTGCTGGACGTGTGTCGATGAACTAAGGGGGGAAGAATGTTTGGTGTGCGGCGTTTTCTGACTATTTGCTTGTCAGTGCTCATTACAGGGTGCTCATCGATGCCCGAGGAGATGGGCCTCGACTCGAAGGTATATTCCGAAAAGAACGCGGGCCTGGTAGTCGGTGCGATGGTCAACAGCGGTCCTTACGGCACCTGGCTGGAGTTCCGGAACATCAAGACGGACAAACGATTCGGCTGGGGCGCAAAGGACTACTACTCGGTTTGGTTGCCAGCGGGTGAATACGAAGTCTCTTCGCTGGGCTCAAGGCGTGGCGTCATGGATCCTTACTCCAGCCCACTGCGTTTCAGCGTGGCGCAAGGTCAGCTCAATTACGTAGGGGAGTTGGTCTACGGCTGCCCCTCAGAGAGCCGACCAGCCGCACTTTATGGGGTCAGGAACTGCGGACTCCTGGCGCTCGGCAGTTGCTCTGTGCCATCGCCCAGCGTAGGTGTCTGCACCGTGGATCGCCAGCAGCAGACACTGCGCAGGTTCCTGAAAATGCATCCTGAATTCGCAGATATGCCCGTTCGCTCCGCAGTCATGGGCCGCTGATAAGGAACAGATGAGAGGCTGCAGGTTTCGCAGCCCTCAAACCTGCTGCCACTCACGCGAGAGCCAGCCGGGCTCCAGATGACGTGCCGCGCGCACCTCGCTGCATGGGAAATTTATGATGACTGCCTCATTGATTGGAAATCGCTCGAACTCAATTGCCTGACGCCCATACGATTTGCGCCTCATCTGACAAAGGATTGCGTGGCGTCGCCGGACGCTCATAAAAAAGGCCAGTCGAATGACTGGCCTTTGCAGTTCAGCGCCAGTGCAAAAGAGTGCAAAAGGGGACAGATTTATTTTTCTGACACTTTCCTAGGCCTCCCCTGACCCCGTAGCTCTATCCGTTGCCCCTGAACTCTCTCTATTTCATCCACAAAACGAGCACTACTGGTTAACTGCCTTCTCTGAAGTGCAGACCGGATCAGTTCAATTTCACTTGACGTTACAGCTTGGCGCATGAACTCCATATAACGGATACGACGCCTTTCAGGCGTATCGCCAAGTGCGATGAAGCAAGGGTCAATATCCAACCAATCACTGTCCGCTTGATCAGTGGTGCGCATCTGGTAACTCGACCAGGGGTAGTCGCCGGCCTCGGCAACCATCCGGGCCCCAACCGGGTTTAACTGGATATAGCGGCAGCAGGCAAGCAAGTAGGCGTCTGACTCGACCACACTGGACTTGTAACGGCTCTCCCAGAGAGTGCCGGTGCGCCCTTCCAGACGATTTCTATACCGCGTGGCACGTGCTGCCAGCGCCTTCATCAACTGCCCCAACCCAGCGATGGCCTCACCGGGCGCCAGCAGCAGATGAACGTCATTCGTCATCAGGCGGTAGGCATAGACCTTGATCCCGAAGACGTCTTTCAACTCGCGCAGATCAGCAATGTAACGTTGATAACCCTGCGTAGCGGAAAGACCACCTGCCGGTTGTGACCACGCTGCACCACATGATGCGGGTAGTTCGGCACCACAATGCGTCCCCTCCTTGGCATAACAACCTCCTTCCATTGAGGCTTTCAGCATAGTCCATCAGCAATAAAATAAATCTGTCCCCCTTTTCCCCGTTGAGTCTTGAAGCAGGGCCGGCTAATGGGTGTCTCCTTTTCCATCCCCCCTACTCAACCATTTGTTTAACAAACACTACGTCCCCCCCATCACGAATCGCATATATGCTTTCATACTGGAAGGACAGAACAAAGCCCAGCTCGATTCTTTTCGATAGATTAACAAGGAAGCTTTTGATATCTGCCCAGCTTTCCGAAAGGACATCTGCGCGACAATGGAACGCGCCTCCAATACCCACACACCAACCCAAACCTGCACCCTCGGCGGTGATACTTTCAGAAGCCTGCAAACGCCTGAAAACAAAGTAACAATTTGAAATTTCGAAGTTTCCGATAACATGAGTCTCTGAAATTTCAAAGCTAGCCCCCATAAAACAAAGAATTTCGGAAAGAACTCCCAAAGAAGCGCCGCTTTCAACTTCAAGACTCATCATTATAGTCACTTTGACACTTCTATCACTTTAGACTCGCCATTCTTCATCAAATATAGAGTTTTTAGACCACTAACAGGACTCTGTTCGAGCGCCTTTTCAACTTGCGAAAACGTAAGCGGAGAGTCAACCAAATTAACCACAATCGTACTCGGGGGGCGTTTGAGCAAGCGCAGTGAACGGCACTGCAATAAGCAACAGCGAGAAATACAAGCGCATGGAAATCCGTACCTGGAAAAGTGATTCGTCCCTGACAGAGATTAGGCATTTTGCCACTACCGCCTTTTTGGGGCGGGAGACCGGCTTCGCATTTCGCCTATAGCGCCGGGCCAGGTAGTGCAGTACGTGACGAACGGCTCAATTCATTCGCGACCGACGCTCTCGGCTAATCCCACCTTGCGTGGCTATCGCCACATTAAGACCTGACATCGCTTGGATATCAGGCCTTCAACTCCCGATCCAGCACTTCTTCGATTTCGCTCTTGATCTTGCCGCTCATCACCGACAGCAGCAGGCCGAGATTGAGGTGCAGGTTGACCCGATCTTCGCTGACCTCGATCCGTCCGTCGGCGCCACTGCGCTTGAATTCGAGGGTGTCGCCGTTCCACTGGTAACGCACGTCGTATTCGCGCGCCAGGCGCTCGGCGAGCTTTTCGGCCTTGCCCCGGGCGGCCTCTATCCCCAGATTGTGGGGACGGTCGACGGTAATTTTGGCCATCAAGGCTCTCCTGACTGAAATCGCTGGCGGGGGAATATACAAGAAGCACCTGTGACCCACTACCGCGCTTGCAGCCTGGCCCGGGGTTTTAGGTTTAGAATGCCCCCACTCGGCTTTATAGAGCCTCGGATTTCAGGAAAGGGCGACATGAACGATCCGCGCAAGAACGACGGCAGCGAACCCACCACCCACTTCGGCTTCCAGGATGTTCCGGAAAGCAGAAAAGCGGAGAAGGTCGCCGAAGTGTTCCATTCGGTGGCTGCCAAGTACGACCTGATGAACGACCTGCTTTCCGGCGGCATGCACCGTCTGTGGAAGCGCTTCACCATCGAGCTGTCCGGCGTGCGCAGCGGCAACCGCGTACTGGACATCGCTGGCGGCACCGGTGACCTGGCCCGGCAGTTCTCGCGCATCGTCGGCGAGACCGGCGAAGTGGTGCTGGCCGATATCAACGCCTCGATGCTCAAGGTCGGCCGTGACCGCCTGCTCGACCGCGGCGTGTCGGGCAACATCGCATTCGTCCAGGCCGACGCCGAAAAGCTGCCCTTCCCGGACAACCATTTCGACTGCGTGACCATCGCCTTCGGCCTGCGCAACGTCACCCACAAGGACGCCGCCATCGCCTCCATGCTGCGCGTGCTCAAGCCCGGCGGTCGCCTGCTGGTGCTGGAGTTCTCCAAGCCCAAGAGCAGCCTGTTGTCCAAGGTCTACGACACCTACTCGTTCAACTTCATGCCGCTGGTGGGCAAGCTGGTGACCAACGACGCCGAGAGCTATCGCTACCTGGCCGAGTCGATCCGCATGCACCCGGATCAGGACACCCTCAAGGCGATGATGCTCGATGCCGGTTTCGACCGCGTGACCTACCACAACATGACCGGCGGCATCGTCGCCCTACACCGCGGTATCAAGCCCTGATGCTGACCCTGGCCCTGCTCGCCGGCGTCGAGCGCGGTCTCAACCGCGTACTGGCGCTGGACAGCACCGCCCTGCCACGCCTGGCCCGGCTCAATGGCCGGGTGATTGCGGTCGAATCGCGCGCACCGGCATTCCAACTGTTCATCCTCGCCGATGGCGAAGGCCTGCGCCTGGCCAGCCAGTGGGCGGGGCAGATCGACTGCACCCTGCGCGCGCCGGCCAGCGCTCTGCTGCGCCTGGCGCTGGCCAGGGACAAGCAGGCCGTGCTGCACGCGCCGGAGGTCGACCTCGATGGCGACAGCGGCGTGCTGATGGAGCTGGCCGGCGTGCTGCAGGATCTCGAGCTGGACTGGGAATACGAGCTGTCGCGCTGGCTCGGCCCGATCGCCACGCCATTGCTGGCCGGTCACCTGCGCAGCCGCACGGGCTGGACGCGAGACAATCTGCACAGCCTGCAACTGAGCCTGGCCGATTACCTCAGCGAGGAATCGCGCACGCTGGTCGGCCGCCGCGAGGCCGAGGCGCGCTTCGCCGAACTGGATGACCTGAAACTTTCCCTCGACCGTCTCGACGCGCGCATCGAGCGCCTCGCCCAACGCCATAAGCCCATCGCATGAAGCTGCTTGCCGTTCGTCGTCTGTTGCGCATTCTCTACGTGGTCATCCGCTACCGCCTGGATGACCTGCTGTTCGCTCTGCCGCTGCCCTTCTGGCTGCGTGCACCGCGCTTCCTGCTGCCCTGGCGCTGGGTGCCGCGCGGCAAGTCGTCGCTGAGCCGTGGCGAGAGCCTGCGCCTGGCCCTGGAGGAGCTGGGGCCGATCTTCATCAAGTTCGGCCAGTTGCTGTCCACTCGCCGTGACCTGCTGCCGCCGGATATCGCCGATGAGCTGACCCACCTGCAGGATCGCGTACCGCCGTTCGACCCGGCCAAGTCCATTGCCCTGATCGAGGAGCAACTGGGCGTGCCGGTCAGCCAGGCGTTCGCACGCTTCGACACCGAGCCCCTGGCGTCGGCCTCCGTCGCCCAGGTGCACGCGGCACGGCTGAAAAGCGGCGAGGAAGTGGTGGTCAAGGTGGTGCGCCCCGGCCTCAAGCCGATCATCCGCGCCGACATGGCCTGGCTGTTCCTGCTCGCCAAGCTGGCCGAACGCGCCTCCGCCGAAGCCCGCCGCCTGCACCCGGTGGACGTGGTCAGCGATTATGAGAAAACCATCTACGACGAACTCGACCTGCTGCGCGAGGCGGCCAACGCCAGCCAGCTGCGGCGCAACTTCGAGGGCTCGGACCTGCTCTACGTGCCTCAGGTCTACTGGGACTGGTGCCGCCCCAAGGTGCTGGTCATGGAGCGCATCTACGGCATTCAGGTCACCGATCTGGCAACCCTGGCCGACCAGCGCACCGACATGAAACTGCTGGCCGAACGCGGCGTGGAGATTTTCTTCACCCAGGTGTTCACCCACAGTTTCTTCCATGCCGACATGCACCCGGGCAACATCTTCGTCAGCACGCGAACGCCATGGAACCCGCAGTACATCGCCATCGACTGCGGCATCATCGGCAGCCTCACACCCGAGGATCAGGACTACCTGGCGCGCAATCTGGTGGCCTTCTTCAAGCGCGACTACCGCAAGGTAGCGCAGTTGCACATCGATTCCGGCTGGGTGCCCCAGGAGACCCAGGTCAACGATTTCGAAGCGGCGATCCGCACCGTGTGCGAACCGATCTTCGAGCGCCCGCTCAAGGACATCTCCTTCGGCCTGCTGCTGATGCGCCTGTTCCAGACCGCGCGGCGCTTCAACATGGAAATCCAGCCGCAACTGGTGCTGCTGCAGAAGACACTGCTCAACATCGAAGGCCTGGGCCGCCAGTTGTACCCGGACCTGGATCTGTGGACGACCGCCCAGCCGTTCCTCGAGCGCTGGATGCGCCAGCGCGTCAGCCCGCGCAACCTCTTGCACAACCTGCAGAGCCAGGTCGAGCAGGTGCCGCACCTGGCCAACATGACCCGCAGCCTGCTCGAACGCATGGCCCAGCCCCACGCCAACGATCCGCCACCACCATGGCGTGAACGCGACAGCTGGACCCTGCGCCTGATCGGTGCAGCGCTGATCGGCGGCGGCGTGGTACTGGCCCTGGGTGTCGCCAATCTGAGCGAGCCGAGCCTTGCCTGGCCGGCCTGGCTGATGACCGCCAGCGGTCTGTACCTGATCCTGCGCCGATAGCCAGCCAGCGCCCTGGCTGGCACACTTGGCTCCAGATATGAAGACGGAAAAGCAATGAACGACTGGCTAGATGAAATCAACTGGAACGACGACGGCCTGGTGCCGGCCATCGCCCAGGATCACCTGACCGGGCGCATCCTCATGATGGCCTGGATGAACCGCGAGGCACTGGCCCTGACCGCCAGCGAGCAGCGCGCCATCTACTGGTCACGCTCGCGTGGCAAGCTGTGGCGCAAGGGCGAGGAGTCCGGTCACGTGCAGAAGCTTCATGAACTGCGCCTGGACTGTGATGCCGACGTGATCGTGCTGATGGTCGAGCAGCTCGGCGGCATCGCCTGCCATACCGGGCGCGAAAGTTGCTTCTATCGGGTATTCGAGAATGGCGCGTGGAAGACCGTCGATGCCGTCTTGAAAGATCCGCACACCATATATGCACCGGAACACCGCCATGACTGATACCCTCAAGCGCTTGGCCGAAGTGCTGGAATCGCGCAAGGGCGCGGCGCCAGACAGCTCTTACGTGGCCAGCCTGTACCACAAGGGCCTGAACAAGATTCTGGAGAAGGTCGGCGAAGAGTCGGTGGAAACCATTCTTGCCGCCAAGGACGCTGCCACCAGCGGTGACTGCAGCGACCTGATCTACGAAACCGCCGACCTGTGGTTCCACAGCATGGTCATGCTGGCCGCATTGGATCAGCACCCGCAGGCGGTGCTGGATGAACTGGATCGCCGTTTCGGCCTGTCCGGGCATGCGGAAAAAGCCGCACGAAGCGACAGCGACACTCAATAAAGACTCTGACGAGGACAATGCAGCATGGGCATTTTCGATTGGAAACACTGGGTAGTCATCCTTATCGTCGTCGTGCTGGTGTTCGGCACCAAGAAACTCAAGAACCTCGGCTCCGACGTCGGTGAGACCATCAAGGGTTTCCGCAAGGCGATGAACGAAGACGAGGGCAAGCCGGCCGAACCTCAGGCTCAGCAGCCGCAGCAGCCTTATCAGCAGCAAGCGCCGCTGAACCAGCCGCATACCGTGGAAGGCCAGGCCAGCAAGGTCGAAGAACCGCTGCGCAAGGACTGAGGCCAGAGCATGTTCGGTATCAGTTTCAGCGAGCTGCTGCTGGTCGGGCTGATTGCCCTGCTGGTGCTCGGCCCCGAACGCCTGCCCGGCGCTGCGCGCACCGCAGGCTTGTGGATCGGCCGCATAAAACGCAGCTTCAATGCGATCAAGTCGGAGGTCGAGCGCGAAATCGGCGCTGACGAAATCCGTCGCCAGTTGCATAACGAACATATCCTCGAGCTCGAGCGGGAAATGCAGGCGGTCAAGAACGATATCCTGCCGCCAGCCCCCCAAGCGGCAGTGCCACCGCCCGCGCAGCAATCGGCGCCCGTCGCCGAGTCAGCTCCGGTAGCTCCGGTAGCTCCGGTAGCTCCGGCTGAGCCTGCTCCAGCTTCTGTCACACCGCCAGCCCCGGCGCCCGTCGCCAGCCAGGACAAGACGCCGCAACCATGAGTCGACTCTCCGACAACGACCAGGAAATGCCGCTGGTTTCCCATCTCGCCGAGTTGCGTACGCGCCTGCTGCGCTGCGTCGCGGCGATCTTCCTGATCTTCGCAGGCCTGTTCTACTTCGCACAGAAGATCTACACCCTGGTTTCCGCCCCGCTGCGCCAGTACCTGCCGGAAGGCGCGACGATGATCGCCACCGATGTGGCCTCGCCGTTCCTCACCCCGTTCAAACTGACCATGATCGTCGCGGTGTTCCTGGCCATGCCGGTGATCCTGCATCAGGTCTGGGGCTTCATCGCGCCGGGCCTGTACAAGCACGAGAAGCGCATCGCCATCCCGCTGCTGGTCTCCAGCATCATTCTGTTCTACAGCGGCATGGCCTTCGCCTACTTCCTGGTCTTTCCGATCATCTTCCACTTCTTCGCCAGCGTGACGCCCGAAGGTGTGTCGATGATGACCGACATCGCCAGCTACCTCGACTTCGTGATGACGCTGTTCTTCGCCTTTGGCGTGGCCTTCGAGATACCCGTGGCCGTGGTGCTGCTGATCTGGATCGGCGTGGTCGATGTCGAGTACCTGCGCAAGATTCGTCCCTACGTGATCATCGGCTGCTTCGTGGTCGGCATGATCCTGACGCCACCGGACATCTTCTCGCAGACCCTGCTGGCCGTGCCGATGTGGCTGCTGTTCGAGCTGGGCATCATTGCCGGCAGCCTGATTCGTACGCGTCGCGGCGAGCCCGACGAGGACGAGGAAGCCCCGGCCGATCAGCCGCCCAGCACGCAAGCATGAACCTGCTGCTCCTCGAGGACGGCGACTTCATCGCCGCCGACCGCGTGCGCCTCGATGGACGACGCCTGACCCACCTGCATGAAGTGCACCGCGCCGAAAGCGGCGACACCCTGCGGGTCGGCCGCCTCGGCGGTGAGATGGGCCGCGGCCAGTTGCTGCAGCTGGACGCCGATAGCGCCGAGCTGCAGGTCAGCTTCGACCAGCCACCACCGGCCAAGCTGCCGCTGACCCTGCTGCTCGCCCTGCCGCGACCGAAGATGCTCAAGCGCGTGTTGCAAAGCGTGGCCGCCATGGGCGTGCCACGGCTGATCCTGCTCAACAGCTATCGGGTGGAAAAGAGCTTCTGGCAGACGCCTTTCCTCGAGCCGGCGGCGATTCGCGAGCAGTTGGTTCTCGGCCTGGAACAGGCCCGCGATACGGTGCTGCCCGAGGTGATCGTCGAGAAGCGCTTCAAGCCCTTCGTCGAGGATCGCCTGCCGCAACTGGCAGCTGGCACCCTCGGTCTGGTCGGCCACCCCGGCCTCTATCCGGCGTGCCCCCGCACCGTCGAGCAGCCGGTTACCCTGGCCATCGGCCCCGAGGGCGGCTGGATCCCCTACGAGGTGGACAAACTGGCCGAGGCCGGCCTGCAGCCCGTGCAGCTCGGCGAGCGTATTCTGCGTGTGGAAACGGCGGTTACTGCGCTATTGGCCAGGTTGTTCTGAGTGGTCGCTCGTGGGCAGCTCAATGGCGCATGCCGCCGGTCATTCCGGTAGGGTGGACAATGCTCTTTTTGTCCACCATTGCGATTGCAGAGCGGTGGATGGGTGAAGCGTCATCCACCCTACAATTGGATGTCCGCTTCTGCCCTACCAAAGCCATCGCTTATCAACGGGACATCCGGTAACGCCTTGCTCACCGTACCGATTTGGCGCCAGCATCCTGTCTGCCTATGATGAACACCTCGCGCCCCCCAAGGAGCTGCCATGCGCCGCCTGCTCACCGGCCTCACCGTTATCGTCCTGCTGCTGTTCAACACCCTGATTCTGATCGGGCCGATGCTGCTCATCGCCCTCGGCAAGTTCTTGCTGCCGGGCAAGCCACTGAAGGCTGCCTGCTCACGCCAGGTCATGTGGGTCGCCGAGTTCTGGGCGGAGAACTGCAAACGCATCTTCGCAGCGCTCACTCCGACCCACTGGGATATTCGCGGCGGCGGTGAGCTGCGGCAGGACACCTCCTACCTGATCATCAGCAATCACCAATCCTGGGTCGACATCCCGGCACTGGTGCAGGCGTTCAACCGCAAGACGCCCTACTTCAAGTTCTTCCTCAAGCAGCAACTGATCTGGGTGCCCTTTCTCGGCTTGGCGTTCTGGGCGCTGGACTATCCATTCATGAAGCGCTATTCGAAGGCCAAGCTGGAGAAGCACCCGCACCTCAAAGGGCAGGATCTGGACATCACCCGTCGTGCCTGCGAGAAATTTCGCGATCTGCCGGTCACGGTCGTCAACTACCTGGAAGGTACGCGCTTCACCCCGGCCAAACAGGCGCAGCAGGGCTCGCCCTACCGCCATCTGCTCAAGCCCAAGGCAGGCGGCGTGGCCTTCGTGCTGGCCGTGCTGGGCGAACAACTGGACGCCATCCTCGACGTCACCATCGTCTATCCGGAAGGCACACCGCCCGGTTTCTGGAAGCTGATCAGCGGCCAGGTACCCCAGGTCATCATGGATATCCGCACACGGCCGCTCGAGCCTGCGCTGTGGCAGGGCGACTACCAGAACGACGACGAATTCCGCCTGTACGTGCAGAACTGGGTCAGTGGCCTGTGGGAAGAGAAGGATGCGCTGATCGCGCAACTGAGGCGGGAAATACGCTGATTGCTGGGCAGTGGAAGCGGCGAGGCTCAGCGAGCCCCGCCGGCATCGATCACGCCGCGCTGAAGGTCTTGTGCGGGTCGATGACGAATTTCTTCGGCACGCCAGCATCGAACTCGCCGTAGCCACGGGGGGCGTCTTCCAGGCTGATGACCTGCACGCCAACCACTTCGGCGATGTTGATGCGGTCCCACATGATGGCCTGCATCAGAGCACGGTTGTACTTCATCACCGGGGTCTGCCCGGTGTGGAAGCTGTGCGACTTGGCCCAGCCGAGGCCGAAGCGGATGCTCAGGCTGCCGATCTTCGCCGCCGCATCCACCGCGCCCGGGTCCTCGGTGACGTAGAGGCCGGGAATACCGATCTTGCCGGCCACCCGAACCACGCCCATCAACGAGTTGAGTACCGTGGCCGGCGCTTCGTGCTGGGCACCGGCATGGCCGTGGCCACGGGCCTCGAAGCCCACCGCGTCGACGGCGCAATCCACTTCCGGCTCACCGAGCAGGTCGGCGATCTGTTCGTGCAGCGGCGTGTCCTTGGACAGGTCGGCGATCTCGAAGCCCTGGGCCTTGGCGTGGGCCAGGCGCACCGGGTTGACGTCACCGACGATCACCACCGCGGCGCCAAGCAGCCGTGCCGAAGCCGCTGCGGCAAGGCCGACCGGGCCGGCACCGGCGATATACACGGTGCTGCCCGGCCCCACGCCTGCGGTGACCGCGCCGTGATAACCGGTGGGCAGAATGTCGGACAGGCAGGTCAGGTCGCGGATCTTCTCCATCGCCTTGTCGCGATCAGGCAGTTTCAACAGGTTGAAGTCGGCGTAGGGCACCAGCACGTATTCGGCCTGGCCACCGGTCCAGTCGCCCATGTCGACGTAGCCATAGGCGCCACCGGCACGCGCCGGGTTGACGGTCAGGCACACGCCGGTGTGCTGTTCCTTGCAGGAGCGGCAGCGGCCACAGGCGACGTTGAAGGGCACGGACACCAGATCACCGATCTTCAGGTTCTCGACATCGCTGCCCTTTTCGATCACCTCACCAGTGATCTCGTGGCCCAGTACCAGGCCGACCTGGGCGGTGGTGCGACCGCGCACCATGTGCTGGTCGGAGCCACAGATATTGGTGGAAACCACCTTGAGGATGACCCCGTGCTCGATCTTGCGACCACGCGGATCCTGCATCTTCGGATAATCGATCTTCTGAACTTCGACCTTGCCCGTGCCGAGATAGACGACACCGCGATTACCAGACATATGAATCTCCTTCTTGTTGTGGATACAAGGCACGCAGGCCCTGCAATGGAGTATTGAAGCGTCTGTCTCGGCACCCGCCGGTAAGGGCAGGACGGCTACCGAGTGGTCGCGCCGACTGGTGGCGCAAACGGTCTAGGCAGACTAGCGAGCGCTTGGCGCTGCCATGGGGACAAAACCGACAGCGAGCGTTCTGTGCGCGGCACCCGTGCCAGTCAGAGCACGACGGTGCGGTTGGCGTTGAGGAACACGCGCCGCTCGAGGAAGTAGCCCACGGCCCGGGCCAGCGTCAGGCACTCGATATCCCGGCCTTTTGCCACCAGATCCTCGGGGTAGTGCGCATGATCGACGCTTTCCACCCCCTGGGTGATGATCGGTCCTTCGTCGAGGTCATTGTTGATGAAGTGAGCCGTGGCGCCGACCAGCTTCACCCCCTTCTGATAGGCCTGGTGATAGGGTTTCGCGCCCTTGAAGCCGGGCAGCAGCGAGTGGTGGATGTTGATCGCCCGGCCGTCGAGCCTGCGGCACAGCTCGGCGGACAGCACCTGCATGTAGCGAGCGAGCACCACCAGTTCGGCGCCGGTGTCCTCGACCACCTGCAGCACCCTGCGTTCCTGCGCCGGCTTGTCGTTGGGGTCGAGGGCGAAGTGGTGATACGGGATGCCGTTCCAATCGGCCAGGGGCTTGAGGTCCGGGTGGTTGGAGACGATCGCGGTGATGTCCATCGGCAACTGGCCGGTGCGCTGACGGTAGAGCAGATCGTTGAGGCAATGATCGGCCTTGGAGACCATGATCACCACCTTGGCGCGATAGCCTGGCGGCGTCAGCTCGGTGCGCATCTCGAAGGGCGCGGTGCGCTCATCGAGGCCGGCGAGAAACGCCGCCTCGTCGAAATCGGCCTGGACGCGGAATTCGACGCGGATGAAGAAGCGGCTGGCCAGCCGGTCATCGAAGCTGTGGTGCTCGGTGACATAGCAGCCCTGCTCGAACAGGTAGCGGGTCACCACATCCACGGTGCCCAGCAGGCTCGGGCAGTGAGCGGTGAGAATCCAGGTGTCGGGGGTGCGGCTCATGAAAGCGATTCCTTGTGGTGATCGCTCCCATGCGCCGGCCGGCAGTGCACGACGGGGAGCGTCATTGGCTGCGCTAGTGCGCGGCCTTTGGGAGTGGTGAAGCTAAAGCAGGAGCGACGGTCAGCATTTATTCTGTGGGAGCGGGCCATGCCCGCGATTTTTCGCGGGCATGGCCCGCTCCCACAGTGGGTTACAGCAAAGAGACCTCAGGCCTCCACGGCCAGCCCGTACTCGGCGCTGGCATCCTGCAGCCACAGCCAGAAGTAGTCGGAGAAGCTGCGGCGGATCAGCAGTTCCCAGGTCTCCTCGCCAGTGCGGCGAATCACCAGTTGGGACTTGGCGAACACCGTGCCGACCGCCTTGCCCACCGGAAAGTTTTTCGGGTGAACGTCGTAGCTGCTGGACTTCATCAACAGCTCGCGCACCTTGGGCCCACGCAGCTCCAGCAGGGTTTGCCCACCGCTGACGTTGACCACCGAAATATGCTGACCATCCAGGGTCTCGCGCAGCGTGCGCTCGACCTCGAACTCGCTGCCGCCAGGCACGATCAGCAGCCATTCATCCGGGCCCAGCCACTGCAGCGAGGTATCGCCGTTGGCTACCAGGGTCAGTGCGCCCGGCAGCTCCAGGCCGAGGGCCTTGTGTACACCACCGGCAAAATTGGCATCGTCGGCGTCGCCACGCAGGACCAGATGGCCGAGCAGGCTCTTCTCGCGCAGGCTGACGCCAGCGCCCTGGCGGCCCTTGCCGGCCAATTCGTGCAACCCGGCATGGTGCAGGGACGACTGCCCGGCGATGTCGGCAGGGCGTTGCTGATAAAGATTGGCGTTAGACATTCTGGCGATCCCCTTTCGGGTCATAGAACACGGAGCTGACGATTTCGGCCTCGATCACGCTGCCATCGACCAGCGGCGCGAAGACCCGCTCGCCGATGCGCTTGAGGCCGCCCCTGACCAGGGCCATGGCGAAGGAATGGCCCATCGCGGCGCTCATGTAGCTGGAGGTGACGTGGCCAACCATGGTCATCGGAATCTGCTGCTTGGGGTCGAACACCAGTTGCGCGCCTTCTGGCAGCACCTTGTTCGGATCCACCGGCTTGAGGCCGACCAGTTGCTTGCGGTCTTCCTTGAGGGTGTCTTCGCGATTCATGCCGCGCCAGCCGATCCAGGAGAACGGCTTGGTACGCCCGACGCACCAGCCCATGTTCAGGTCGTCCGGGGTGACCGAGCCATCGGTATCCTGGCCGACGATGATGAAGCCCTTCTCGGCACGCAGCACGTGCATGGTCTCGGTGCCGTATGGAGTCAGGCCGTGCTTCTGGCCGGCGGCGATGATCTTCTCCCACACCCCCAGGGCATAGTTGGCCTGGACGTTGACTTCGTAGCTCAGCTCACCGGTGAAGGAGATCCGGAATACCCGAGCCGGCACGCCGCCGACGTTGCCTTCCTTCCAGGTCATGAACGGGAAGGCGTCCTTGTCCAGGTCGATATCGGTGACTTCGGCCAGCAGCTTGCGGCTGTTGGGGCCGGACAGGGTCATGGTCGCCCAGTGGTCGGTGACCGAGGTGAAGTACACCTTCAGCTCCGGCCATTCGGTCTGATGATAGATCTCCAGCCATTCCATCACGCGGGCAGCGCCGCCAGTGGTGGTGGTCATGACGAAATGGTTGTCGGCCAGGCAGGCCGTCACGCCGTCGTCGAAGACCATGCCGTCTTCCTTGCACATCAGGCCGTAGCGGGCCTTGCCCACGTCCAGCTTGGTCCAGGCGTTGGTGTACACGCGGTTGAGGAACTCGCGCGCATCCGGGCCCTGAATGTCGATCTTGCCCAGGGTCGAGGCGTCGAGAATGCCCACCGCGTTACGCACGGCCAGGCACTCGCGGGCCACGGCGGCGTGCAGGTCTTCACCTTTTTTCGGGAAGTACCAGGGGCGCTTCCACTGGCCGACGTCCTCGAACTCGGCGCCGTTTTCCAGGTGCCATTTCTGCATGGCGGTGTAGCGCTTGGGCTCGAACAGATCGCCACAATGACGGCCGGCGATGGCGCCGAAGGTCACCGGGGTGTAGTTCGGGCGGAACATGGTGGTGCCCATTTCACTGATGCTGATGCCCAGCGAACGGGCGGCGATGGCCAGGCCGTTGATGTTGCCCAGCTTGCCCTGGTCGGTACCGAAGCCCAGCGCGGTGTAGCGTTTGACGTGCTCGACCGACTCGAAGCCCTCCCGCGTGGCCAGCTCGATACCGGCGGCGGTGACGTCGTTCTGCTGATCGACGAACTGCTTCGGTGCACGCGCGGTGTTCTTGTCGTGCGGCACCTGGAACAGCGCAATCGAGGCTTCCTCGATGCGCTTCTCGGCCTTCGGCAGCGTGCCGCTCACCGGCTGGAAGCCCACTTCGGCGGCCGCCTTGGCACCGGCCTCGAAACCATCGGCGAGGCTGTCGCCCATGCCGAACACACCGTTCACGGCACCGGCGCAATGACGTTTCTGGAAACCGTCACCCGGCACGAAAGCGAGGATGTCTTCACGCCAGACCGGACGACCGCCAAGGTGCGACGCCAGGTGCACCACCGGGCTGTAGCCGCCGGAGCTGACGATCAGGTCGCAGTCGAGGGTCTCGCCCGGGCTGGTGACCTTGTGCCTGGCAGCGTCGATGGCGCAGATGCGCGCACCGGTGACACGCTTGCTGCCACGCGCCTCGACCACAGCGCTGCCGGTGAGCACGCGCACGCCACGTCGGCGCGCTTCCTCGACCCAGCTGCCGCGCGGGTTGCTGCGCGCGTCCGCCACGGCCACCACCTGGCGACCGGCGTCGAGCCAGTCGAGCACCACGCGGTAGGCGTAATCGTTGTTGGTCGACAGCACCAGCTTCTGCCCGGGCGCCACGCCATAACGGCGCACGTAGGTCGACACGGCATCGGCCAGCATGTTGCCGGGCACGTCGTTGTTGGCATACACCAGCGGGCGCTCGTGGGCGCCGGTGGCCAGCACCACGCGGCCGGCACGCACACGGTGCAGGCGCTGGCGCGGTTGGCCGATTGGCGCGACTTCGCCGAGGTGGTCGGTGAGGCGCTGGTGGATGGTGAGGAAGTTGTGGTCGTGGTAACCGTTGACCGTGGCACGCGCCAGCAGGGTCACTTCCGGCATGGCCTGCAGCTCGGCGATGGCCTTGGCGGCCCACTCGGCAGCCGGCTTGTCGTCGAGCATCTCGCGGGTAGAGAGCAGGCTGCCACCGAGCTCTTCCTGTTCATCGGCGAGAATGACCCGGGCGCCACTGCGGCCGGCGGCCAGGGCTGCAGCCAGCCCGGCAGGGCCGGCACCGACAACCAGCACGTCGCAGTGCTGGTTCAGGTAGTCGTAGATATCCGGGTCGTTCTCTTTTGGCGCGCGGCCGAGGCCTGCAGCCTTGCGGATGTACTTCTCGTACGTCAGCCAGAGGTTCTGCGGGTACATGAAGGTCTTGTAGTAGAAACCGGGCGGCATCATGCCGCCGCCGACCTTGCCGAGAATCCCCATCAGGTCGGTGTTGACGCTCGGCCAGCCGTTGGTGCTGGTGGCCGTCAGGTTCGCGTACAGCGCCTGCTGAGTTGCCCGCACGTTGGGGATCTGCGCCGCTTCGGCGGAACCGATCTGCAGCACGGCATTGGGCTCTTCGGCGCCGGCGGCAACGATGCCGCGCGGGCGCGAGTACTTGAAGCTGCGGCCGATCACGTCGACGCCGTTGGCCAGCAGCGCGGCGGCCAGGGTGTCGCCGGCATAACCCTGATAGCTCTGGCCGTTGAAGCTGAAGGTCAGCGGCTGGCTGCGATCGATGCGGCCACCCTGGGAAAGACGATTGACCTGGCTCATGCCGTTACTCCTTGGTCGACGGCCTTCTTCTCGGCGAGCGAAGCCTCAGTGACGCTGGGGCGCTCGCCAATCTTGTAGGTTTCGAGAATCTCGTAGCTCACCGTGTGGCGGGTGACGTTGAAGTACTGACGGCAGCCTGCTGCGTGAATCCACAGCTCGTGGTGGATGCCACGCGGGTTGTCGCGGAAGAACAGGTACTCGCCCCACTGCGCATCGGTGCAGGCATTCGGATCCAGCGGGCGGGGAATGTGCGCCTGGCCGCCAGCGTGGAATTCTTCTTCGGAACGCAGTTCGCCACAGTGAGGGCAGAAGATGTGCAGCATGTTCGGTACCTCCAGAAAACCATCGTCCCTCTCTCAGCGAGAGAGGGCGCCAAAATCAGTGCGCCACACCGGCTGCGCCGTGCTCGTCGATCAGCGCACCGTTGTGGAAGCGCTCGATGGAGAAGGCCTTGGCCAGCAGATGCATCTCGCCCTTGGCCAGGCTGGCCGCGAACACGTTGCCCGAGCCTGGCGTGGCCTTGAAGCCACCGGTGCCCCAGCCGCAGTTGAAGAACAGGTTCTTCACCGGGGTCTTGGCGATGATCGGGCAGGCGTCCGGCGTGGTGTCGACGATGCCGCCCCACTGACGGTTCATGCGCACGCGCGAGAGCACCGGGAACATCTCGACGATGGCCTGCAGGGTGTGTTCGATGGTCGGATAGGAGCCGCGCTGGCCGTAGCCGTTGTAGCCGTCAATCCCGGCGCCGATGACCAGATCGCCCTTGTCCGACTGGCTGATGTAACCGTGCACGGCGTTGGACATGATCACCGTGTCGATGATGGGTTTGATCGGCTCGGAGACCAGCGCCTGCAGCGGGTGCGATTCCAGCGGCAGGCGGAAGCCGGCGAGCTTGGCCAGGTGACCGGAGTTGCCGGCGGCGACCACGCCGACGCGCTTGGCGCCGATGAAGCCCTTGCTGGTTTCCACGCCGATCACCGCGCCGTCCTGCTTGCGAAAGCCAATGACTTCGGTCTGCTGGATCAGGTCGACGCCCAGGGCGTCGGCGGCGCGGGCGAAACCCCAGGCCACGGCGTCGTGACGGGCGACGCCACCGCGGCGCTGCAGCGAGGCACCGAGGACCGGGTAACGGGTGTTCTTCGAGCAATCGAGGTAGGGAATCATCTCCGCCACCTGCTTGGCATCGACCACCTCGCCATCGATCCCATTGAGGCGGTTGGCGCTGACGCGGCGCTCGATGTCACGCATGTCCTGCAAGGTGTGGCCGAGATTGAACACACCGCGCTGGGAAAACATGACGTTGTAGTTCAGGTCTTGCGATAGACCTTCCCACAACTTCATCGCGTGCTCGTAGAGGTGCGCGGACTCGTCCCACAGGTAGTTGGAACGCACGATGGTGGTGTTACGTGCGGTGTTGCCGCCACCCAACCAGCCCTTTTCGACCACGGCGACGTTCTTCACGCCGAACTCCTTGGCCAGGTAGTAGGCGGTAGCCAGGCCATGCCCGCCACCGCCGACGATGATCACGTCATACACCGGTTTGGGAGTCGGATTGCGCCACATGCGTTGCCAGTTTTCGTGGTGACTGAAGGAATGCTTGAACAGGCCGAAGCCGGAATAGCGCTGCATGGGAGACTCCTGAATTCTGTGTGTTGCCGTCTGGCTGGCGGCCCGTAGGGTGGATCACGCTTTACCGATCCACCGATGCGCGGTGGAAGGAAACAGCGCCTCCCACCCTACGAATTAGCGATACACCGGGTAGTCGGCACACAGCCCGGCAGCCAGGCCGGCTACCTGAGCCTCGACATCGGCATCGCCGAGATGCTCGAGGATGTCGGCGATCCAGCCTGCCAGTTCACGGCACTGGGCTTCCTTGAAACCACGGGTGGTGACCGCTGGCGTACCGATACGCAGGCCGGAGGTCACGAACGGTGACTGCGGATCGTTGGGCACGGCGTTCTTGTTGACCGTGATGCCAGCGCGCCCGAGGGCTGCGTCGGCATCCTTGCCGGTGATGCCCTGCTTGATCAGCGAGAGCAGGAACAGGTGGTTGTCGGTACCACCGGACACCACATCGAAACCGCGCTCGATGAACACCTCGGCCATGGCCTGGGCGTTCTTGATGACCTGCGCCTGGTAATCCTTGAAGCCAGGCTCCAGCGCCTCCTTGAAGCACACCGCCTTGCCGGCGATCACATGCATCAACGGGCCGCCCTGGGCACCGGGGAATACCGCAGCGTTGAGTTTCTTCTCGATCTCTTCGTTGGCCTTGGCGAGGATCAGGCCGCCACGGGGCCCGCGCAGGGTCTTGTGGGTGGTGGTGGTGACCACGTCCGCAAGGGGAATCGGGTTCGGATACAGACCAGCCGCAACGAGACCGGCAACGTGGGCCATGTCGACGAACAGGTAGGCGCCGACCTTGTCGGCGATGGCACGAAAACGCGGGAAATCCAGGGTCTTGGAGTAAGCCGAGAAACCGGCGACCACCATCTTCGGCTTGTGCTCGATGGCCAGGCGCTCGACTTCGTCGTAATCGATCAGCCCGGTGTCGGTATCGATGCCGTACTGCACGGCGTTGTACAGCTTGCCGGACGAGCTGACCTTGGCCCCGTGGGTCAGGTGGCCGCCATGGGCCAGGCTCATGCCGAGAATGGTGTCGCCGGGCTGCAACAGCGCCAGGTACACGGCAGAGTTGGCCGAGGAGCCGGAGTGCGGCTGCACGTTGGCGTAATCGGCGCCGAACAGCTGCTTGGCACGCTCGATGGCCAGCGCCTCGACCTTGTCCACATGCTCGCAACCGCCGTAGTAGCGCTTGCCCGGATAGCCTTCGGCGTACTTGTTGGTCAGCCCGCTGCCCTGCGCCTCCATCACCCGCTTGCTGGTGTAGTTTTCCGAGGCGATCAGTTCGATGTGATGTTCCTGACGACGCTCCTCGGCATTCATCGCGCTGAGCAGTGCGTCATCGTAGCCCTGGATCTGATCTTGCTTGCTGAACATCACGTATCTCCCCGAGGCGCCTGGAGGCGCCGCATCTGGCTCGGTTGCTCGATATGAGTCTTGTTGCAGCGATGGTATGACTCGCCCTCGAGAACCAGATGCCTATGCACGCCACGGGAGATTGCGTTTGCGACATGACCGAGTGTCGCAATTGCACATGCCGCAAACTCAGATGAATCGCAGTGCGACCAGCGCGAGAAAGTGCCCGGGATAGAACAGATAGGCCCAGCGTCGTACCGGTGGTACCGGGAATGGCGGACGGATGCGCAACAGCAGCAGACCGACCAGCGGGGCGAACAGGCAGATGGCGAGCACGCTCCAGGCGAACGGGTCGCCCCGGGCGGCGTCGCGATAGAAAGGCGCCCAGTAGTTCGCCGCCAGGCAGCAGACCATCGGCAGCAGCCAGGCGCCATGAGGCTTGCGCAGCGCCAGCAGGAACGCCGCCGGCAATACCGCGCCGAAAGCGCCGAACATCAGCCACTCATGGCCGAACACGGCGATCAACAGCGCCGCCCCACCCAGCCAGCAGGCCTGGGGCTGCGGGCGCTGCACCGCATTGGCGATCAGCAGGCCGAGCACTAGGGTCGGCAGCACGTTGAGCGATTCCGCCGAGGGCACCAGCAGCCGGTAGGGCCACTCCGATAGCAGCGAGAACAGCAGCAACCAGCCGAGATAACTCAGCGATACGGCGCCGGAATCACCCACTCTCGGTCGCGCAACGTTGGCAGCAATGGCCAGACAGAACAATGGAAAGGCCAGACGACCAGGTACGTAGAGGAAATACAGGGAGGGCCAGACATGGCGAAGGTGATCGATCAGCATGGTCAGCAGCGCCAGCCATTTGATCAGATCGAGGGCCGCGTCACGGCCGAAAGGCATTGGCTGAGCAAGTGATGCTGGAGGCATGTGCACGCGTCACGCTGGGATATGAGGCTGCACGGTAGAGGCTCTGGCTGCCTCGACGCAAATCAGAAGGCGGCGCAGGGCTAAACCCTGCGCCGCCGGTTCGAGGCTTACTGCAGTTTGGTGTTGCAGCTGCTCGAGGCCGTGACCAAGCGCTGCTGCAGCGCGGCATCCGGCGGCACCTGCTTGCTCATCTCGGCCATTTCGGCCTCACTGAACTCCTCGCTGACCTTGGTCGCAGCGCAGTCGCAGAACGCCGTCAGCTTCTCTTGCGAGTGGCCGGACTGGGCGCCTTTCACGCACTCCTGCACGAAGGTCGACTTGGCTTCGGGGGACCAGGGTTCGGCTGCCACGGCCGGCAAGGCGAAGGCGAGCGGTGCGAAAAGTGCGATCAGATGACGGTAGCTCATGGTGGGCTCCTGTAGCTTGGAATCGGCGAGTCCTTGATTACGACTCTCTGCTTTGTGAGCCCACAGACTGCCGTGAGTTCAGAATGATTGCCCTCGACGAGCCCTGAACAATATGTCGCGCCAGCGAGTTCTAAGGCTGGCCAAGGCGGGCTAAAGTAGCGGCATACGCCCGGTTGGGGCGAAGCAGACAAGGATTTTCCAATGCCCGACAACTCCCAGCAATTCGCCAGCGACAACTACTCGGGCATCTGCCCCGAGGCCTGGGAAGCCATGGCAGAAGCCAATCAGGGACACCAGCGCGCCTATGGCGACGACGAATGGACGGCCCGCGCCGCCGACCACTTCCGCAGCCTGTTCGAAACCGACTGCGACGTGTTCTTCGCCTTCAACGGCACCGCCGCCAACTCCCTGGCGCTCTCCGCGCTGTGCCAGAGTTACCACAGCGTGATCTGCTCGGAGACCGCCCACGTCGAGACCGACGAGTGCGGCGCGCCGGAATTCTTCTCCAACGGCTCCAAGCTGCTTACCGCCCATACCGAGCAGGGCAAACTGACGCCCGCCTCGATCCGCGAGATCGCGCTAAAGCGCAAGGACATCCACTACCCCAAACCCCGCGTGGTGACACTCACCCAGGCCACAGAAGTCGGCACCGTTTACAGCCCCGAAGAAATCCGCGCGATCAGCCAGACCTGCGAGGAACTCGGCCTGCACCTGCACATGGACGGCGCGCGCTTCTCCAATGCTTGCGCCTTCCTCGGCTGCAGCCCGGCGGACCTGACCTGGAAAGCCGGTGTCGACGTGCTCTGCTTCGGCGGCACCAAGAACGGCATGGCAGTCGGCGAAGCGATCCTGTTCTTCAACCGCGAGCTGGCCGAAGATTTCGACTACCGCTGCAAGCAGGCCGGGCAGCTGGCCTCGAAGATGCGTTACCTGTCAGCACCCTGGGTCGGCATCCTGCAGAACGATGCCTGGCTGCGTTATGCCAAGCACGCCAACCACTGTGCACAACTGCTCGCCAGTCTGGTGGAAGACGTGCCCGGCGTGAGCCTGATGTTCCCGGTGCAGGCCAACGGCGTGTTCCTGCAGATGTCCGAACCGGCCCTCGCCGCCCTGACCGCCCGCGGCTGGCGCTTCTACACCTTCATCGGTGCTGGTGGCGCACGCTTCATGTGCTCCTGGGACACCGAGGAAGCCCGCGTCCGTCAGCTGGCCGCGGATATCCGCGAAGTGATGAGCGCCTGAGCCCATCGCTCCGGCCGGCCACGGCAGGGCGTACTGCGCCCTGCCAGTCCAGACAAGCGAATCGCCCTCCATAACGCTGCACAGATGCATAGCAAACAGCTTAAAAACGAAATAGCCACACACTAGGTTGCCCGCTGCGCCCCTGCTTCGGTGAAAAACGACACACGTCATGGATGAGAACAGTAGTTTGGGGCAATATTGAGTACATTCTAAACACCAGGTAAACGGATCACTGGAGCCAACCAGGCCTGCCTGGTCTTATTGCAGGAAGCAAATATATGTCCAAGCCCGCAGCTCGCCAAAGCGATCAAGACTCCTGCCGACTCCCGGGGCACGGCGCTAACCCTACCGTTACCGGCTCTCCTGACGTTTTGATCAACGGCCTGCCGGCTCTGCGCGTAGGAGATAGAAGTGCTTGTGGCGATACTGTAGCCGAAGGCATGAGCACCATTCTGGTCAATGGATTACCCATCGCTTTTCTTGGCAGTTCGACCAGTCATGGAGGCACAATTATTACGGGATCTGGAGATGTACTGGTTGGTAATCAGCACATCCCTGCCCCTTCACCCCTCCTGTGCCGATGCGTGGAGCCTTTAGTTGCCAGTTGCAACTCTCTGCATCTAATGGCCAACCCTATTCGTGCCTACCATATAGGGTGATCCTGGAAGATGGTTCGATTCAGAAAGGGATTACCAATGCATCTGGCACTACCCAACCTATACGAACGCTCACGCAAATGGCCATTGCCAGTGTGAACCTGCTGCCACCGGCCCTCACTACGAACTGCTGCGATCGGCACGCCCCGGCCCAATCGAATGGATTATCAATTCCTCTAAATGGCGTGCAAACCGCCGCAAGTGCTGGAGCGAAAGTACCGCCTTTATCAGTGAGCAAAAGCGACAGTTTCCGGATGCTGACCAGTGGCGAGCTAGCCATGGCGCAAAGCCTGTTCAAAGACTCGGTGGATTACACCAAGATCAAGATCCACAGCGAGGAATACCTGCCGTTCGGGCTACAGCCAGACAATACTGCGATGACCCCGAATGGCGAGATGTATTTCAACCCCGACTACTACAAAGAAGACTTCTCCCTTCTGCCTAATGACCAACATTGGTTCATACACGAGATGGTGCATGTATGGCAGTACCAACTGGGGTATTGGGTGAAACTACATGGTCTTCTGCTGCACCCTGGCAAACTTTGGGGGCTTCTGGGTGACCCTTATCAGTACGAACTGAAGCCGGGCGATAAATTGCAAGATTTCAATATGGAACAGCAAGGCGATGTCATCGCCGATTACTATTGTTGGTCGGCCGGTAACTCCACAAGGAGCGCCAGCGGTCGCCGAGTAACCAGCATAGATATTTACAAGAGCGTCCTTAGCGATTTCCTGAGCAATCCAAATGACCGCAAACTGCTACCGTAGCGCTCTACTCTCCGTAATGGTCTTCGGCTTTCTATGTGACGGGCATGCAATGTCTCGACACCACGATGGTGACGCTCGCGTATGGATACGCAATGGCGCGCTATGCATAGGCGCCGACGAAACTTATGAAGTGCCTGGTTTGTTTTCCCGCAAGGCTAGCCTCGATCAAAATCATGTCGTGCTATATGCGGTTCAAGTCAATCGTCCGTCGGCTCAAGTCTGGGAAGCCAGTACACCACCCGGTGCCACAAGTTCTACCTTACGACTACGATCGGACACCTGCATCGAATATGGCCAACCTATTGTTTCCTTAGAAAACCAGGTGCCACCTCAAACGCTCAAGCCAGATATTTATGAAGTTTTTCTACAGGCCGGCGACCAGAAAAATCGAAGAGCCTGGTTCTACAAACGCTTCTGTTTGATCGATGAGGCTGGCAACTGGTCTGTTAGAGACGCTGAACGAATAGAGGGCACGCATGAGTGGCGCTGCAAGCCCTTGCCCACCCCATAAGCCTTAGCTCCCTGCGGTCAACTCGTGCCGCCCCAAGATCCCTCCAGGGGCGAGGTCCCAGCCTTGCGCCAGTTCGCTACGTTGACCGCGAAGCTATTTGAGCGACGGCTGGCGCTTCTACACCTTCATCGGCGCCGGTGGCGCACGCTTCATGTGCTCCTGGGACACCGAGGAAGCCCGCGTCCGTCAGCTGGCCGCGGATATCCGCGAGGTCATGGCCGGCTAAGCGCACGGTCGGACGGCAAGCAAACAAGGTGGATCGCGGCGCTCGCCTGATCCACCCACCCTCCTCGCAAAACCTCCCACACGTCTCAGGCACTCTGTGGATAAAAGCCACGGCCTGTCGGTGCGCGGGAATCAGCACGGCTGCGCTGCAGTTCGCGAGCGACAGCATCCTTGGCGGCATAACTTCTGCTGATAAGAGGCGATTTCAGGCGACTGGGGATAAACACCGACACCATCCCCAGATCACGTGGACGATGGTGTGGATAAGCTGTCGGCAACGGGCTACACGCCAGGCAGTTCGGCGCCTCTGGCGATTCGTACAAAAAACGTTCTATTTCAATGAGTTGTCTTACGGGTTACGCACATTCACTGTGCAGCAACCCTTTCACAAGCTGTGCATATGTAGCTGCAGCCCAAATACCACGGCGCCTGCAGGGAGCTGATCTTTTTTTGATCAGCCCATTTGACGGTCGATTCATCCACAGCACCTTTGCAGCGTTGCCGGCGCATTGTGGACAGCCGTCCCCACAATCCGTGGATGATGACGGGGATAAACTGTAGGTAAGCCGCTACATCCCACGCCCCACAAGGGCTGCAGTAATTCGATTGAAAACCGTTCTATTTCAACAGCTTGAAGAGTTATCTACACACAGAAGCTGTGCGCTTACCTGTGCATAAGGTGTTCAGACCGGGCTGCAAGCCAATGGGAAAGGCACCTGGGGCGAGCTGATCACTTTCTGATCACCAGTCGAAACCCCGGCGCCCAGGCAGTCGAGAAACCTCGATAAGCATCAGAGCTGTGTACAGATGAATCGCCTACTGAGCTCTTTTCCCCCAAAGTCCGTGGATCAAGCTGTGAATAACCTGTCGCCACTCCGCTACAGGCCAGCATGCACGGTGCTTGCGGAAAATAGATCAAAAAGCGAACGATTTCATGAGGTTGATAAATCCGTCAGGGCCGCTGCAGACCCGAGCAAGGCCGCAGGTTCTTCACAATAGCTGTGCATACAATTGTGGATAACCTGTCCAGCGATGCTCAACCGTCAACGCCTGCAAAGCCTGTCGAGGATTGGCGAGTTTTCGCTCGCCTCCCACGTCGCCGCGTCAGGTGGGGATCGCCCGTTGATAGCACAGGCGATCAATCGAATAGCACAGCGATCGACACCGAAGCTTGCGCACAATTACTGTGTGCCCGGCTGTGGATAAGCTGTTCGACACTGCCTGCAGCCCAGGCGCTGCGTGGCCCAGGCAAAGCTGTCTACTTTATGACCAATGACTGGAGCGGTCAGTAATCGATGCTCACGTCGTTACGTGGCACGCTGCAGCAGGACAGGATGTATCCCTCGGCCACGTCTTCGTCGGTGATCCCGCCGTTGTGCTCCATATCCACATCGCCGGCCGTCTTCAGTACCTTGCAGGTTCCGCAAATCCCCATCCCGCATGCCTTGGGGATATGCAGCCCGAGCTTCGCCGCCGCCGCGTGCACCGTCTCGCCAGGGCCGACCTGAATGCTCTTGCCGGTGCTGGTGAATGCCACCTGATTGAGATCTGCAGCCGGCACGTCCGGCGCATCGGCAGCCTGCTCGGCCAGTTCCTTGACCTCCTCGCGCACGTCTGCCGGTACCGGGCCGAAGGCCTCCTCGTGGTAGCGGCTCATATCGAAGCCCTTGGCCTCGAGCAGCCGCTTGACCGCCGCCATGTAGGGCGTAGGCCCGCAGCAGAAGATCTCCCGCTGCAGATAGTCCGGCGCCATCAGCTGCAACATGGGCTCGTTGAGGTAGCCGCGATAGCCCGACCAGGCTTCGCCCAGACCATGCTTCTCGCAGATCACGTGCAGATTGAAGTTGTTGATCCGCGCCGCCATGTGCTCCAGCTCACGGTGGTAGATGATGTCCTTGGGCGAGCGCGCGCTGTGCACGAAGACCATGTCGACGTTGGCATTGGTGTCGTAGAACCAGCGGGCCATCGACATCACCGGGGTGATGCCCACCCCGCCACTGAGAAACAGCACCTTGTCCGCCGGAAAATCGATGGCATTGAACAGCCCGACCGGACCATGCACCGCCAGCTCCTGGCCTTCGGACAGGTTGTCGTGCAACCAGTTGGACACCTTGCCGCCCGGTACCCGCTTGATGGTGATGGAGAAGCTGTAGGGCACCGAGGGTGAGCTGGAGATGGTGTAGGAGCGCATCACCGGCCGGCCTTCGATCTCCAGCTCCAGGGTGACGAACTGACCCGGCTTGAAGAAGAACAGCACCGGCTGGTCGGCCATGAAGCAGAAGGTGCGCACATCCCATGTTTCCTGGATGACCTTGACGCAGCGCACCACGTGGCGGCCATTGCTCCAGGTCTGGGTAGTGACGGGATAGAGGAATTCGTTCGACATGGTCGTTTCTCTCGCGCACGCAGGCCGCTCACCGGCCCTGTCTCTGCCGCGATTGTGCGCAACGCACCTGTCGTTCATTTACCTGCCAGCGACATCGGCATGCTAACGGCGACCTGCCCCGTAGACACTGGCCTACCGAGTCGGGAAATGATTCGGCCATGTCGCCCATGGATAAGGTTCACGCCGCGCCCGGCTCCACACTCGCCCCCAGCCGAACAGGATAAGAGCGCCAGCCGCAGCCCCCTCTGAAAAGCGCCAATCGGCAGGCGCCCAGGGGTGCGATGCGCCACCTTGCGTACCACCGCAATAGCCACTTTCACGGCCAGCGCAGCGCGCTCGCCACGAGGAGTTCTCCGATGACCGTCACCTCCACACTGAGCCTTGGCGACCCGCTGGAACCGGCACGCGCCGCAGCCGCCGACATGCTGCAGAACCGCGAGCGCACCTTTTCCCTGCCACAGCCGTTCTATAACGACGAACGCATGTTCCAGCTCGACATGCAGGAGATCTTCCACAAGGAATGGCTGATCGCCGGCATGACCTGCGAGATCCCCACCAAGGGTAATTACCTGACGCTGCAGATCGGCAACAACCCGATCATCGTCATCCGCGGTGCCGAGGGCAGCGTGCATGCTTTCCACAACGTCTGCAGGCATCGCGGCTCGCGCCTGTGCACCAGCGACAAGGGCAAGGTGGCCAAGCTGGTCTGCCCCTACCATCAGTGGACCTACGAGCTGGATGGCCGCCTGCTGTTCGCCGGCACCGAAATGGGCGCCGACTTCGACCTCAAGGACTACAACCTCAAGCCGGTGAGCTGCAAGACCGCTGGCGGCTACATCTTCATCTCCCTGGCCGAGAACCCACCGGCCATCGACGAATTCCTCGCCACCCTGTCGCACTACATGGAACCGTACGACATGGAGAACGCCAAGGTGGCGGTGCAGACCAACCTGTACGAGAAGGCCAACTGGAAACTGGTGCTGGAAAACAACCGCGAGTGCTACCACTGCAACGGTTCGCACCCGGAGCTGCTCAACACCCTGCTGGAATGGGACGACACCAACGACCCGCGTGCCAGCCAGGCCTTCAAGGATCACGTTGCCGAGTCCGCGGCCAAGTGGGAAGCCGAGAAGATCCCTTACCTGCACGCGGGTTTCGGCCTGCGTAACCGCATCGTGCGCATGCCCCTGCTCAAAGGCACCGTGTCCATGACCATGGACGGCAAGCAGGGCAGCCAGAAGCTGATGGGCCGCATCCAGAACCCCGACCTGGGCTCGATGCGCATCCTTCACCTGCCGCACTCGTGGAACCACTGCATGGGCGATCACATGATCGTCTTCACCGTGTGGCCGATCAGTGCCCAGGAGACCATGGTCACCACCAAATGGCTGGTGCACAAGGATGCCGTCGAAGGCGTCGACTACGACGTGGCCCGCCTGCGCCAGGTATGGGACGCCACCAACGACCAGGATCGCCGCCTGGCCGAAGAGAACCAGCGCGGCATCAACTCCACCGCCTACCAGCCCGGCCCCTACTCGAAGACCTACGAGTTCGGCGTGGTCAATTTCATCGACTGGTACAGCGGCCGCATGCTCAACAACCTGGGCGCCGCGCCTGCGCCCTACCTGCGCGACGTCAAGGCGCAGTAAAAACAAGGGCTGCAAAAAGGCGAAAGCGGACCTTCGATTTGGTGGGCTAAAGCCCACCCTACAGCCGCGCATCTAACAGTAGGGTGGGCTTCAGCCCACCAATTGGTGCCCGACTACGAACGGCGGCTTTCGCCTTTAACCTACCAATGCTCCGCGGGGCCTCTCCCTGCCCGTTCGATTTATGAACGGAATGTTTCACAGCATTTCACGCCCGTAAGCGAAACAATCGAGGCAGTCCCGGCCATCGGCACACACGCGGTTTTCTCTGCGAAGCAGCCCGGCCACGCGCTTCCACTTTCGCGAGGAAACCACCGTGAGCGTGAAACCACTGAGCAAAGGCCCCAACGATCAGGCAGGCGGTGACGGCCTGCGTTTCGACAACGTCATGCGTCTGAGCCTGAAGGCCGAAGGTAATCCCAAGCCCAAGGAAGACCGCGTCGCCACCGACAACGAGACGTGGCCGCCAGTGGACAAGACCCAGGTCGAAGCGCCCAAGGATGGAAAGATCCGTTACCAGTTGAATGGTCAGGGCGTGGTGGTGGACCGCTCGGTCAACCCCGAGCTGTACAAGTTCCTGCTCAACCTGCATGCCCTCAACCAGTCCCCCGAGCAGAAGGCCCAGGTGGTCGCGGCGATGGGCGACGACCACGCCATCGCCGACCGCAATACCGAGGTGCAGAAGGCGGGCGACTACACCCAGTTCAAGTGGCAGGGCAATCTCGAAGACACCGAGGTGATCACCTACATCACCGCCAACGGCGAAACCGTCAGCGTCTCCAAAGCACTGACCCCAGAGCTGTTCGCTTCTGTGCAGCAGATCGGCCTGTCACGCTATACCCTCGAGCAGCGCGTGGCCGATGGCCGTGAAGTCGCCGGTGCCGACACCTATGTGGCCGAGCACGACATTGCCGTCTGGGGTAGCCCGGACGAGTTCGGCAACGGGGTCATCCAGTTCGAGACCAAGGACGGCAAGAAGTACGTCGTATCCGAACACGAAAACAAGGAAATGTACGACCGGGTCGCCGGGATGTGGAGTGACCACGTCAAAGGCGGCGACTCGATCCAGGACCTTCGTGACAAGTACGACCTGCCCGACCTCGATGCACTGGATCTGCTCGGCCAGAGCAGCGGCGAGAAGGCCAACAAGGACAACAAGGAAGAGATGACGGTGGTCGAGCTGGCCACCAAGAACCTGCTCGACAAGTACAAGAAGCTCATCGACGACGGCAAGGTCGACAAGGACAGCGACGTCTACAAGCTGGTCAAGGCCATCGAGGCCAAGGCAGCCATGGAAAGCGGGCACCGCATCACCCCCTACATCGAAGACCCACGCGGTGGCGACACCACCTGGCGGAAGTTCGACACCGATGGCGAGACGCTGAGCGAAGAGGATATGCAGGACATCCTCAACGGCAACTCGGTGGATAAGCTGCTCAGCGAAATGTTCACCAGCGGCGACGGCGAGAAGGACAAGATCGGCAAGGAATTCCAGGCCGAGCTGGACAGTGCCATCGAGAAAATCAGCGGCGAGGACAAGACCAAGCTGGCCGACGAGATCTACGAAACCCTGACCAGTCTGGACTTCGTCGAATACCTCGCGGACATGAAGAAACAGGGGCTCGACAGCGAGGGCCAATCGGAAGTCGCCCGCCTCGCTTCGAGCCTCGAACTGCTCGACCCGGAGCGCGCCCGCAAGGCCGAGTCGGAGCTCAAGCAGAACAGTATCCTGGTCGAGATCGATACCCTGGTCGGCGACCCTGGAGCGATCCCCGACGAATACAAGGAGATGGCCTACAAGGACATGGGGGCGCTGATAAAGACCGTGCTCAAGTCCGCCGACATCCCTCGCCGCGTCCAGGACAGCATCGAGAAGTTCTACAACGAACTGCTCAACGACAAGACCAAGATGGCCGACTTCGTCGAGCTCAGCAATCAGCTCAACAACGGCACCATCAGCCAGGCTGATTTCGACCAGCAGCTACAAACCAAATACATCCCGGCGGAAGTCAGCAAGGATGACTTCACCAGGGCCATAGGCACGCTCAACCAGTACGGCGTACTTGGTACCATCTCCGCGTTCGGCTCGCTGGGCGGCGCGATTTACATGCTTTCGGCCAAGAACGGTCAACTGTCCGACGAGCCATTGGAACGCCTTGCCATCGCCAAGGATTTCATCACCTTCCTCAGTGGTGGTGCGCAGTTCGAAAAGACCAAGATCTTCGACAAGTTCACCAAGACCAATACCGCCGAACTGCTGGGCCTGAGCAAAACGCTGCCGGAAATCTGGGGCAAGGAAAATGGCACGATCGGCAAGAAGATCGAAGGCTTCCTGCGCGAACGCGGCATCTCCGGTATCCCCGACGCGGTAGAGAGCCGCGCCAACAGCGTCATCGAGCTCGGCTCGCTGAATGGTGGTGGCGGCGGCAACGTACTCGATCAGGTCAGGCTTTCGGCTGAAGCCGCAGGCATCGGCCCCCTGGACGACGACGGCATTCGCGCCCTGCTGGACGACGTCGTCCAGCGTGCCGGCGGCAATCCACCCGCAGACTACTCGCGCTACAACAGCCTCAATCAGCTCGCCAACGAGCAGAACCTCGTGATAACCGAGGACACCATCAATCAGAGTATCGCCGAAAGACAGGCCGCGGCGGGTCTGGGGCAGGTGCCCGACGATGCTTCGATTCTCGAGTTCGCCGATCACCTGGAAAACGCAGCCAGTCGTCCGCTGCCGCCCTCCACGACATCCTCAGGCTATTCGGTCTACGAAGATGCGGTGGAGTTCTTCGAAGAGCGCAATATCGCTCCACCCAGTGTCGAATCCTTCGAGCGGGTGATGAGTGAGCGTACCTCGGCGGCACCCGGTGCAGACGTGGAGCTGGATCGTCAGGCCATCGAACAGATGTACGAGCAGGACAACCGCCCACCACCCGCAGCGGACGTGCTCGATGACGCCATCGAACCGATCAACGATGCCATCCGCAACAATCCTCCGGCGCAGAGCGTCGTCGACAACGCGACCGTTCGCGACGCCCTGAGCCCCAACGGCGCGGTAGACGTGCCGTCCATCAAGCCCGGCCTGGCGGCAAAGATTGGCGGCACGCTGACCAAGGTGCTGGGCGTGGCACCGGACATTCTCAGCGTTGCGGATATCGTCATGGGCGGCTACGCGATCAAGGACGCCATCGCCAACAACAGCGATATGGGCAAGGCGGCTGGTGCCCTGCAGATCATCAGCGGCGTGGCGGGCACAACGGCCGGCGTGATCGGCACCGCCGGCCTGTTCGCCAGCATCGGCGCGCTGGCTGGAGCGACCGGCCCGCTGTTTCTGATCACCGCGGGCCTCGGGCTGATCGCCGGCATTATCGGCATCTTCGTCGACCACGAGAAAAAACAGAAAGCCACCGACAAGGAAGGCCAGTGGTTCAAGGATCTCGCCGAACTCGGCCTGACCCAGGAAGACTGGGGCGACAAGCTCGAGTACGCGCGCTACAGCTTCTACGAGTACGAAGGCCGCGACGCCCCGGCAGGGCAGAGCATCTACGACTACCAGAAGGATGAATGGGAGCACTTCAAGGAAACGCCCCAGGAAGGTGGCTCATCCATCAACCGTCTGGATGACGACATGCACCTGGCCAAGTTCGACAAGGACTTCTATCAGGACAATCGCGAAGTCATGCACACCATCCGCGAGCGCTGGGACGACTGGAACGGCAAGGACGCCATCGTCAGCAAGAAGGACCTGGAAAAGATCGCCAACGGCGACGGCAGCGACGCAGAGAAGGCGGCCGCACGCTTCCTGCTCGACAACAGCGAGTTCTTCGACCAGCTCGATACCCAGTGGGGCAAGGGCGGCCAGGATGGCAAGGTAAGCACCAACGATCTCAATACCTGGCTGAAGATGGTCGGCGCCCATGAGGACCAGTACGACCGAGCCTTCTTCGACGAGCACAAGGGCATCATCGACACCATCCGTGATCGCTGGGACGACTGGAACGGCAAGGACGCCATCGTCAGCAAGAAGGACCTGGAGAAGATCGCCAACGGCGATGGCAGCGACGCCGAGAAGGAGGCGGCGCGCTTCCTGCTCGACAATCAGGGCTTCTTCGACCAGCTCGACAACCTGGCCAAGAACGACAAACGTGACGGCAAGATCAGTACCGGCGACCTGGAAACCTGGTTGAAAGCCATCGGCGTGGAGAAAACCGACAAGAGCGAGCTGACCTACAACCCCAACGAAAACACACCGGCCTGGCGGGTGATGCGCGGTTGATTGGCCAGAACGGTTCGATTGGCAATGGACTCCTCTGGTGGGCTGAAGCCCACCCTACTCCCCAGGGGCCTCAACCGTAGGGTGGCGCTTTAGCCCACCAAAGCCATCAACGCCGATGGTGGCTGGCTATTCAGAGCATGCGGTTCAGTACTTGGGGCTGTGGCCGTTGTTGTGGTGGGCTGAAGCCCACCCTACTCCACAGGGGCATCAACCGTAGGGTGGCGCTTTAGCCCACCAAAGCCATCAACACCGATGGTGGCTGGCTATTCAGAGCATGCGGCTCGGAGCTTCGGGCTGCGGGCGTTGTCGATGGTGGGCTGAAGCCCACCCTACCCCCAGGGGCATCAACCGTAGGGTGGCGCTTTAGCCCACCAAAGCCATCAACACCGATGGTGGCTGGCTATTCAGAGCAT
>NZ_JBQWIF010000007.1:0-186343 GCF_052958135.1 Pseudomonas sp. SZ40 | reverse complement strand
CGGTAGTAGCTCTGGCTGTAGCTGTAGTCGAAGCGCCACCAGCCATAGGGGATGTTGTAGGACAGGCTCTGGGCGTGAGAATGACGGTAACGGTCGCTGACCGCATCGCGGCTGGCGCGCAGGCTCAACTGGTCGGCCAGGCCCAACGGGCTGTCCCATACCAGGCCCAGGCCCCACTGCTGCTCACCGGTGCTCAACTGCCCCTCGTTATGGCGGTTGATGTTGGCGTGCCAGGGCTTGCTGCGCTCGCCTTTCAAACCCACCCGGCTGCCACCCACCTGCTCGCCTGGCACCAGCTCCAATTGGGCCGGGCGCGACGGCAGGCGGTTGAGGTTTTCCACCAGCTGTTCGAGTTCGCGCAGGTTGAGGATCTCGCCCGTCTCGCCGGGAAAGCTCATGGCCAGTTCGCGGTCGCTGGCCAGCGCGGAGCTGTCCAGGCCTTCGAGGCGGCCTTCGACCACCACCACGTTGAGGGTCCGAGCCGACAGATCCTGCTGCGGCAGGTAAGCCCGGGTGGTCACGTAGCCACGGTCGATGTAGTGGTCGGTGACCGCCTTGAGCAGGCCGTTGAGCTGGCTGACGCCCAGGCAATCGTCGGCGAACGGCGCCAGGATTTCGGCCTTGTCGGCAGCGGACAGCGAGGTGGCGCCGCTGATCTCGATCTGCTTGATGGCGAAGCAGCGTTCATCGCCGGCCGGCGCCTCGGCAGGCGCTTCCACCGTGCGCCCGGGCAACTGCTGCAACTCTTGCAAGCGCTGTTGCTGCTCCTGCAGCAGGCGCTCCTGGCGGTCGCGGATCAGGTCCTGAGTCAGGGGCGAAGGCAGGTTCGCAGGCGGCGTCTGGGCGAGCGCCATGAACGGCACGGCGGCGAAAAACAACGGGAAATACGAGCGCATGACATCCATACCTGGAAAATAAGTTCATCCCTGGGGCGAGGCGGCATTCTGCCATCACCCAGCAAAACGACCTGAGACGCACTGCTCATCTTCAAATCATGGCGTATGCCGCAGCGAACAAACTCGCGCCGCAATGCCAGGATTCAGAGACCGCCCATGCTCCGATGGGCGAGGTTCGGTAATGCTAGCAAGGATGGATAATTCCCTGCCAGCCGCGGCCAGTGGCTATCAGGTGTCCGGTCATGGACCACCGCACCGCGCGGGAAAGCTGCCAGCATGCATCGTTCAAAGAGCGGCAGGCACATCTGCCGCCCTCCCTCGGCGCGGTCTTGCGGGCGCCAGTTACAGCCAGCGAATGACTGGGGCGTTACTGATATGGGGTGTCGCCATGAACCGGCGCCGACTACCAGCAGCGATGCTGCCGGTACTCACTCGCGGTGCTTCTCGAAGCGAATGTCGCCCGCTGGCAAGCGCTCCGTCGGCAACCAGCCGAGATTTCGATAAAAGCCGGCAGCGCGGCTCGCTTCTGCGGTTTCCAGCCAGATCGTCTGGTGCTGCTTGAACAGCAAGGCTTCGGCTTTCGCCATCAGGCTGCGCCCCAAGCCCAGGCCTTCGAACTCAGGGCGCACGAACGCTGCGAACACGCAGGCGTCCTCGACATCCACCATGGAAAAACCGGCGGCAATACCATCGACCTCGGCGATCCAGAGACACGGGGTTGCGGCCATTGCCTGCCGTATGGCGCTCGGGGTGATGCCCATTTCCGTCAGTTGGTCACGGGACAGGTGGTTTTCCTTAACACTGGTGCGTATATCGAATATCGCACCGATATCGGATCCGTTGCCGATTCGTACCCGAATCTCCATGACATGATTCCTTCATTCCGTTGGGTGGTGCGCGGGCAGTTCCAAAGGAACGGCAGTTTTATCCAGGCAGGTACTTTGGTTGGCGTCAGCGGCGGCAGTGAGTGAGACTTATTGATCGAGAACAGAAGCGAGTAAACAAGCGCCTCGTCAGACTCATGTAGACCGCTCTACCTTCTCGGCCAATGCGCTGACGATAAGGTAGGTGTGCGAGCGCTGATCACCAGGCAATTGCCTGTAGCGAAGCAGAAGATCGGCTTCGTCCTTGCTGATGCTTTCAGCACTGGTTGGCCGACGCTCACCTGTAACGACATAAAGGATGTCTACACCCCTTTCTGCGACTGCGAACAAATACTCGGCGTCTGGACTGCGCTCGCCTTTCTCGTAATTGAATTGGGATGTCTTCGCCACACCGGCAAGAGCAGCGAATTTCGCTTGGTTGTACCCCAAACGCATACGCTCTTCTTTGAGCCGACCGCCAACATTCAACAATGAGACCCCTTAAGGCATTGACCATTCAACATTCGTTGAATAATCTAATCCTGCTTTTGCTCGAGTTACACGAAATTGAACTATGCCCAACGCCTGCCTCACAGAGCAAGCGTGCATGGCTACGCTCGTGCAAGGTACGAAGCCCCTCTGCTGAACAAGGACGACAGCATGAATACTCAGCTCATATCTTGGTTTCACTCACGACTCCTGGCGGATGTAACGCCAGCTCCAGCCTGCCCTCCCCGCCACAGTCATCGCCGACAGCGATCTTCCTTTTAAACGTCGCTAATATCGCCGTATCGGCTGATATCCGTGCGCTCGCCATACTGGCGATCACGAAAAATCCCCACTCTCTCGAACTCCCAGTGATGCCTGCATAGGCAGGATCAGGCAGTTCGCGCTGCAACGGTGGCTTTTATGCGCAATATCACGATCCAGTTGCACCTTTCGGAAGAACAGGCAGAAACCTTCATGCGCTGGCTCGGCGCGCGTTACGACGCGATCATCGATGAGATCTGCCGTGACCCGCGCTACCACGACGAGCGCAACGGCCCACACAGCCCTAGCGTACAGGCAGAGCATCCGTATCTCGTTGGCCTCAACAGCACCATTCAGGCGTTGCGCAGCGGATTGAAAGCCTCTGGGCAGGCTCTGTGAGCTGAAGACTTGCCAGCACCGCACAGCGCGCGGCGAACGCCAAGAGGTCGGCGATTCCGTCGAGGGCCTTGCCGGTGGCTTCCGCTACGCCGTATCCGGCTCGCGTGTTGGCGCGGAGAATTCGCGTTTTTTTTCGCCAAGGTTGGCGTCTGGCGCAAGCACTGGAAGTATGGGAGCAGACAAGGGTGCGTCTCGTCCGGCACCTGAAAGGCGCGAAGAACGATTCACATCGAGGCGCGATCGAGATCGGGTGGCTCCGCACGCTGTGTGCCGCTCCCAGTGGGATCGGGGCACACAGCGCGGGGCTGAAAATGGTGGAGGGCCAGGGATTCGAACCCTGGGAACGCTACTAACGTTCGCCGGTTTTCAAGACCGGTGCATTCAACCGCTCTGCCAACCCTCCAGGTCGACGTGGGTGCTTCATCTTGCCGAAACATCCCTTTGCAACCTTGTTGGTTGCGGGCGGCATCTTACCGGAACGTAACACACTGTCAAACACTCTGATTTGGCAGTACCCAAGGCTCTGCTATGATGCCTTCCGACCTTGGTCACGGAACCATTAGCCTTTACAGGAGTGTCGCCATGCGCGAACAAGATTACGCACACAACCCTACACGGGTTGAACAAACCGCAGTCAGCAGCGTTCTGCGCAATACTTACGGTTTGCTGGCTCTCACCTTGGCATTCAGTGGCATCGTGGCGTTCATGGCTCAACGCGCCAACGTGCCGTACCCGAACATCTTCGTCGTGCTGATCGGCTTCTACGGCCTGTTCTTCCTGACGGCCAAACTGCGTGACTCCGGTTGGGGTCTGCTGTCCGCCTTCGCGTTGACCGGTTTCATGGGTTACACCCTGGGCCCGATCCTCAACCGCTACATGGGCATGGCCAACGGCGCTGAAGTCGTCAGCTCTGCGTTCATGATGACGGCACTGGTGTTCTGTGGTCTGTCTGCCTACGTGCTGACCACTCGCAAGGACATGAGCTTCCTGAGCGGCTTCATCACCGCCGGTTTCTTCGTCCTGCTGGGTGCCGTGCTGGCCAGCTTCTTCTTCCAGATCAGCGGCCTGCAACTGGCGATCAGCGCTGGCTTCGTGCTGTTCTCGTCGGCCTGTATCCTGTATCAGACCAGCGCGATCATCCACGGTGGCGAGCGTAACTACATCATGGCGACCATCAGCCTGTATGTATCGATCTACAACCTGTTCGTCAGCCTGCTGCAGATCTTCGGCATCATGGGCGGCGACGACTGATCGGCCACACCCGTACGAAAAAGACCCGCCAATTGGCGGGTCTTTTCATTTGTGGCGCATTTGCCGGTCACGGCTGCCCACACCTGCTTCTGCAGCCCCCAGGCTACTGCTTGGCCTTTTCGCGCATGCCCTTGAGGGTGTTGAAAGGCGCTTCCACGACGAACTTGTTGGAAAGCCACGAAGGTACGCTGCCGCCCGGATCGGAATGCGCTTGGTAAACGACCTCGACCATGCCGTCTGGCTTGGGTGTCATCGTCCAGTAGCCTTCCACCTCGGCCACGCGCACATAACCTTTCTCTTCGGGCTTGTAATCGGGCACGCCATGCAGCTTGCGGGTCACGCTGCCATCGGCGCCCTGCTCGGTCGTCACCTCGATGATCGAATCACGCGGTGTGACGGGCCACGGGGTATTGAAGCGCGTGTAGGTCCAGCTCTTGTCGCCTTCATGCTTGAGCAGTCGTTGCTCCTGGCACTCGTGGATCCACGCGCATGATGCCTTGACGTCTTCCTGCAGGCCTTTGAGCTTGCTCATATCCGCCTTGATCAGCGTCACGCCGCGGTAAGCCTTGTAAGGTGAGCCGGCCACTTCGCTGAGGTACACCTTGATGCCCTCTTCGTCCTTGGCCAGGGTCCACTCTTCGGCGTGAGCGGCAGACGCGATGCACAGGGCAGTGCTTGCTACCAACAATCGGGTCAACGACATTTCATTCTCCGGGGCTGACTTCTTTTCTTGTAGTGCCTCAAACAGCTGCTGTCGTAGCACCTTCCAGCCAGGCGAGCAGGCGGATGGCTTCTTCGCTGCTATTACCGCAGACATCGAAATCCGCGGAAAATGCGGAGCAAACCTCGGGGCGATCCGGATGGCCGAAGATCGTGCAGCGGTTGCTCTGGTCGAGGTTCACGCAGCGCTGCCCCGCCGGCTTGCCGTTGGGCATGCCAGGAATGAAGGAGGTGATGGATGGCGATATGCAGCAGGCGCCACAACCGGGACGGCATTGCATGGAAAAGGAACCTCGAACGAACGACACACTGCGCCAAGCGGCGGCAATTCTAGCGCGCCTGAGGGCAGGCCGGCAGCCCCTGCCGTCAGCCCAGATCGAGACGGATGCTGAAGCGTGAGCCCTGGCCAGGGGCACTGTCGACATCCAGCTGAGCGCCGAGGATGTCCACCGCCAGCTGGTGGGTGATATGCAGGCCGAGGCCCGTACCGCCCTGGCCACGGCGGGTGGTGAAGAACGGGTCGAAGATCTTGCCCAGCAGGTCATCGTCCATGCCACGGCCGTCATCGCTGACGTCGATCACGCATTGTCCCTGGGCCTCATCGACTTCGCCACGCACCGTCACCACGCCTTTGACGCCCGGATCGAAGGCGTGAATCAGGGCGTTGTCGATGAGGTTCTGCAGAATCTGCCCGAGCGGGCCCGGATAGCTGTCGAGCATGAGGTTTTGCGGTACATCGACCTCGATTCTGTGGGGGCTCTGCCGCAGCTTGGGCTGCAGCAGCAGAACGACCTCGTCGACCAGCTCGCGCAAGTCGAAGCGCCGGCGCTCGGTGCTGGCACGGTCGGTGGCCAGTTGCTTGAATGCCCGAGTCAGCTGCGACATGCGCTCCAGGCTGGTGAGGATGATGCCCAGGCCGTCATCGGTGCGTTGCACGAAACGATCCAGCGTGGTGCGCTTGAGCCCCTCACGCATACCAGCCTGAAATTCCTGACTGGCTTTCTCCAGCGTCGAAGCCGCCACGCTGGCGGCGCCGATGGGGGTGTTGAGCTCGTGGGCGACGCCAGCGACCATGGTGCCCAGGGACGACAGTTTTTCCGCCTGCAACAGGGCACGACGGGTTCGCTGCAACTGATCGACGGTACGTTGCAGTTGCTCGTTGCTGAAGGCCAGGGCTCGACTGCTGACATGCAACCCGTGTTCGGCTCGCAGCCGCTCCGCTTCATCGATGGCGCGTCGCACGCTGATCAGCACGCCCAGCCCTTGCAGCACGCCGAAGAACAGCATCACTCGCCAGAGCACTTCCCAGCGCAGCGCATCGAGGTTCCTGGCGGGCAGATGTGACAGCAGCAACCAGTGATCGGCCACGTTGGCGGTCGCCGCGTTGCCGTCTCCAGGGCGGAAATGGCTGTACGTCCAGAAGCCGGCGGGGTCGATGAACGAGCCGCGCGGTTCTTCCTGCAACCGTCGCCAACTGCCTGGCTGGCGACTGGCGAGCGTCAGTTCGGGTTTGCCGAGCATGAAGCCCCAGGCGTGCTCGGGGCGCTCTCCGAGCATCCAGTAGCCTTCATGGTCGAGCAACTGCAGCGAGCCACCGTAAGCCACCGAGGTTTCCTGCAGGCGGCCGAGCAGGCGCTCGGCCCGATAGTCGAGAACGAGGATGCCCCGCCGCTCGCCACGCTCGCTAAAAACCGGCACCGCGGCGCGCAGAATAGGCACCAGTGCGCGGATGGAACCGTCGGGCCGATATTGCCGATCCAGGTCGAAGCGCGACAGGTAGGACTCGCCGCGGAACAGGTGCATGGTTTCCACGAAATAGTAGGCTGCGGAGTCGTTCTGCAGGTCTGCGGCTTCGACGGCCAGCGCCGCACCGGACACGGCATCGACACGAACACGCTCCATGCCGGTTTCATCCAGCCAGCGGATGCGCTGATAAACCCCGCGGCTGTTGGAGAACTCGACGAACAGCTCGCTCAGCGCGGCATAGCTGTCACCGGAGGCATACTTGATGGAGCGCGTCAGCAAGGGCTGCTGGCTGAGGAACTGCAGGTCACCGCGCAAGCTGGACAGGTGGCGCTCCAGCACCGCGACGCCCTCCCCCAGGCTGTCGTTCTGGGCGTCCAGCAGCGGTTCGAGGCGATCATTGAGCATGCGGTCATAGAGCAGCACGCTGAGCACGATGATCAGCAGCGACCAGGGCAGAAACAGCACCAGCAGGTTGCGCGGCAGCGGCTTGGAAAGCGCCTTGCGCCACCGTGCCACCCGGCTGGCCGTCACCGGTATGCGCGCTCACCCAGCCAGCTCAGCAAACGCTCCAGCGGCATGGGTTTGGCGAACAGATAGCCTTGCGCTTCCACGCAATCATGCTGGGTGAGCCATTCGACCTGCTCCTGATTCTCCACGCCCTCGGCGATCACCGACATGCCCACACGCCGGGCAATCTGGATGATGGCCTCGGCGATCGACTGGCCATCGTCTTCGGCACGCAGCTCCTCCACGAAGCTGCGGTCGATTTTCAGGCGATCGGCCGGCAGCTTGCGCAGATAGCTGAGCGACGAGAAGCCGGTACCGAAATCGTCGATGGCGACCTTCACGCCCATCTCGCGCAGGGCCAGCAACTGTTCGCAAACCTGCTCGAACGAGCGCATGGCCACCGATTCGGTGATTTCCAGCTCGACCTGGCTGGCCCGTACGCCTGCAGATTCCAGATGCAGGGTGAAACGCTCGATGAAATCGCGCTGCAGCAATTGCGTTGCCGAGACGTTGATGGCGACGCGGATCTCGCCATGGCCGGCCTCGTCCAGGCGCCTGGCCGCCTGCAGCGACAGACGCATGAGCAGATCGCCCAGTGGCAGGATGTAGCCGGTCGCTTCGGCCAGCGGAATGAATTGCAGCGGCGGTATCGCCTTGCCGTCAGGCTGATACCAGCGGGCCAGGGCTTCGACGCCGGTGACCACGCCGGTGCGCATGTCCAGCTGGGGTTGCAGCTCGATACTGATCAGGTCACTGGCCACCGCGTCACGCAATGCCAGCAACAGCCGGAAGGATTCGGCGTGAGCGCTCTGCAGCTGGCGGTCATGCACCACATGCTGGTCATGCCCCAGTTGCTTGGCCTGCTTGAGCGTCAGGCGTGCGTCCTGCAGGGCGACGCTGGCGGTGTCGTCGAAATCGCGCAGGTACAGGGTCACGCTGCTCAGGCTGTGCACCTGGCCCAGCTCGTAAGGCCGATTGGGGCGGCGGAACAGCGCCACGATGTCTTCGGCCCGGACCTGATCTTCCGGGCCGAGGATGGCGAACAGGTCATCACGCACCCGGGCGATCAGCACGTTGCCGTCGAAGGTCTCGCGCAATCGGTTGGCCACCAGGCCCAGGATGAAATCGCCGTAGCCGGTACCAAAAGCGGTGTTGGCCCCGGAGAAGTTGTCGATATCGATCAGCACCAAGACGCGCTCGTTCTTGTTGGCGCTGTTCAGCGTCATGTCGAGCATGCGGATCAGTGCGTTGCGATTGGGGATTTTCAGCAGGTCGTCCTGATAGGCCATTTCCTCCAGGCGACTGAACAGTGCGACGTTGTACAGGCCACGGCTGATGCTGGCGCTGAATACCTCGAGCAGTTCCAGCTCGGTGTCGTCCAGGGTGCGCTCGGTCGCCACGTAGCAGGCGTAATCGGCCCCGGCCTGGAAGCGCGGGAAGAACAGCACGGTGCAGTCGTCGAAGCGCAACGTGCTCTGCTTTTGCAGGCTACAGCGCAAGGCGCTGGCCACGGCATCGTCGCGCAGGCCGTCCAGATCGCCATCGATGGAACCGTAAAAGCGCCCGCTGGCGCTGATCACATGGGCGTTTGGCAGGCTGCCGGGGCTGGGCTCCTGGGCCTTGACGCAGACGATGCCTTCGGCCTGCAGGTCCAGCAACGAGGCGATTTCGGAGAGGATCTTGGCTGACAGCTCGCGGGTATTTTTCGAGCAGAACAGCGCGTTGCTGGACTCGACGATCATCTGCAGGCCGCGGCGGGCACGGGCGGTGGCCTTGAGCTGCGAGTAACTGCGCAGCCCGGCGGTCAGCACCGTGCGCAGGCGCTCGGAACTCAGCTCGCTCTTGGACCAGTAATCGTTGATGTCGTAATCACGCATGACCTCCTGCACCGGCGCCATGCCAGGCTCGCCAGTGAGCAGCACGACGCGGATCTCGGCATTGCCGATCACCTCGCGCAGGGTCTTGACCAGACGCAGGCCGGCGTCCTCGGTTTCCATCACCACGTCGAGCAGAATCAAAGCGATATCGCGCTGCTCGGCAAGAATCATCGCCGCTTCGCGATTGCTGAAGGCCTGCTGTATCTCGATGCGCCGGCCAAGAATTTCCATCTCGCCCATGGCGAAAGCCGTGGCGCGCTGAAAGCCTGGATCATCGTCTACGGTGAGAACGTGCCACACCGGCTGCTGTGCACCGCCAACGGGCTCGTCATCGAAGAACACTACGGAGTCATCCATGAAGCACGCTCACCTATCACCCGAGGAAGACGAACAATACCTTCCGTGCCGCAAAGTATAGCCAGCCTTTGAAAGAGACAAGATGCATGATGGCATTTCGCAAATGGCACGAATGCGGCCATTCGTCGGTCTGACTCTGCAGCGCTCGTGACAGCGATGAATACACCGGGTTTTGCGGACAAGGAGAAGCTATGGGGTACTGGCTGGTCATCGACCTGGAAGCCACCACCGAAGAGGGTGGCTGGCCCATCGAGCATATGGAGATCATCGAGATTGGCGCCTGCCTGGTGAATGCCAGTGGTCATGAGATCGATCACTTTCAGCGCTTCGTCCGGCCTCTGCGCCGCCCCAACCTGACCCGTTTCTGCCGCGAGCTGACGCATATCGCCCAGGCGGATGTCGACTCGGCATCTACCCTGCCCATCCTCTGGCCGCAATTCGAACGCTGGCTGGAGCCGCACAGGCCGCGCCTGCAAGGCTGGTGCAGCTGGGGCGACTACGACCACAAGCAACTGCAACAGGACTGGCAGAGCAACGGGCTGGTCAGCCACTTGCAGGCACTGCCCCACGTCAACCTCAAGCGGCGCTTCGCCGAAGAGCGTCACCTGGCTCGCCCTGTCGGGCTCAATGCGGCCCTGCAGCTTGCCGGTATCGGCTTCACCGGCCAGCAGCACCGCGCCCTGACCGATGCTCGCAATACCGCTCGCCTGCTCCCTCTGGTAATGGCTGGCTGAAGGCATGCGCTATAGAGGTGACGGCGGGTAACGCCTTGGGCATACTTGCCGGCCATTTCTTTCTGCGCCTAACGAGGATGCACATGTTCAAGGTCAACGAGTATTTCGACGGCACCGTCAAATCCATCGCGTTCGGCATGGCAGAAGGCCCGGCCACCATCGGTGTGATGGCGGCAGGCGATTACGAATTCGGCACCAGCCAACTGGAAGTCATGCATGTGATCGCTGGCGCGCTGACCGTCAAACTGCCTGGCAGCGACAATTGGGAAACCTTCACCGCTGGCAGCCGCTTCACCGTGCCAGCCAACAGCAAGTTTCAGTTGAAGGTCGAGCAGGACACCGCCTACCTGTGCGAATACCGCTGACAGATCGCCCCGCGGTAATCGAAAGCCCGGCCAAGTGCCGGGCTTTCGCGTTCAGGGCAGCCGATTTGCGGGTATCGCTGCGCTCAACGCCAGGTGACGGGATTTGGTGGTGGTAGTCGGTGAGACACCGTGGTGGCGCTTGGCGCCGACCGTTGCCCAGGGTCGAGCACGCCCGGCAGTGGCCTCGAAGCCTAGACCCGCAGCTCCATGCCTTCCTTGAGGAAGCGCGGCGCGATGTAGCGCTCGAAGTGCGCTTCGGAAAGCAGGAAGAATTCGCGGTCGATGGCATCCCGCAGATCAGGCAGCTCCCAGCCGCGGAACTCCGGCAGCAGGGAAATACCGTAGGCATCCAGCTGGGTGATCACCCGTGCACCACGGGCCAGCAGCTGGTAGGCCCAGCAATAGGCGGACTGGTGGGGAACGAAGCGAATCTTTCGCTGTTCCAGCTGTTTGAGCAGCAGCGTCTCGTCGAAAACTTCCAGTTTGGCGGCCATTACCTGCACCAGGAGCATCTCCAGTCGCAGCCACACCGCCTGTTTTTCCTCGTCGCTGTAGCCGTTCCAGTTGATCACCTCGTGGTGGAAGCGCTTGCAGCCACGGCACACGGAATCCCCGAATACCGTGGAGCAAAGGCCTACGCAAGGCGTCTTGATACGTTGATTGGACATGCGTTACATCGATACACAGGACTATAGAGGGTGCATCTTAGCCCTTTGTCTAATACGGATCACCCCAGAGGGTGATGGGTCTTTCGCTTAACTTTGTTCCAGTTTTCAGCTAGAATCAGCGCGCCTTGCGAAAGGCGCCAATGTCCGTTGGAAGCTGTTTTCAAAGCGTCACGAGCACAGTCGATCCTGCAGGTCGATGTTGGCATGGTCATCCCCCGGCCATGCCAACCCCTCATCAGACCCGTCCTGCCGGCGTAAAACTTTGAAAGCAGCTTCCGGATGGAAGCATTGAAACCATCGCGCACAGCCCATGAGGCTGAGCTGCGGATGTGTTTAATGCGTTCCTGCATGCGTCCCGGACACCCTATTTGGGACCACTGATGAGGGTAATAACTGTGCTTGAAGCCTACCGCAAACACGTAGCAGAGCGTGCCGCCCAGGGTATCGTGCCCCAGCCGCTAAACGCCGAACAAACCGCTGGTCTCGTTGACCTGCTGAAGAACCCGCCGGCCGGCGAAGAAGAATTCCTCCTCGACCTGATCACCAATCGCGTGCCGCCAGGCGTCGACGAAGCGGCCTATGTAAAAGCCGGTTTCCTCTCCGCTATCGCCAAAGGCGAAGCCACCTCCCCCCTGCTCGACAAGAAGCGCGCCACCGAACTGCTCGGCACCATGCAGGGCGGCTACAACATCGCGACCCTGGTCGAGCTGCTCGATGACGCCGATCTGGGCGCCATCGCTGCCGAACAACTCAAGCACACCCTGCTGATGTTCGACGCCTTCCACGACGTTGCCGAAAAAGCCAAAGCGGGCAATGCCCACGCTCAAGGCGTGCTGCAATCCTGGGCCGATGGCGAGTGGTTCAAGAAGCGTCCGACCCTGGCCGACAAGATCAGCCTGCGGGTTTTCAAGGTAACCGGCGAAACCAACACCGACGACCTGTCGCCCGCTCCGGATGCCTGGTCGCGCCCGGACATCCCGCTGCACGCCCTGGCCATGCTGAAAATGGCCCGTGAAGGCATCGTGCCTGACGTACAAGGCTCCATCGGCCCGATGAAGCAGATCGCCCAGATGTACGGCGACGGCTTCCCGGTTGCCTACGTCGGTGACGTGGTCGGTACCGGTTCCTCGCGTAAATCCGCCACCAACTCGGTGCTGTGGTTCTTCGGCGACGACATCCCGTACGTGCCGAACAAGCGCGCTGGCGGCTTCTGCTTCGGCACCAAGATCGCCCCGATCTTCTACAACACCATGGAAGATGCTGGCGCCCTGCCGATCGAGTTCGACGTGTCGAACATCAACATGGGCGACGTGATCGACCTGTACCCGCACCAGGGCAAGGTCTGCAAGCACGACAGCGACGAAGTGATCACCACGTTCGAGCTGAAGACTCCGGTTCTGCTGGACGAAGTTCGCGCTGGCGGCCGTATCCCGCTGATCGTGGGTCGTGGCTTGACCGACAAGGCTCGCGCCGAACTGGGCCTGGGCCCAACCGACCTGTTCAAACTGCCGGAAGCACCGGTCGACACGGGCAAGGGCTACACCCTGGCACAGAAGATGGTCGGCAAGGCCTGCGGCCTGCCGGAAGGCAAAGGCGTACGCCCTGGCACCTACTGCGAACCGAAGATGACCACCGTCGGTTCCCAGGACACCACGGGCCCGATGACCCGCGACGAGCTGAAAGACCTGGCGTGCCTGGGCTTCTCCGCTGATCTGGTGATGCAGTCCTTCTGCCACACCGCGGCCTACCCGAAGCCCATCGACGTCACCACCCACCACACCCTGCCGGATTTCATCCGCACCCGTGGCGGCGTGTCGCTGCGTCCTGGCGACGGCATCATCCACAGCTGGCTGAACCGCATGCTGCTGCCGGATACCGTCGGTACCGGTGGTGACTCGCACACCCGCTTCCCGATCGGCATCTCCTTCCCGGCCGGTTCCGGCCTGGTCGCCTTCGCCGCTGCCACCGGCGTCATGCCGCTGGACATGCCGGAGTCGGTTCTGGTGCGCTTCAAGGGCAAGCTGCAACCGGGCATCACCCTGCGTGACCTGGTGCATGCCATCCCTTACTACGGCATCCAGAAAGGCCTGCTGACCGTCGAGAAGAAAGGCAAGATCAACGCCTTCTCCGGTCGCATCCTGGAAATCGAAGGCCTGGACGACCTGACCGTCGAGCAAGCATTCGAACTGTCCGACGCCTCCGCCGAGCGTTCCGCAGCCGGTTGCACCATCAAGCTGCCGGAAAAAGCCATTGCCGAGTACCTGAAGTCGAACATCACCCTGCTGCGCTGGATGATCAGCGAAGGCTACGGCGATGCACGCACCATGGAACGTCGCGCTCAAGCGATGGAAGCCTGGCTGGCCAAGCCGGACCTGCTGTCTGCCGACAGCGATGCCGAATACGCCGAAATCATCGAAATCGACCTGGCCGACATCAAGGAGCCGGTTCTCTGCGCGCCTAATGACCCGGACGACGCGCGCCTGCTGTCGACCGTTCAGGGCGAGAAGATCGACGAAGTGTTCATCGGTTCGTGCATGACCAACATCGGTCACTTCCGCGCTGCCGGTAAGCTGCTGGATCAGGTCAAGGGTCAGCTGCCTACCCGTCTGTGGCTGTCGCCGCCGACCAAGATGGACGCTCACCAACTGACCGAAGAAGGCTACTACGGCATCTACGGCAAGGCCGGCGCACGCATGGAAATGCCGGGCTGCTCGCTGTGCATGGGTAACCAGGCGCGTGTCGAGCCGAATTCGACCGTGGTGTCGACGTCGACCCGTAACTTCCCGAACCGCCTGGGTGATGGTGCCAACGTGTACCTGGCTTCTGCCGAACTGGCCGCTGTCGCGTCCATTCTGGGCAAGCTGCCGACCGTCGAGGAGTACATGGAGTACGCGAAGAACATCGACAGCATGGCTGCCGACGTTTACCGCTACCTGAGCTTCGACCAGATCGCCGAGTTCCGCGAGGCTGCGGCCAACGCGAACATCCCGGTCGTTCAGGCTTAAGGCTTCACCTGCGTTAGAAAGCCCCGCCTGGTGCGGGGCTTTTTTATGCGCGCAGGAAAACGCAGTACTACCGCAGAAACGTCGAACACTCGGCGGCATCTGTACCGAATACAGCTGTACTGGCCGGCCGACTGTAGGGGAAAAGCGCCGAAAGTCTGTATCTGCCGGCGCAACGACACTCTCGGTTAGGGTTAGCCATCGAACTTTCCTGCCGAGAAGCCGCCATGCACACCGATGAACGCGCATTACTGGCCGACGCCGATCGTCGCGCCCTCGCCTATCACGACAGCATCGAGCAACGCCGCGTCTACCCCCTGCAAAGCGCCATCGCGGCGCTGGCCGGCTTCGACCAGCCACTGCCAAAGGCTGGAAATCACGCCGAGCAGGTACTGCAGCAGCTCGACGAACTGGGCACGCCTGCCACCGTCACCAGCAACGGCCCGCGTTACTTCGGCTTCGTGATCGGCGCCACCCTGCCTGCCGCGGCAGCCGCCGAGCGCATGGTGCTGGCGTGGGACCAGTGCGCGTCATCGTTCGACGGCTCGCCGGCTGCCGACAAACTGGAGAAGGTCGCTGCACGCTGGGTCTGCGAGGCGCTCGGCCTGCCGACCGACAGCGCAGTCGGCTTCGGTACCAGCGCCACGGCCTGCACACTCGCCTGCCTGTCTGCAGCGCGCCGCCAGTTGCTGGCGAAGCTAGGTTGGGATTTCGATCAGGATGGCCTTGTCGGCGCGCCAGAGATTCGCGTGGTGATTTCCGAAACGGCCCACATCACGGTGAAAAAGGCCTTGCGCGTGCTCGGCTTCGGCATGGGGCGCCTGCACCTTGCGCCAGTTGACGAACATGGCCGCATCGACCCGGCCAGGCTCCCGGAACTGGACGAGCGCACCCTGCTGATTCTTCAGGCGGGCGAAGTCAATACCGGCGAGTTCGACCGCTTCGCCGAACTGATTCCCCGCGCCAAAGCTGCCGGTACCTGGGTGCATGTCGACGGTGCATTCGGCCTGTGGGCGCGAGCCTCTTCGTCAGCCGGGCTGGCCGATGGCATCGAACAGGCGGACAGCTGGACCACCGACGGCCACAAATGGCTGAACACCCCGTACGACAGCGCCATGGCCATCTGCCGTGACGGCGACGCCCTGGCTGCAGCGATGAACAGCGATGCGGCCTACGCGATGGCCTCGAAAGACTCGCAAAAGAACCTGACTCTGGAGTTTTCCAGGCGCGCGCGCGGCGTGGCGATCTGGGCGGCGCTGGCCAGTCTCGGTCGCGATGGCCTGCGCGAGCTGATCGACCGGCATATCCGTCAGGCCGGATACCTGGCCGAGGCGCTACGCCAGGGCGGCTATCAGGTACTCAACCGGGTGCGACTCAATCAGGTGCTGGTACGCGCCGACTCGGACGAGCAGACCACTGCGATCCTCAAGGCCGCACAGGATTCAGGCGAAGTCTGGTTCGGCGCCACCGTCTGGCAGGGCCGGCCGGCCTTCCGCCTGAGCGTGAGTTCGTGGCGCACCACGGATGCCGATATCGAAACCCTCATCCGCCTGCTGCTTCGCCTGAAAAATGCCTGAGCCAGCGCCCAGCCAGCCCAGGCACGGACTTAGCGCTCGTCTTTCAGCACCTGCTGAAGCAGCGTGAAGGACGCATCCACACGGGCCTCGAGGGGCACGTTGCGGTTGGCCAGCAGGACCAGACCGATCTCTTCATCGGGGATGAAGGCGATATAGCCGCCAAAACCATTGGTCGAGCCGGTCTTGCTGAAAAGCACGGCCTGCTCGGAGGTGTCCCGGCTGCTCAAGCGACTGGCCGGGCGACGCTCCAGAGCCATGGCCGGTGCGTTGCCAGCCAGCAGCGCCTCGCGGGAAACCGGCCAGGGGTAGCGCTCCCAGATCATCGCCTGGGTGAACTCGGCCGTTCGGGTGACGCCCTGGTGCGTCGTCTGTATGGCGGCGGAAAGCTGTTCGGGTACCGACACCGCGCCCAGGTTGATATCGACGAAGCGCAGCATGTCGTCGATATCCGACTTCAAGCCATAGGCTTCGGCATCGAGCATGCCCGGGGTGACCCGGATCGCCGCGTTGCTCTCCCGGGCGTACCCATAAGCGTAGCGGCTCATCTGCGCGGCAGGCACGTTGACGTAGGTATCTTCGAGCGCCAAGGGCTGTAGAACCTGGTCATGAAGGGCCTGGGCATAGGACTGCCCGAATGCCTTGGCCGAGATCCGCCCCAGCATGCCGATACCGACATTGGAATACGAGCGCTCGTGACCGCTACCGGCCTCCGGCTGCCACTGTTTCAGCCAGGCCAGCAGACTGGCGTCGTCTTTGGCCTCGTCCGGCGGCTGCAATGGCAGGCCGCTGCTCTGGTGGGTGGCCAGGTCCATGAGGCTCAGAGCGCCGAAGGGGCGCTTGTCCAGCTCGGGGATATGCTTGGCCACCCGGTCATCGAGGGACAACAGCGAACGTTGCTGCGCCAGTGCCGCCAGGGTGACGTTCAAGGTCTTGCTCAGCGAGCCCAGCTCGAACAGCGTGTCGGGCGTGACCGCAATGGCCGCAGCCCGGTCCGCCATGCCCTGGGTGTAAACGTAGCGCTTGCCCTTCCAGGTCACGCCAACGGCCAGGCCCGGAACGTCGTACGTTGCCATCAGCGGCTTGAACACTTCAGCGGCGCGGGCCTGAAACGCCTGCTCGGACATGGCGGCAGCCGAAAGCGACGTGCCGAGGCTGACGGTGAACAGACCTATGGCGATATATCCATGCTTCATTTTTGCAACTGCTCTCCATTTTTTCCTGGATGTGACACCGGTCACCCGAGTCGCAGGGGTCACCGGTATTCGAATCGACGCCAAGGATAACGCTTCATGCAGGGCCATGGGCCAGTGTCGACAACCTCGCGAGCGTTTCTGCAGAGCCTCTCGACAAAGCCTGCGACTGAGATTATTGTCCGCCCAGGCCACCGCAGTGGTCTACGTCGCTCGGACGGTTCCGGGCGCTTACGTTCTTCGAGGAAAGCATGGCTGACCAAGCTCCGCGCCGCTTTGCGCGCATCGATCGTCTCCCCCCTTACGTATTCAACATCACCGCTGAACTGAAGATGGCCGCTCGCCGCCGTGGCGAGGACATCATCGACCTGAGCATGGGCAACCCCGATGGCGCGACACCGCCGCATATCGTGGAAAAGCTGGTGCAGGTCGCTCAGCGTGAAGACACCCATGGTTACTCCACCTCCCGTGGCATTCCGCGCCTGCGCCGGGCGATCTCGCGCTGGTATCAGGACCGCTATCAGGTCGACATCGATCCGGAAAGCGAAGCCATCGTCACCATCGGTTCCAAGGAAGGCCTGGCGCATCTGATGCTGGCCACCCTGGATCATGGCGATACCGTGCTGGTGCCCAACCCCAGCTACCCGATTCATATCTACGGTGCAGTGATCGCCGGGGCCCAGGTGCGCTCGGTGCCGCTGGTGCCAGGGGTGGACTTCTTCATCGAGCTGGAGCGGGCGATCCGCGAGAGCATCCCCAAGCCGAAGATGATGATTCTGGGCTTCCCCTCCAACCCCACCGCGCAATGCGTGGAGCTGGACTTCTTCGAGCGTGTGGTGGCCCTGGCCAAGCAGTACAACGTACTGGTGATCCACGACCTGGCGTATGCCGACATCGTCTATGACGGCTGGAAAGCCCCATCGATCATGCAGGTACCAGGCGCCAAGGACATCGCCGTGGAGTTCTTCACGCTCTCCAAGAGCTACAACATGGCTGGCTGGCGAATCGGCTTCATGGTCGGCAACCCCGAGCTGGTCAACGCCCTGGGGCGGATCAAGAGCTACCACGACTACGGCACCTTCACACCGCTGCAGGTGGCGGCCATCGCCGCGCTCGAAGGGGACCAGCAGTGCGTGCGTGATATCGCCGAGCAGTATCGCCAGCGCCGCAACGTGCTGGTCAAGGGCCTGCACGAGCTGGGCTGGATGGTCGAGAACCCCAAGGCCTCGATGTACGTGTGGGCGAAGATCCCCGAGGCCTACGCCCAGCTTGGCTCTCTGGAGTTCGCCAAGAAGCTGCTGGCCGAAGCCAAGGTCTGCGTGTCACCGGGCATCGGTTTCGGTGATTACGGCGACGACCACGTGCGCTTCGCACTGATCGAGAATCAGGATCGTATCCGTCAGGCCGTACGTGGCATCAAGTCGATGTTCCGGGCCGATGGGCTGATCGAGGCGCCTGCCGCGAAAACGCCGCGCAAGGCCAGCGAAGCCAGCTGACAGCCATGGCGCGGCACCGCAAGGGTGCCGCGCCGCGTTATGATCGGCGCTCACCCCGCAGACGAGCGCGCCATGCAGGACCTCGGCAACTACCCCCACATTCGCCAGTCGGCCATCCGTTCGCTGTTCGAGATCTTCGAGCAATCCAGCGAAGGCACCATCATCGTCGACCGCGACGCCCGTATCGTCTGGATGAACGAGCGCTACGCACAGCGCTTCGGCCTGCATGGCGCCAGCGAAGCGATCGGCCGGCCCTGCGAAAGCGTGATTCCCGGCAGCCTGCTGCGCGATGTGGTGAAGAGCGGCCGGCCGATCCTGCTGGACATGATGGACACGCCACGGGAACCTCTGGTGGTGATGCGCCTGCCCATCCGTGACGATGCCGGCGAGGTAATCGGCGCCATCGGCTTCGCGCTGTTCGACGAGCTGCAATCGCTGTCACCGTTGCTGGCCCGCTACCAGGCGATGCAGCAGGAACTGGCCTCCACCCGCTCGCAACTCAAGTCCCGCCAGGCCAAGTACAGCTTCGCCCATTTCATCGGTACCAGCGCCCGCAGCCTGGAAGTCAAACGCCTGGCCAGGCGCAGCGCGACCAGCGATTCCGCGGTGTTGCTGCTGGGCGAGACCGGTACCGGCAAGGAACTGCTGGCTCACGCGATTCACAATGCTTCGCCGCGGGCCAGCAAACCCTTCGTCAGCCTGAATACGGCGGCGATTCCGGAAACCCTGCTCGAAGCGGAGTTCTTCGGCACGGCACCCGGCGCCTTCACCGGGGCCGACCGCAAGGGCCGGGCTGGCAAGCTGCAGATCGCCCACGGTGGCACGCTGTTTCTCGACGAAATCGGCGACATGCCGCTGCCGCTGCAGAGCAAGCTGCTGCGGGTGTTGCAGGAGAAGGAGTTCGAGCCTGTGGGTTCCAACGAGGTGCTGCGCAGCGATGTAAGGCTGATCGCCGCCACCTCCATCGACCTGGAGGCGGCGGTGCGCAAAGGCACCTTCCGCGCCGACCTGTACTACCGACTCAACGTGCTGACCATCGCCGTGCCGCCACTGCGCCAACGCCTGGAAGACCTGCCGGCGCTCTGCGAGGCGATCTTCGATGCGCTGCAGGGACGCCACGAGCTGCACCCCGAGGCCATGGCCCTGCTCGCTCGTCATGCGTGGCCCGGCAACGTCCGGGAACTGCACAACGTGCTGGAACGCGCCTGCCTGCTCAGCGATGAGACGCTGCTCGATCGTGCGGCGGTGGCAACGGCGATCGGTACGCTGCAGGCGTTGCCCGAAACGGCCGATGCGCCTGCGGATAACGGTCAGATCGAAGACTTCCATCAGGCCCGGGCGAACTTCGAGCGCGAGCTGATTCGCAAGGCGCTGGTCGCTACCGCGGGTGATGTACCGCAGGCTGCGCAGCGCCTGGGCCTGGGCCGCTCCACCCTGTACCGGAAAATGCTCGAACTGGGCCTTTCGTCCTGATTTCGGGACCAATCCCGGTTTTGGGACAACCGCAGGAAGCAGGCCAGAAAGGCGCAACGTCTGATTTTCATCCCGAAAATGGGACTGACAGCAGGCAGCGCACCTTAGCAAAAAATAAAGTATTTTAAATTCAACAGCTTATAAACCTGGCATAGAACTCGCTATGAGTCAGCCGCGGGCCCACCCGCCGCCGACAACAAAAACAAAAGCGCCCACAGCGCCTGTGCGAGTTACTCGAAGGCTACGGCAGCCTCTCGATTCGCCGTGCTGCAGGGTCAGGAGATAGACGATGAGTGTCATCATCGCCCTCGCTGCACTGGCTCTACTGATGCTGGCTGCCTACCGTGGCTACAGCGTCATCCTCTTCGCCCCCATCGCCGCGCTCGGTGCCGTGCTGCTCACCGACCCCAGCGCCGTGGCGCCCGCCTTCACCGGGGTGTTCATGGAGAAGATGGTTGGCTTCATCAAACTCTATTTTCCGGTATTCCTGCTCGGCGCCGTATTCGGCAAGCTGATCGAGCTGTCCGGGTTCTCGCGCTCCATCGTGGCGGCCGCCATCCGCCTGTTCGGCACCGGCCAGGCGATGCTGGTGATCGTACTGGTCTGTGCCCTGCTGACCTACGGTGGCGTGTCGTTGTTCGTGGTGGTGTTCGCGGTTTACCCCTTCGCGGCGGAGATGTTCCGCCAGAGCAACATTCCCAAGCGGCTGATTCCCGCCACCATCGCCCTAGGCGCATTCAGCTTCACCATGGACGCCCTGCCCGGCACCCCGCAGATCCAGAACATCATTCCCACCACCTTCTTCAATACCACCGCCTGGGCCGCACCCTGGCTGGGGCTGATCGGCAGCCTGTTCGTACTCGGTGTCGGCATGCTCTATCTGCGCCGTCAGTTGGGCAAGGCCTTGCGGGCTGGCGAGGGCTACGGCACAGAGCTGCGCAACGAGCCGGAAACCCCGGACGACATCAAGCTGCCCAGCCCATGGTTGGCCATCGCGCCGCTGATTCTGGTGGGCGTGGCCAACCTGCTGTTCACCCACTGGATTCCGGAGTTCTATGGCAAGACCCACAGCCTGCAACTGGCCGGCATGGCGGCTCCGCTGCAGACCGATGTCAGCAAGCTGACCGCCATCTGGGCGGTGCAGGCGGCGCTGCTACTGGGCATCGTGCTGGTGCTGGTCAGCGCCTTCGGGGTGATTCGCGAGAAGCTCGCCGAAGGCACCAAGAGCGCGGTGGGTGGCTCGCTGCTGGCGGCGATGAACACTGCCTCGGAGTATGGCTTCGGCGCGGTGATCGCATCGCTGCCGGGTTTCCTGATCCTCGCCAACGCGCTCAAGGGCATCCCTGATCCACTGGTCAACGAAGCGGTCACGGTGACCCTGCTGGCGGGCATCACCGGCTCGGCGTCAGGGGGCATGAGTATCGCCCTGGCGGCCATGTCCGACAGCTTCATCGCCGCCGCCAACGCCGCCAACATCCCGCTGGAAGTCATGCACCGCGTCGCCTCCATGGCCAGCGGCGGCATGGATACGCTGCCCCACAACGGCGCGGTGATCACCCTGCTGGCGGTCACCGGGCTGACCCACCGCGAAGCCTACAAGGACATTTTCGGCATAACGATCATCAAGACCCTGGCAGTGTTTTTCGTCATTGGCGTCTTCTACAGCACCGGCATCGTCTAATTTTCATGAGGCGCGCGGTGCTGACAAGGAACCGCGCGCATGAGGAGTTCGTATGAATCTGCAAGGCAAGACCGCACTGGTCACCGGCTCCACCAGCGGCATCGGTCTGGGCATCGCGCTGGTGCTGGCCGAAGCCGGTGCCGATCTGGTACTCAACGGTTTCGGCGACGCCCAGGCGGCCATCGATGCCGTGGCGGCGTTCGGCGGCAAGGTCGGCCACCACCCGGCGGATGTCTCGGATCCACAGCAGATCGAGGCGCTGATCGCCTACACCGAGCAGGAGTTCGGCGCCGTCGACATCCTGGTCAACAACGCTGGCATCCAGCACGTCTCGCCCGTGGAGACCTTCGCCCCGGAACGCTGGGACGCGATCATCGCGATCAATCTCTCCTCGGCCTTCCACACCACCCGCTTGACCCTGCCCGGTATGCGCAAACGCAACTGGGGTCGCATCATCAATATCGCGTCGGCCCACGGCCTGGCGGCCTCGCCCGGCAAGAGCGCTTACGTCGCGGCCAAGCACGGGCTGATCGGCCTGAGCAAATCCGTGGCCCTGGAAACCGCCACCACCGGCATCACCTGCAACGCCATCTGCCCTGGCTGGGTACTGACGCCCCTGGTGCAAGCACAGATCGATGCCCGCGCGGCAGAGAGCGGCGACAGCGAAGGCGAGCGGCGCAATCTGCTGGCCGAAAAGCAGCCGTCACTGGAGTTCGTGACGCCCAAGCAGCTCGGCGAGCTGGCACTGTTTCTATGCAGCGATGCAGCCGCCCAGGTACGCGGTGCGGCCTGGAACATGGATGGCGGCTGGCTGGCACAATAGATGGAAACCGGCAGGGCCGAACGCCCCTGCCCACGAATAAAAAAGTAGTGAGGTAACCCAATGCAGCAACCGCTCTGGACGCCCACGGCCAAACGCATCAGCGCCACACGCATGGACGCCTTCCGCCGCTTCGTCAACAGCCGCCACGGCCTCGCCCTGGCCGACTACACGGCGCTGCACGCCTGGAGCGTGAGCGAGCGCGAAGCGTTCTGGCAGGCCATCGTCGATGTCTTCGACATTCGCTTCAGCCAGCAACCGCAGGCAGTAGTCGAAGAAGGTCCGGCCATGCCCAGCGCTCACTGGTTCCCGGGCGCCACGCTGAACTTCGCCGAGCATCTGCTGCGCCGCCGCGACGAGCACCCGGCCATCGTCGCCATCGGCGAAGACGGCAGCCGAGAGCAACTCACCTACGCGCAACTCGCCGCCCATGTCGCTGGCTTGCAGCGCAGCTTGCAAGAAGCCGGCGTGGGCATTGGTGATCGGGTCGCGGCCTTTATGCCCAACACCTGGCAAACTCTGGTCGGCATGCTCGCCACCGCCAGCCTGGGCGCCACCTGGTCGAGCTGCTCGCCGGACTTCGGCACCCAGGGGGTGATCGACCGCTTCGGCCAGATCGAGCCCAAGGTACTGATCGCCTGCGCGGGTTATCGCTACGCCGGCAAGAACCTCGACCTGACCGACAAGCTCAACGAAATCCTTTCACAGCTCCCCAGCCTGCAGCAGTTGGTGATAGTGCCCTACGACAACCCGGACACCCAGCCGGGCGACTTCCAGACCCAGGCCAATGTCCAGCGCTGGGAGGACTGCTATCGCGCCGAGGGCGAACCGCAGTTCACCCCCGTGCCCTTCGAGCACCCGCTGTACATCCTCTACTCCAGCGGCACCACCGGGGTACCCAAGTGCATCGTCCATGGTGCCGGGGGCACTCTGCTGCAGCACGTCAAGGAGCTGGGTCTGCACAGCGACCTGACGGCGGACGACACGCTGTTCTACTACACCACCTGCGGCTGGATGATGTGGAACTGGCTGGTCTCCGGGCTGGCGCTGGGCGCCACGCTGGTGCTGTATGACGGCTCGCCGTTTCACCCGGATGCCAACCGCCTGATCGACCTGATCGATGCCGAGGACATCAGTATTTTCGGTACCAGCGCCAAGTTCATCGCGGCGCTGGAAAAAGCCGGCGCCAACCCGCGCGAAAGCCACCGCCTGCAGCGCCTGAAGGCAATACTCTCCACAGGCTCACCGCTGGCCCACGAGAGCTTCGATTACGTGTATCGCGACATCAAGGCCGATGTCTGCCTGTCATCCATCTCCGGCGGCACGGATATCGTCTCCTGCTTCGCCTTGGGCAATCCGGTTTCGCCGGTGTACCGCGGCGAGATCCAGTGCAAGGGGCTGGGCATGGACGTGCAGGTGTGGGATGACGCCGGCAAGGCGGTGATCGGCGAGAAAGGCGAGCTGGTCTGCGCCAAGCACTTCACCTCCATACCGGTGGGCTTCTGGAACGACGCCGACGGCGAGAAGTTTCGCAGCGCCTATTTCGAGACCTTCCCGGGCGTTTGGGCCCATGGCGATTACGCAGAGGAAACGCCCCATGGCGGCCTGATAATCCATGGCCGCTCGGACGCGGTGCTCAACCCTGGCGGCGTACGCATCGGTACCGCCGAGATCTATCGCCAGGTGGAGAAGATCGAGCAGGTACTGGAGTCCATCGCCATCGGCCAGCAATGGGACGGCGACGTGCGCGTGGTGCTGTTCGTGCGCCTGCGCGACGGCGTGACGCTCGACGATGCGCTGCAGAAACGGATCTGCCAGGTGATCCGCGCCAACACCACGCCGCGCCATGTACCCGCACGCATCGTCGCGGTGGCGGACATTCCGCGCACCATCAGCGGCAAGATCGTCGAACTGGCGGTACGCAACGTGGTGCACGGTCAGCCCGTGAAGAATACCGACGCCCTGGCCAACCCTCAGGCGCTGGAGCTCTACCGCAACCTGCCGCAACTGCAAGACTGAATGAGCCCGACTCCCGACCCTGAGGGTCGGGAGACTTCCCGACGACCGTCGTGGGCGCGCAGCGACCGAGTCGACCCGTGCAGTGCCGAACAATGGGTCGAACGCCGCGTGAACACCTGAAATGTTTCACGGATATCCACTCGGACAGCTTCTATACTCGCGACATACCGCCCAGGAATGTCCGTGTTGCGCCTGATCGCCTGCCTGCTGTCCTTGCTGCTGCCTTGCTCGCTAGCTGCCGAGCTGCGCGATATCCAGCTCTACATGCCGGACGCGCCACCATTGGCTCTGCAGGGCGACAACGGTAATGGCATCACCGGTGACATCGCCATCATGGCGCTGCAGCGCGCTGGCTATAACCCGCTGGTCGAGAATGCCCCATGGCTGCGCGCTCAAAAGCGCACGCAGGAATCGCGCGACGTGATGATCGTCCCCCTTTCGCGCACTCCCGAGCGGGAAGAACACTTCACCTGGGTGGCCAATATCCAGCCCCTGTATCGCGCCTTCTTCACCCTCGACAACCCGGTCGCCAGCCTCGAGGAAGCCCGCCAGCGTTACCGAATGATTGCCGTCGGCCTCGGCTCCGCGCAAGAGGAACTGCTCAGAAGCAACGGCTTCACCGACGACCAGCTCTATGTCCTCAAGCTCGGTGACAGGCCGATCCAGCTGGTCAGACGAGGACGGGTCGACGCCTGGTTCACCACCGTACTGGAAGGCCGCCACCAGTGGGACAGCGGCCCCGAGCTGGCGATGAGCGCGCCGCTGGCACCGCTGGACATGTACATCGCCTGCTCGCTGCAATGCGACCCGCAACTGGTCAGATCCGTCCATGATGCCTTGGAGAGCATGCGCAGCGACGGCATCCTGCAACGCATCACCGAGCGCTACGTGCCGAAGCGCTAGGGTGATCATCGATTGCCGCCTGGTGAATTTTCTGCTGGACTGCCCTGCCACCCTGCACGAGAACTCAGCATGACTTCCTACCAGGCGCTGTTCGCCATCGGCGAACGTTTCGATGCTTTCGTCAGCCACGGATTGCCCGCCGAGATCGCTGCCGTGCAACGCGCACAAGAGCAGCTCAATGGCGACGGTGCCCTGAGCGCTGACACCCGCCAGCGGCTGGAGGCCGTGGCAGGTCGCTATCACCTGCTGGCCGCTGGCGAGATGTGGTGCCCGGACTGCCAGCTCAACCTCACGGCCATGGACTACCTGCAGCGTTTGCAGCCCCGCGTGGCACTGGCGATCGTCTCCAAGGGCCGTGCCGAGCACGCGTTGAAGGAGCGCCTGAATCTGGAGCGCATGCCGATTCCGCTGGTGGTGGTCCTGGACGAAGGCTTCGAGCCGATCGGCCGCTTCGTCGAACAGCCGCAGGCGGTCATATCCGGCAGGGAAGCGAGCACCCCTGACTACCGCGCCGGGCGGCACCTGGAAAGCACGCTGGATGACCTGCTGACGATCATCGAAAGCCACGAGAAGCGCAGCTGCCGCTGAGCGGTCGGCAGGCGACTCATTCAGCACAGGCCAACGCAAGCACCAGGCTCAGATGCCGTGGCGGCCGGGATCCTCGGGCGGCGTATCCACCTCGATGTCTTCCAGCTTCAGTTCCAGCCCCCAGTCGGCAGGTTCGGCAGTTTTCGGCGGGCTTGCCTCAGCCGGTGGCGCGGCCTGAGCCAGCGGTACTGGAGCGGCCGGGGTCTCACGATAGAGCTTGAGCTTGAGGCGAACGTTGTTCGCCGAGTCGGCGTTCTTGACCGCCTCTTCTTCGTCGATGGCCCCTTCGTTCACCAGTTCGATCAACGCCTGATCGAAGGTCTGCATGCCGAGATTCCTGGATTTCTCCATGATTTCCTTGATCTCGGCAAACTCGTTGCGCTTGATCAGATCACGAATGGTCGGCGTGCCGAGCAGCACTTCGACGGCCGCCCGGCGCTTGCCGTCGGTGGTCTTGACCAGACGCTGGGAGACGAAGGCTTTGAGGTTGTTGCCCAGATCGTTGAGCAACTGCGGCCGACGATCTTCGGGGAAGAAATTGATGATCCGGTCCAGCGCCTGGTTGGCGTTGTTGGCATGCAGGGTGGAAATCGCCAGGTGCCCGGTGTCGGCGAATGCGAGCGCGTGCTCCATGGTTTCGCGGTCACGGATTTCGCCGATCAGAATCACGTCCGGCGCCTGGCGCAGGGTGTTCTTCAGCGCCGCATGGAAGCTGCGGGTATCCACACCGACCTCGCGCTGGTTGATGATCGACTTCTTGTGCCGGTGCACGTATTCCACCGGATCCTCGATGGTGATGATATGCCCGCCGCTGTTGCGATTGCGGTAATCGATCAGGGCCGCCAGCGAAGTCGACTTGCCCGAGCCGGTGCCACCGACGAACAGCACCAGGCCGCGCTTTTCCATTACGGTCTTGAGCAGCACCTCGGGCAGTTTCAGGTCCTCGAAGCGAGGGATGTCGAGCTTGATGTTGCGGGCGACGATGGACACTTCATTGCGCTGTTTGAAGATGTTGATGCGGAAGCGTCCGACGCCGTTGAGGGAGATCGCCAGGTTCATTTCCAGCTCGCGCTCGAACTCTTCCTTCTGCGCACCATCCATGATGGCATCGGCGATGTCGGCCACTGCCCCGGCCTTCAGCGGCTCGCCGCTCAATGCCTTGAGCACGCCATTGAACTTGGCGCATGGCGGCGCCCCGGTCGACAGATACAGATCGGACCCGTCCTGGCTGGAGAGGATTTTCAGCATTGCTTGGAGGTCCATGGGGCAGTATTCCTGTCGGCTAACTGGAGTCTTTTGACCTTAGGCCAAGATGGGTCGATGTACCGCTCAGGAGAAGCCGGAAAATCGACGTCACGCTGATGACGCGGCAAATACTGGCACAATACGCGCCCGGTAAAATGAGGAACCTGTCATGGCAAAGGCAATGGCCCGCCACATTCTGGTCAAGACCGAAGCGGAAGCTGCCGGCCTGAAAAAACGCATCGCAGCAGGCGAGGCATTCGATGTGCTGGCGCGCAAGCATTCCACCTGCCCATCGGGAAAGAAAGGCGGCGATCTGGGCGAAGTACGACCCGGTCAGATGGTGCGAGCCATCGATCAGGTGATCTTCAAGAAACCGCTGCGCGAAGTTCACGGCCCGATCAAGAGCCAGTTCGGCTATCACCTGGTACAGGTGTTCTACCGCGACTGACGTGCCTATCTATGTATAGGTGAAAACGGTCTAGAGGAAATCCATCGCGGCTGGGTGCCACCTGCCGGCCAAGCTGGCAGGATGCAGGGGCAACCACCCAAGAAAAGGAGATGGAAGGATGAGTTTTGGTCCCCTGGTCAGCAGCGAATGGCTCGCCCGCGAGGGCGATGCTGAAGACGTGGTGCTCTTCGATGCCAGCACCTACCTGCCCAATGAACCGAAGAACGGCCACGAGGAGTACCTCAAGGCGCATATACCCGGCGCGCGCTTCTTCGATATCGACGCCTTTTCCGACCCCGACACACCACTGCCCCATACCGTGCCATCCCAGGGCCGCTTCGCCCGCCTGATCGGCGCGCAGGGCGTAGACAACAGCAGTCGCGTGGTGGTTTACGATCAGAAAGGGCTGTTCTCCGCCGCCCGTGCCTGGTGGCTGTTTCGCTACTTCGGTCACGAGCGGGTCGCCGTGCTCGATGGCGGGCTGCCCAAATGGCTGGCCGAAGGCCGCCCCAGCGAAACAGGCGAACCGGCCACCGCCACTCAGCGAGTCTTCGAGACCAACGTGCATACTCGCAGGCTAAAGGGCCTGGGCGACGTACTCGAAGCCATCGATCATCAGGACACCCTGATTCTCGACGCTCGCGCTGCCAACCGTTTCGATGGCAGTACCGCAGAAGCCCGCCCGGGGGTTGCCTCTGGCCATATCCCGGGCAGCCACAACCTGCCCTACAGCCGGCTGTTGCGCAGTGACCACACCCTGCTGCCAGCCGACGCGCTGCGTGCACTGTTCGCCGAGGCCGGCGTCGATGGCAAAAAACCGGTGATCACCAGTTGCGGTAGCGGCGTAACGGCCGCGGTATTGCTGCTAGGTCTGGAAATTGCCGGCCTGCCGGAAGCCGCACTGTATGACGGCTCCTGGACAGAATGGGGCAGCCGCCAGGACACGCCCAAAGCGACTGGCGTGGTCTGAAGAAGCCTGGCGCGCGTGTATCCCCGAGGAAGATGCGCGCCAGCGCTGACCTGAACCCGTGCCGATCTGATCGTCTCCCATTCCCGTTTGAATGTGCTTGGCCAATGGAAGACATCGGCCATCACGCGCCGATTGATCGGCACGGCAGGGTTGAGGAACGTCACGCCCAAGAACATCAGGGCAGTACGTTGAAAAGGGTGGACTGCGCACATCCATGTGCAGATAACCCCCATCGAACATTCCCTCGAACAGTCCAGGCACTGACACGCCGGTGACTCAGTCCCGGCTAAACCACCAGACGCATCGCATTGCGTGCCTGGGGAAATCTTCTCCAAGGGACGAGCCCGACGCAAATGAACTAGTGTCAAATCGCGTGATAATTAATTTAAAAAAACCTCTTATGTAATTGATAAAAATGGATTTATCTACGATTTTTCGGTGATTCGAGAGCCTGTAAATCACCTGAGAACTGAAGAACATCCCCTTTGTTGCGATGCATTGGGCGGGCGACACTGTTGCAGGACAGACACTGCCGGCACGAAAAGCATCTAAAAGATGCGATATGTTGGAAAAATCGATTGAAAACCATTCTTTAGACACTGATCACGAGCCGCTTTCCCAACAGGACGTTCGGCCGCTCAGTCACCCGAAAAGAAGCATGATAAAACTAGAAAATACTTCATATAAAACACTCAAATATATGATTTATATAGATTTAAAATCGCAAACAAAAAAGCAAGATCAGCGGAAATAAATCAAAACAGCTATAACGATATCCATTCAAATTCTTTTGAAGAATAAGCCTTTGCTCGTATAACCCTGGTGAACAGGACGCGAAACGAGCACGCCATGCCCTGCACCATCCGATCTCTTCCTGCATCTGCGCTGTACGCCCAACAACTGTTGGCTCAGCAACAGTTGCACAACACTAGGTTGTGCAGAGAAACACCTGCCACTCTCACCAGCTGCCTCAAGGCTCCGCAATCCGTGGTCAATGCTGCTGGTACAGCTCTTGCTGTCTGCATGTGCCGCCCTCTTCACGGGGCCCTGTCACAGGACGCGTACATGATTGCTCGCCGCACCACCCCCAGGACCCAACGCAGGCCGTCAGCGGTCTCGCCCCACGCCTCCCGGCACCAGCACCGATGCCCGACCCGCCATGAGCAGGAGGCTGCCGGATGAATGTCTTCTGGTTTCTGCCGACCCATGGCGATGGTCACTTTCTCGGTACCAGTCAGGGCGCACGCCCGGTAAGCCTCAACTACCTCAAGCAGATCGCCCAGGCAGCCGACGGCCTGGGCTATTACGGCGTGCTGATTCCAACCGGTCGTTCCTGCGAAGACTCATGGGTGGTCGCCTCGGCCCTGGCACCCATGACGGAGCGCCTGCGCTATCTGGTCGCGATCCGCCCCGGGATCATTTCGCCCACTGTCTCGGCGCGCATGACCGCGACCCTCGATCGTCTATCGGGCGGGCGCCTGCTGATCAACGTCGTCACTGGCGGAGACCCGGATGAGAATCGCGGCGACGGCATTCACCTGAGCCATGCCGAGCGCTACGAAGTCACCGACGAATTCCTGCGTATCTGGCGTCGCGTGCTGCAAGGGGAAGCCGTGGATTTCGACGGCAAGCACCTCAAGGTCGATAACGCCAAAGCCCTCTATCCACCGCTGCAACGCCCTTACCCACCGCTGTACTTCGGCGGCTCGTCGGAGGCCGCCCACGAACTGGCCGCCGAGCAGCTCGACGTCTACCTGACATGGGGCGAACCACCGGCCGCGGTGGCCGAGAAAATCGCCGACGTGCGGGCCCGCGCCGCCAAGCATGGCCGCACCCTGAAATTCGGTATTCGCCTGCACGTGATCGTGCGGGAAACGGCGGAAGAAGCCTGGGCGGCTGCAGATCGCCTGATCGAACACATCTCGGACGAAACCATCGAGGCCGCGCAGAAGTCTTTCGCGCGTTTCGATTCCGAAGGCCAGCGGCGCATGGCCGCCTTGCATGGCGGGCGCCGCGACAGCCTGGAGATCGCCCCCAATCTCTGGGCGGGCGTCGGCCTGGTGCGTGGCGGCGCCGGCACTGCGCTGGTCGGTGATCCGCAGCAGGTGGCGGCTCGCATCAAGGAGTACGCCGATCTCGGCATCGACAGCTTCATTTTCTCGGGCTACCCCCACCTCGAGGAAGCCTACCGCTTCGCCGAGCTGGTCTTTCCCCTTCTACCAGAGCCCTATGCCAGCCTCGCCGGCCGTGGCATCACCAATCTCACTGGCCCATTCGGCGAAATGATCGCCAACGACGTGCTGCCCAGTACCCAGACCGCGAGGACCAACGCGTGAGCGCCCATCATAAAACTGCAGTTATCAGCCCACTGCAAACCGCGCGAAAGCTGGCGGCCGACTTTGCCGAAACCGCTGTCGAGCGCGACGAAGCCGGTGGTACGCCAAAAGCCGAACGCGACGCCATCCGCCAGAGCGGCCTGCTCGCGCTCAGCATCCCCACTCAGTTCGGCGGCCTGGGTGCCAGCTGGACCGAGACCCTGGGGGTGGTGCGTGAATTCGCCAAGGTCGACAGCTCCATCGCCCATGTCTTCGGCTTCCAGCACCTGATGCTGGCGACCGTGCGCCTGTTCTCCCGCCCGGAACAATGGCAACCCTGGTACGAGCAGACCGCGCGCAAGAACTGGTTCTGGGGCAACGCCCTGAACCCGCTGGACACCCGAACCATCGTCAAGAAGTTCGACGGCTGGCGCGAGTTCTCCGGCAAGAAGAGCTTCTGCTCGGGAGCCACCGACTCGGAAATGCTGATCGCTTCGGCCGTCGACGAGAGTGCCGGGGGCAAACTGCTGATCGCAGCTATCCCCAGTGGCCGTACCGGCATCACCCTGCATGACGACTGGAACAACATGGGCCAGCGGCAGACCGACAGCGGCAGCGCGACCTTCGAGCGGGTGCGCGTCGAAGAAGAGGAGCTGCTGCTCGATCCGGGCCCGCTGAGTACACCGTTCGCCTGTCTCCGGCCACTGATCGCGCAATTGCACTTCTCGCACATCTTTCTCGGCATCGCCGAAGGTGCTCTGGAGGACGCACGCCATTACACCCTCAAGGAGGGTCGCCCGTGGTTCAGATCCAAGGCTCAGCACACCAGCGAGGACCCGTACATCCTGCGCCACTACGGTGAATTCTGGGTTGGCCTGGAAGGCGTACGCCTGCTGGTCGAACGGGCCGCCGCGCAGCTCGACGAGGCCTGGAGCAAGGAGCATGCGCTGAGCGCCGAAGAACGCGCCCGACTGGCCATTTCCATATCCACTGCCAAGGTGGCGGCCAGCCGTACCGGCCTGGATATCTGCAACCGCCTGTTCGAAGTCACCGGCGCTCGCGCCACCCATGCCTCGCTGCGCCTCGATAGACACTGGCGCAACCTGCGCACGCAAACCCTGCACGACCCCGTGGACTACAAGATCCAGGAACTGGGCGACTGGGCTCTCAACCAGACACGCCCCACGCCAACCTTCTACTCATAGGGATAACCATGCAGCTGCTGACGCTTCCTCCCTCCCCCGCACTGGCTACCTCGATTCGGGCAACCGCTCAGGTTTTCGAAGACCCAAAATCGCAGGCGCTGCTCGCCCACTTGCAACAGGTCGCACCCAGCGAGGCAAGCGTCCTGATAATCGGCGAAACCGGTACCGGGAAGGAACTGGTCGCGCGGCACATCCACAACCTCAGCGGCCGGCGCAACGGGCCGTTCATGGCGGTCAACTGCGGCGCCTTCTCCGAGTCGCTGGTCGAGGCCGAATTGTTCGGCCACGAAAAGGGGGCCTTCACCGGCGCCCTGGCCGCCAAGGCCGGCTGGTTCGAGGAGGCCAACGGCGGCACCCTGTTCCTCGACGAGATCGGTGACTTGCCGATGCCCATCCAGGTGAAGCTGCTGCGCGTTCTGCAGGAGCGCGAGGTGGTACGCCTGGGCTCACGCAAAAGCATTCCAATCAACGTCAGGGTGCTGGCGGCCACCAACGTGCAGTTGGAAAAGGCCATCAACGCCGGGCATTTCCGCGAGGATCTGTACTACCGCCTGAATGTCGTCAGCCTGCAACTGCACCCGCTGCGCGAGCGCCCTGGTGACATCCTGCCGCTGACCCGGCACTTCATCACGGCCTACAGCAATCGCCTCGGCTATGGCGAGGTGCGTCTGACCCACGAGGCTCAAACCAAGCTGGTCAATTACAGCTGGCCCGGCAACATCCGTGAGCTGGAGAACGTCATCCACCATACGCTGCTGATCTGCCGCGCCGGGGTGATCGAGCACGACGACCTGCGCCTGTCGAACATGCGTATCGAGCGCCAGGACGGCGCACCACCGGTCGACGAGTCCGCCGATGCCCTGCTGCAGCGCGCGTTCCAGCGGCTGTTCGAGGAGCAGAGCGGCGCCCTGCACGAGAAGGTCGAAGACAGCCTGCTAAGGGCCGCCTACCGTTTCAGCCATTACAACCAGGTACACACCGCCAGCCTGCTTGGGCTGACGCGCAACGTCACCCGGGCCAGGCTGATCGCGATTGGCGAGCTGGTGGTCAACAAACGAAAACCTGCGCAAAGTTCGCAGGGCAACCGGGTCATCAACCTGTCGATCTGACGAACGATGACCATGCCGAGCATGCGATAGAAGAAGGCTGAATCGCCTTCCCCCACGATCGCGTAAAGGATGCATTTCATGAGCCTGGACATATTCTGGTTTCTTCCCACCTCCGGTGACACCCGCTATCTGGGCCACTCCGGGAGCGGCCGCCCCGCCACCAACGCCTACATGAGGCAGATCGCCGTGGCCGCCGATCAGCTTGGCTACGATGGCCTGCTGATCCCAACCGGCGCCAGCTGTCTCGATCCCTGGGTCACGGCGGCAAGTCTGGTGCCGGTGACCCAGCGCATCAAACTGCTGGTGGCGCTGCGTACCTCCTTGGGCAACCCCACCGCCTCGGCCCGCCAGGCGGCCAGCCTCGATCAGGCCAGCGGCGGTCGGCTGCTGCTCAACGTGGTGCCAGGCGGCGACGCCACCGAGCTGGAAGCGGACGGTGTGTTTCTCGATCATGACCAGCGCTACGAGGCTTCAGACGAGTTTCTCGGCATCTGGCGCCAACTGCTGCAAGGCGAGACCGTCGACTTCGACGGCAAGCATCTCAAGGTACGCGGTGCGCAGAACTTCTTCGCGCCGGTACAGACGCCCTACCCGCCCCTGTACTTCGGCGGCTCGTCACCGGCAGCCCACGACCTGGCAGCCAAGCATGTCGACGCCTACCTGACCTGGGGCGAGCCGCCAGCGGCAGTGGCCGAGAAGATTGCCGACGTGCGTGCCCGTGCAGCGGCCTACGGCCGCACCGTGCGCGTCGGCGTACGCCTGCACGTGATCGTGCGCGAGACCGACGCCGCGGCCTGGGCGGCCGCCGACGAGCTGATCAGCCATCTGGACGATGAAACCATCGCCGCCGCGCAGACCAACTACGCCAAGATGGATTCCGAAGGTCAGCGGCGCATGGCGGCCCTGCACGGCGGCCAGCGCGACAAGCTGGAGGTGGCGCCCAACCTGTGGGCTGGCGTTGGACTGGTACGCGGCGGTGCCGGCACTGCGCTGGTCGGCGACCCGCAAACGGTAGCGGCGCGTCTTCAGGAATATGCAGACCTCGGCGTCGACAGCTTCGTGCTCTCCGGCTACCCGCATCTGGAAGAGGCCTACCGCTTCGCCGAACTGGTGTTCCCACTGCTGCCAGGCAAGGGCAAGGTCACCGTCGAGGGTGCTTTCACCGGCGGCGCCTTCGACATTCGTGCTGGCCAAAAGAACGACAACGCAGCCTGATCCGCCCCACATTCGAATAGCCGTGGGCAGCCGCGGCGAGCCGCGGCCGTCGCGCCCACACGGCCCAAACCCGCACTCCGCTTGCCGGGGCGAGCATCAGGCCGCCCCACTGCTCACAGCTGAAAATGCCTCAGTTTGACGCTCAGGCCCGTAGCCAGTTCGGCAAGCGCACGGCTGGCACTGCCCGTTTGATCGGCGCGAACCGCGGACTGAGCAGAGAGGTCACGGATACGTACCAGGTTGCTGTCGACCTCCCGGGCGACTTGAGACTGCTCCTCGCATGCGCTGGCGATCACCGTATTGCGATCATCGATCACCGTTACGGAGCTGGCGATCAGGCTCAATGCATCCTTGGCTGACTGAGCCTGGCCCTTGGTTCGCTGAGCCTGTTCGCTGCTCACTTCCAGGGCCGATACGGTACTCCGAGTGCCCTGCTGAATGTGGCCGATCATGGTTTCGATTTCACGGGTCGACTCACTGGTACGGTGGGCCAGCGCGCGCACCTCATCGGCAACCACCGCAAAGCCGCGGCCAGCATCACCGGCACGGGCGGCCTCGATCGCGGCGTTCAGCGCCAGCAGGTTGGTTTGCTCGGAAACCGAGCGAATGACCTCCAGCACCTTGGTAATTTCCAGTGTTCGAGAAGCCAGAAGCTGAGCCTGCTCGGAGGCGCTGGAGACGTTTTCGGTCAGCTCGATGATGGACCGAACCGTCCGCTCGAGCTCCTCCTCACCGAGCTTCGCCGTACGGGACGAGGCCCTGGATTCCTCTGAAGTCGATACCGCATTGCGCGTGACCTCGTCGACCGCCTGACTCATTTCGGTCACGGCGGTCGCGGCCATCTCGATCTCGCTATTCTGGGTCACCAGGTCAGTGTTGTTGCTCAGCATCAACGCGCTCATTTCCTCGGTGGCCGAGGACAACTGGCTCGCCGCATCGCCGACATGCGTCAGTGTCGAGCGCAGATTGCCACGCATGCGCTCCATGGATTGCAACAGCAGGGCCGCTTCGTCGATGCCCGAGATGTCAGCGCATGTCGGCCGCAGGTCGCCTGCCGCCACGGTCTCGGATACCGCCAGCGCTTGCCCGATGGGTCCGGAAAGGCTCTTGGTCAGACGCCACGCCAGCACCACCGTTACCACCACTGCGATAAGCATCGTGATGAGGGTGATCAGCTTGGCCTTGTCGTACTCGGCAGTGGCATTGGCACTCGATGCCTCCTCGGACGCATCGTTGATCTGTTCGAGCTTGCCCAGCTCATCGACCATGGTTTTCGCAACACTGGCCATCTGCGTCCACGCCAGCTCTCGTCCTGCCTCGCCCTGCCCGGATCTGACCAGCTGATGCACCTGTTCTGCCTGGCCGCCATAGCCCTGGAAGATACGGTCTATGTTGTCGAGCAGCGCGCGCTCATCCGCAGAGGTTATCAAGGGCCGATAAGCTGCCATGGCCTCAGCGAACTCCGCCTTGCGCTGCTTCAGTTCTTCGTAGGCCTCGGTGAGTTGGGCGGCATCGCGCGTGGAGAGCATCTTCATGACATCGAAACGCGTATTGGCAAACGCAAGGGCTATGTCATCGCCAATGGCTATCCCCGGAAGGGCATCGTTTTCGATCTCCAGCCCTTCGCCCCTGATGCTCGCCAACTGCAGCAAGCTGAAACCGCCGAGCCCCAATACCAGCACGACCATGAGCGCGAAGCACAGGAGCGTTCGCTTGGCAATTTTCAACCGTCTCAACATCGCATGCACCCCATAGAGCTAGAAATAAAGCATCGCGTATGCCTTTCCATCTCTATCGGCAGCGGGGTGTAAAGATGAAGCATTTAGCCATTACGACGAACATCGCTGTCGCGTGGTCTGCCACCATTCAGATCGCATGAGCCAGGTGCAGCTCGGTCAGCGCCTCGGCTTTCAGCCGCGACAGCTCACCATTACGGCGGTCACGAGGACGTGGCAGGTTGACGATCAGCTCTTGCCGAATACCGCTGGGGCGATTGCCCATCACCAGTACCCGGTCACTGAGATACAGCGCCTCATCCACGTCGTGGGTCACCACCAGGAGGGCGATGGCATGGTGTTCGGCAAGCTCGAGCAGCAGATCCTGCAGTTTCATTCGGGTGAAGGCATCCACTGCACTGAAGGGTTCGTCGAGCAGCAATACCCGTGGCCGCGAATAGAGCCCGCGAGCCAGGGCGACGCGCTGCGCCATGCCGCCGGAGAGCGCTTTGGGCAGCGCGCTGGCGAAACCCTCCAGGCCCACTTCGGCGATCAGTTGTGCCACTCGCCCACGGTCGTAGTCGCGGTCGTCGGCAAAGCCGATGTTCTGCTCCACCGTGAGCCAGGGCATCAACCGCGGCTCCTGAAACACGAAAGAGACGGCGCCACCCTGCTCGCCGAGCAGCACGCGGCCGGTGTACTCACGCTCCAGGCCTGCGACGATGCGCAGCAAGGTGCTCTTGCCGCAGCCACTGGGGCCCAGCAGGCTGACGATCTCCCGCTCGCGCAGGGATAAAGCGACGTTCTGCAGCACGGTCACGCCAGCGAAGCTCTTGCGCTCCACACGGATATCCAGCAATGACGCAGCCATCTCAAACCTCCTTGCCCGTGAATGCGTCACGCCAACCCAGCAAACGCTGCTCCAGCTTGGCCAGCAGGCCGTCGCTGAGCTTGCCGAGCAAGGCCAGGACGATGATCGAGGCCAGGACGATGTCCGGCCGCGAGGTTTCCCGGCCATCGGTGAGCAGGTAACCGAGCCCCTTGGTGGCGGCGATCAGTTCGGCGGCGACCAGAAACATCCAGGCCAGGCTGAGCCCGCTGCGCAAGCCGGTCATCAGCCCGGGCAACGCAGCCGGCAGAAGAATGCGCGAGACCAGGCGACGCGAGCTGAAGCCATACATCTGGCCCACCTCGACCAGCTTGCGATCAATGTTGCGGATGGCCGCGACGCCGTTGACGTAAACCGGAAAGAACGCGCCGATGGCGATCAGAACGACCTTGGAGGTCTCGTCGATGCCCAGCCAGAGCAACAGCAGCGGTACCCAGGCCAGGCTGGGAATCGCCCGCAGCCCCGCGAAGGTGGGCTCCAGATAGGCTTCCGCCTCACGGCTCAGGCCCACCCAGGCGGCCACCAGCAGGGCCAGCCCGGCGCCGATGGCGAAACCGGCGAATACCCGCGCCAGGCTGGCGCCGATATGCCCCCACAGCGGCCCTTCGGCCAGCTCGTGCAGAGTCAGCACGATCTCGCTGGGGGCCGGCATCTGATAGGACGGAATCCAGCCGATGCGCACCACGATTTCCAGAAACACGATCAGCAGCAGCGGGATGACCAATCCCTTGGCGCGCCGACGCCAGGCACTGGCATCGAACCCCGGTTTCCATGGGGAACTGCGCAAAGCCGGCAGCGACTTGCTCTTGATTGTCATGAAAGACTCCGGTGTCGAAGCGAGATGAACGCAGCGCGGGCCACAGCTAACAGAGGCCCGCGCTGCAACCACGCCTATTTGGCGGCGATGGCCTGCTTGCCGAACGATGGCTCGATGAGTGCGTCCACCACGGCGTTCACGTCGGTACCACGGCGTACCAGTTGCTCTTCGAGCAGGATGGGTGCGGCAGCCTTGAGCGCTGCGATATGCTCAGGGCCGGGCTGGGCGTTGCTGAAGTCGGTGCGCTGCAATTGCAGCTTGGCCACTTCCAGCGGCAGCTTGGCTTCTTCGGAGAGAATCTTGGCGAGTTCCTCGGGGTTGGCGCGGGCCCATTCACGGGCCTTTTCATAGGCGGCCAGCACTTTGTCGATGGCCTGCGGATGCTCCTTGGCGAAGGTCTCGGTGACGCTCACCACGCCGTAGCTGTTGAAGTCGAGGTTGCTATAGAGAATGCGCGAGCCAGCCTGCAGCTGGCTGGCAGCGAGCAGCGGGTCGAGACCGGCCCAGGCATCGACGTCACCCTTTTCCAGGGCAGTGCGGCCGTCCGGGTGCTGCAGATGCACCAGCTCCACGTCGTTCTTGTCGAGGCCGACGGTGGCCAGGCTGCGCAAGGTGAACAGGAACGGATCGGTGCCTTTGGTGGCCGCGATCTTCTTGCCTTTCAAATCCTCCAGGGTCTTGATGGGCGAGTCCTTGCCGACCACCAGTGCGGTCCACTCCGGGCGGCTGGCGACGTAAACGGTCTTGATCGGGCTGCCATTGGCACGGCTCAGCACTGCGGCCAATCCTGCGGTGGAGCCGAAATCCACACCGCCGCTGTTCAGGTACTCGAGAGAGCGGTTGCTGCCCTGGCTGAACACCCAGCTCACCTTGGTATCGGGGCCTACGCTCTCCTCCAGCCAGCCAAAGCGCTTGAGCACCAGGCTGGTCGGTGAGTAGTAAGCGTAGTCGAGCTTCAGCTCCTTGGGCAGGTCTGCCGCCTGCAACGGCGCGGACAGCGTGAAAGCGGTAGCGGCTAAGGCCAGCAGCCGTACGAACGAATTGGCGACACGGGATTGGCGCATGGAATGCTCCTGACAGGGACAGAAGCGGAACGACAGCCGACGCCGCCGAGAAAGCGCCGCTCGGATCCTTTCCGCGATTGAGCAGGACATTGCAGCACTCGTGCCAGCGCCCAGGGCCCAATTTCCGGGGCTTTCAGCGCGCCCTTCTGCCACGCCACGGGCAATGTGTTAATTCGCTGTTGCTCAGCGAACAGTTGCGGCCGGAAACGCCCCCGTCACTCAGGGCCGACCGCTTCAGGCGAAGCGGCGGTGGCACCCGGCAACAGTCGAAATGCTGGACTAGAGTCAGGAGACGTCACGGAGGAAGCAACGCAATGGCCAACAAGAACGACCTGATAAGAGCGCTGAAGATCTACCGAGAAAGAACCGATGACGCCATCGCCGAGCGATACAGGCAGATCAGCCTGGTCAAGGAGCAGTTGAGCGAGCTGATCAGGATGATCAATGTCGATATTTCGGGAGTTGGCGGCCTCGATCTGATCCGCAGCGAAGAACCGCACGCCTTCGATGGCGCGATCGTCGAGCTCGAGTCGCTGAAGATCGTCCTGGCCGGCAACACCGTTGATATCAAACCCGCCATCGTCGACTCGTCTCTGCAGGTGACCGTCAGCAACCTGTCTCCCGAGCATCCATCGCTGATCCTTCGCAAGGAACATGGGCAATGGATCGTCTTTTTGTCGGCCGAGACCTTTCTGTCACAGTTCAGCAATGACTTTCTGCTGAACCATCTCGTTGACCTCGTGAATCGCTCCTAGGGTCGCCAGCACGGGCATCGCTGTCTCGGCATGCCCTCGCACACGCTGCCCGAACTGGTGATAGCGCCTGATCATGAACGTCTGGATAGCCACGCTCAGCGCCAGTCATCGTCCTGCGACAACCCACAGAGTGCCCGGGCAGCACCCCGTACGGCCCGTCAGAACCCCACCGCCTGGCCATCCCGGCGACCGTCGCTGGCAGCCACGTAGCCGTGGTTCGGGTCATCCGAAAGCCGCCAGATGAACTGCCCGGAACCGAAGTCCATGTAGGGGTCCTCCACGGACTTCAGCGTGTTGCCAAGGGCGTGTAGACCGCGCACGGCGTCGGCGTTCATGCTCGCTTCCAGGTCCACCGAGAAGTCCCGGTTGACCTTCCAGCGCGGTGCATCGCAGGCAGCTTGGGGTTGCTGGCCATAGTCGAGCATGCGCACCAGGGTCTGTACGTGGCCCTGGGGCTGCATGTCGCCGCCCATCACCCCGAAGCTCATCTGCGCCACGCCGTCGCAGGTCAGGAACGCCGGAATGATGGTGTGGAACGGTCGTTTGCCAGGTGCCACCACGTTGGCCGAGGCCGGGTCGCTGGAGAAACCGGCACCGCGGTTCTGCAGGCTGACGCCATAGCCCGGCACCACCACGCCCGAGCCGAAGCCCATGTAGTTGGACTGGATGAAGGACACCATCATGCCGTTCTCGTCGGCGACGCTGAGGTAGACGGTACCGCCCGACCTGGGCAGACCGAAACCGGGATTGCTCGCCTTGCCCGGATCGATGGCCTTGGCGCGTTGCGCGAGGTACGCGGGATCGAGCATCTGCTCTGGCGTGACCTCCATGCTGCGCGGGTCGGCCACGTAGCGATAGACGTCGGCGAAGGCCAGCTTCATGGCTTCGATCTGCAGGTGCTGCGAAGCAGCCGAGTCGACCGCCAGAGCCGCCAGGTCGAAATGCTCGAGAATGCCCAGAGCGATGAGGGCGGCGATGCCCTGCCCGTTGGGCGGTATCTCGTGCACGTCGTAACCGCGATAACGCTGGGAAATGGGAGTCACCCATTCCGGTCGATAGTCGCGCAGGTCCGCTGCGCTCAGGTTGCCACCGGTGGCGCGTGCATGGGCGATGATGGCCTCGCCGATCTCACCCTCGTAGAACGCCCGTGCGCCCTGCTCGCCCAGTAGCCGCAAGGTGCGCGCAGCGTCGGCGAAGACGAATTTCTCGCCGGTTCGCGGTGCCCGGCCGCCAGGCATGAAGGCCTCGGCGAAGCCGGGCTGATCACGCAGATCGGGCACCGCGGCCGCCCATTTGTGGGCAACGATCGGGGCGATGGTAATGCCCCGCTCGGCCACCTCGGCAGCCGGCGCCAGCACGTCGGCGAACGGCCGCTTGCCGAAGCGCTCGTGCAGCGCGGCCCAACCGGCCACCGCGCCAGGTACCGTTATCGAATCCCAGCCGCGCACCGGGCGCTTCGCGTGGCCCTTGCCATCCTCACCGTGGCGCTGGCGGAAATACTCGGGTGTCCAGGCGGCAGGTGCCGTGCCCGAGGCGTTCAGACCCTGCAGCGACTGGCCGTCCCAGACCAAGGCGAAGGCGTCGCTACCCAGGCCACAGGACACCGGCTCGACCACGGTGAGCATCGCCGCCGCGGCGATTGCCGCGTCCACCGCGTTGCCACCGGCGAGCAGCAGGCGCAGACCTGCCTGAGCCGCGAGGGGGTGGGAAGTCGACACCACGTTGCGGGCGAACAACGGAATGCGGATCGACGGATAAGGGTTGTGCCAGTCAAAGGACATCGGGTTCTCCATCAGTGTTTAGGGGATCGGACAGCGCCCGGCTCCCAGAAGATCACACGGCGTTGCAGCCAGCGCACGGTCTGCGCACCGCACAGACCGATCAGCGCCAGCAGGATGACACCGGCGAACATGGTCGACAGGCTCATGCTCACCGAGCTGGACGCGATCAGATAACCCAGGCCACGCTGGGCGGAAAGGAACTCGCCGACCACCGCACCGATCAACGCCAGCGACACGCCGATCTGCAAACCGGCGAACACCTCGCCCGCCGCCGCAGGAAACTTCACGTGGATCAGCAGGTAGAGCCGCGAGGCGGAAAACGAACGGCAGGCGTCGAGCAATTCGGGGTCGGTTCGCCGAATGCCGTTCACCGTATTGACGAACAGCGGGAAGAAGCAGACCAGCGCCACCAGCACGATCTTCGAGGCCATGCCGAAGCCGAACCAGACCAGAATGATCGGCCCCAGTGCGACCTTGGGTGTCGCCTGCAGGCCGATCAGCAAGGGATACACGAAGCGCTCGAAGGTTTCCGACTCGGCCAGCAAGGCGCCCAGGACGATCGCCAGCAGGCAGCCGATCACGTAACCGCTGAGGGTTTCACCCAGGGTGACGCCGATGTGCGGCCACAGGCTGCCATCGGCAAAACCGCCCGCCAGCGCCTGATAGACCGTCAGCGGCGCAGGCAGCAGATAGTCGGGAATTTCGAGCAGGCGCACGGACAGATCCCAGATCAGGATCAGCACCGCCAGGCTGGTCAGTGGATAGAGCACGGGAAGCAATCTACGCATGGGTGAAGTGCCTTCGCAGTTGTTGGCAGAGCGCGATGAACGCCGGGTCGGCCAGGGTTTCCAGGGTGCGCGGGCGCGGTAGCGTGATCGCCACCTCGTCGATGATGCGCCCGGGGCGCGGCGACATGACCAGCACCCGGTCCGCCAGAAACACCGCCTCCTGAATGCTGTGGGTGATGAACAGCACCGATTTGCGCTGCTGGCTCCAGATGTGTTGCAGCTCTAGGGTCAGTGCCTCCCGTGACAAGGCATCGAGGGCGGCGAACGGCTCGTCCATCAGCAGCAGTTGCGGATCGTGCAACAGCATGCGGGCGATCCCGACACGCTGCTGCATGCCCCCGGAGAGTTCGAACGGGTAGTCGTTGGCGAACGGGCCGAGGCCGACCAGCTCGAGCAGCGCCGTCGCCCGCTGGCGAGCCTCGTCGATGGGCAGGCCAAGCGTGCGTGCCGGTAGCAGCACGTTGTTCAGCACGGTTTTCCAGGGCAGCAGATTGGGTTTCTGGAACACCACGCCGGTATGCCGGCTAGGGCCTTCTATCGCCTGCCCGGCGACCACCACTCGCCCTTGGCTGGCGTCGAGCAAGCCTGCCGCCAGTTTGAGGACGGTGGACTTGCCACAGCCGGAGGGCCCGAGCACCGCGACGAACTCCCCGTCGGCGATGCTCATGCTCACGTCGGCCAGGGCCTGAATCTCTCCGCGACGGGTCTGGTAGGTCAGCCCCACCTCCTGCAGGGTCAAGGCCGCGCTCATGGCTGCGTCTCCCGTGCACGCAGCGCATCGGCCAGGAACTTCAGCACGGCCTGCCAGCTCTCGCGGTTGGCACGGGCATTGGCTGCCGGGGTGCCGCCACCACTGATCAGCACACCGGCGACCGGATGAACCTTGGCGATCTGCGTGGTGGGCACGCAGGGAAAGCCGATGGCGTGACCTGCCCCTTCATTGCGCGCATGGCTGACCGGCCAGGCATGCCCTGCCGCCTGCAGTTCGGCCTGAATACGCTCGCTGTAAGCGCTGGACGGCCAGAAACCATCGTCGGTCCCCGAGATGAGCAGGATCGGCCCATCGATGCGCTCAACGGCAATGCGTGCCGCCGCGACGCTGGCTGCATGGGCTTCCACTGCCACGAAGGCCGGTGCCTGGCGAATCGCCGCCCCGGGTTCGGGGGGCTGGTCGAAGGCCCGCCAGTCCGCCGCGGGGTTGTCCCTCCAGACATTGCGCAGCGGCTGGCCACGCCATGTCCATGCGTCGGCGTCACGTGGCTGCTCCGGACGCCCTGCCCGCAAGGTGCCGTGGATCACCGCGCTCGGCACGTAGCCGATCACCGCGGATACCAACTCGGGAAAGGTCGCCCCCAGCAGCAATGCCAGCTCACCGCCGCGAGACAAGCCGGCGACGGCGATGAAGCCATGCCGCGGCTGCAGCTCGCGCCGCGCCCAGAGCAGTGCCTGCTCGAAGTACTCCAGCGGCGTGTCGGAAATATGCTCGGGCCGCCCCGGCGCCTTGAAAAAGGCCAAAGCCAGTGCCGCATAGCCATGGGCGGCATACAGCGCCGCACGTTGCTCCGGCGTACCGCCCCCCGAACCATTGAGCACGATCACCAGCGGGTGTGGGCCATCGCCGGCGGGGCTGAACACGGTTGCGGAAAGCCCCTCATCGCGGATTTCACGGCGGCTCACCCCGGGGGCGAGAAAGCGCTGGGTGAGCGTGGCCGAGGCGCTACCGCCAGCGGCATTGCCTATCTGCAAGCGAATCGACAGGGGGTCCAGCCCCTCGCTGGCTTGCGGCCTGCGAGGCGGGCTCAGCTGGCGCAACGCCCACACCGGCGCCAGCGCCTCCAGCTCGCTCCAGTCGCCAGCAAGGGGCACTTGTGCATCGATATCCAGCACGCCGTCGGCAGCGACTTCGAAGCTGGCCTCGCTCTGCCACAGGCTGCCATCGGGATGTTCCAGGGTCGCCGTCAGATGCGCCACACCCGGGCTCAGCCCCAGCACCCGAACGCGCCGGGGCTGGTCGATCAGCCCATCGGCAATGTCGATTTCGAACGCGGGGGTCATTGCGCCGCCTCCGCACGCTTGCGCAGCGCGTCACGGTCGAAATCGTTGAAGGCGGGTACGAACTCGTTGGAGAACACCTGCTCCACCGGCACCTCGGCACTGGGAAACTCGCCCGCCTCGGCCATGGCCTGTACCGCAGCGCGAATCGCCTGCAGGTCATATTGCCCCGGTACGCGCGGGCTGCCATCCGGGAAATACAAGGTGCGCTGCAAACGGCGAGCGAGCAGCGTCTTGGCGTCTTCGAGGCCCTTGCCCTGGGCATCGGCAGGCTTGCTTTCAGGGTGCTGACGCCAGAATGCCTGGACGCAGAACGCCGGGTTCACCTCGCACACGAACTGTGCCTCGGTATAGGCGCGGCCGAAACGGCGGATCAGATCGGGGTTGTCCTTGAAGGTGTCCTGGTGAGCGATGAAGCCGTTGCCGGGGTTGTTCTGAAACACCTCGGGATACTGGATGCGCCGGGTTTGCGTGCCGGACAGTTCCAGCATGTCACCCCAACTGTTATTGAAGTTGAGCGCATCCACCTGACCGCTGCGCAGCGCCTGAAAACCCGCGCCGAGCGCGCCGACGGCGACGAATTCGACGTTCTTGCCAGGCTCCAGGCCGGCGACGCGCAGGGCTGCGCGGCTGTTCGGCAAGGTGCCCCAGGTCAAGGCACCGACCCCGATCTTCTTGCCCTCGAGATCGGCCAGGGTCTTGATCGGCGAATCGGCGAGTACCTGGTATTCCAGAGTCTGGCTGGGAACGCCGTTGTAAAAGTAGCGCAGCGGCAACGGGTTCTTGTTGAAGTGGCTGGAAAGCACCGGCTCGGCGACCGGGAAGCCGAATGTCACCCGTTTGCTGGCAACCTGTGGCAACAAGGCGCCAGCCCCCTGGAAGACCACGGTCTCGACGCTCAGCCCCTGTTCCGTGAACAGCCCCAGTTCCTGGGCTGCGGCATATGGCGCGCCGTCGTGAACGGCGGCGGGAATGGCAAGGGCGACGGTGACCTCGTCGAGGGCATGGGCGTGGCTGGCAACTGCCAGCGTGAGGGGCAGCAATGAGCGAATGGCGAAGCGCATGGAGGCAGATCCTGGGTTGTGTTGAAAGTCAGATGGGTTGGCGCTCCAACGCTCCGGTGGTCCGGCCACTGTTCTGGAGGTTTTGCCGAGCCTTGTCGAGCAAGGCCTTGCGGTCGATCTTGTGGGTGGAAGCAAGCGGCAAGGTGTCGACGAACCATACCCGGCGCGGGTGCTGATAGGCCGGCGCATGCTCCAGGGTGAAGGCCTTGATCTCGGCCTCGCTGACCTGGCTGCCTTGGCGCCGCACGACGAAAGCCATGGGTTTGAACCCTTTGATCTCGTCCTCGACTGGCACCACGCAGGCCTGCTGCACCGCGGGGTGACGTTCGAGCAGCTTTTCCACCTCGCCGGGATAGATGTTCTCGCCACCGCTGACGAACATGTCGTCACGACGGCCCACGAAGGTATGGAAACCATCGGCATCGCGGCGGAACACGTCGCCCGTCACGTAGAAGCCATCGGCCGTGAACGGCGCGGCCAGGTCAGGCCGGTTGTAGTAGCCGGACATCAGCCCGGGGCTCTTCAACTCGAGCACGCCCTCATCCGCCAGCAGCCCTGCCTCATCGCGCAGGCGCAGTTGCACGTCCGGGTGGGCGTGCCCCACCGATAGCGCCGGGCTGGCCAGCCCCTGTGGGTGGGCGCCGAAGACCACCGGACCACCTTCGGTGGTGCCATAGGCATTGATGATCCGTGCATTCGGCAGCAGGCGGTGGATCTGCTCGAGCAGGCTCGCACTCACCGGCGCCGAGCCCATGCGCACCACCCGCACGGATGACAGGTCGGCGCGCTCCAGCAGCGCCTGCTCGCGCAGCATCATGGCGATCATCGGCGGCACGGCGGTCAGCCAGGTACAGCGGTAACGCTGGATCGCCTCGATATAGGTGACGGCACTGAACTGCGGCAGCAGTATCGCGGTGGCACCGCTGGCCAGGACGAGAAGCGCCAGCGCCAGTGCATTCATGTGGTACAGCGGCGCCGCGATCAACGCACGCTCGTCGGCCAGCGGGGTGGCCTGCAAACGGGTGCGCACGATCCACAGGTGAGCGCGGTGGCTGAGCACCACGCCCTTGGGCTTGCCAGTGGAACCGGAGGTGTAAAGCATCATCGCCGGCTCGTCACCGAGCGCCTGGAAGGCTTGCAAAGGCCCCCGCTGAGCGAAAGCCGCCAGCTCATCCGCCTCCAGCGATACGCGCGGCATGTCGGGGGCTGCATCTCGATGAGGCGCGTCACAGAACAGCAGACGCGCGCCACTGTCGGCGATCACATAATCGATCAGCGCCCTGGGGAATCGGTGATTGACCGGCACGGCGACCAGCCCGGCGCGCATGATGCCGAGCACGGCCGCGATGCAAGCCACCGAGTTGAAGGTCAGCAAGGCAATGCGCTCCCCCTGGACGAAGCCCCGGGCCAGCAGCGCACAGGCAATGCCATTGGCCAGCTCGTCCAGTTCACGGTAGGTGCAGCGCGACTCGTTCAACTGGCTGTCGAGGCCGATGAACGCCAGCCGTTCACCCGGACTGTCGCGGCCGATCACACTGCCCAGATTGGCGATCTGCGCATTCATGCCAGGCACTCCAGCACGGTGGCGAAGCCCCGGATGACGATGGTGACCCGATCGGCCTCCTGCCGATGGGGCAAACCGAGACTCGTGGCGCGGCGCGCCAGGTCTGCCGGATCGCCACCACGCAGGCCGATGGAAACGAAGCGCTCGGCACGCTCGTGCTCTTGCCCTCCAGCCTGCACATCTCTGGTACGCCACGCCGCCCTATCGATGACCTCGACGCTGAATCGTCCGTCGAAACGCCCCAGGCGCTCGAACGCCTGACGTGTCTGCTCGGGTTGCTCGCTGACCACCGTCAGCCGCTCGATGCGGTGAATGCCATTGGCGTGGCCCAGCCACTCGGGCCGCCAAACCAGTTCCGGTGTTTGGTGATGGCAGAAGTACACCCGGCCAGCGGCGAACTGCCCAGGCACCAGCCGGACGGTACCGAAGCGAGCGTCAAGAGAGGCCCCATCGACCTCAACCGGCCTGGAGAAATGCTGCACCGGCTGGACCAGAAAGCCGGCCTGCACCAGCGCTGCATGGGTGGCACGGGGGTCGTCACTGGCCAGTACCAGGCCGTCGATACCAGGTGGGCTGTCGAGGATTTCCTGGCGCAGACGCTCGCCGCCGGCGGGCAGCCCGATCAGCTCCAGGTAGCCCTCGTCGAACATGATCAGGTTGTTGATCGAGCCGAGAGAGTGATGCCCGCGGGGCGTGAGCGTGAAGCCCAGGCCCGCGAAGATGGCTGCAGCCGCATCGAGATCGAAGCGCGTGTTGATGACCAGGTGGTCCAGTGCCGCACTCATGGGATCACACCTTCGGGGCGGGCGTGGAATAGACGCCGCGGCCGCTGGCAACCAGATGGCCTTCGCTATCGAAGACCTGCGCCTCGGCCACCGAGAACTGCTTGCCGAACTTGATCACCGTGCCCGTGGCGCGCAGATCGCCCTTGGCTGGCCGGTGGTAGTCGACACGCAGGTCGATGGTCGGCACGCCGTTCCCGGTTCTGGACACCAGCGCCCAGTCTGCGGTCAGATCGACCAGCGCCGCGAGTATGCCGCCGTGGGTGTAGCCACCCTCGACATTCACCACCCATTCTTCGCGCCATTTCGCGCTGAGCTCGATGCTGCCCTCGCCCACGGCCAGAACCTGCAGGCCCAGCCATTGGTGATAAGGGCCCTTGAGCAGTTTGGCCTGAATGTCGGCAGCGCTCGGAAGTGTCGTTTCGGTCATGAGATCAATCCTGTTGAGTTGTTTCGAAGGTGCTGCAATCGCCCGCAAACGGACGATTGCACGGTGCTGATCGATGCAAGCCGGTCAGGGCGTGACGACCACCTTGCCCAGCACTTCGCGATCACGGATCAGCGCCAGGCCTTCGGCGGCCTGTTCGAGGGGCAGTACGCGGTCGATGATCGGGTCGATCCGGCCTTCGGCGATCAGGTCGAGGAGCCCGACCAGGTTGTCTTCGTAGAAGCTGTTCGAGCCTTTGATGTTGAGTTCGAAGCTCCAGACGTAGCGCAGGTCTTCCTTGGGGTCGTGGCCGGCGGTAGCGCCGCACACCAGCAGCGTGCCGCCGCGCTTGATGCACTTGAGCGATGGCAGCCAGGTGTCGCCACCGGTGAAGTTGATCACCACGTCCACGCCGCCTTCGTAGTTGCGGCGCTGCGGCTTGCCGTACTGGCCGATGGCCCACTTGGAGAAGTCGGTATCGCGGTAGTTGATGACGTGGTCGGCACCCAGGGCGTTGAGGCGCTCGCCCTTCTCGTCGCTGCCCGCACAGGCGATCACCTCGGCGCCCAGCAGTTTGGCGAGAATCACGCAGGCGGTGCCCACACCACCGCTGGCACCGAGGATCAGCACGCGGTCCCCTGCCTTCACGGTGTTGTGGGTGATCAGCATGCGGTGGGCGGTGCCATAGGCCACCGGCAAGGCCGCCGCCTGTTCGAAACTCACGGCATCGGGCAGACGGATCAGCTGCCGCGCATCGACCAGGGCGTACTCGGCCATGCCGCCGTCGACCATCTCGCCCATCAGACCGACGTCGGGTTTCAGCGGGTTGATCAGCACGCGGTCACCGACCTTCCAGCCCTCGACACCTTCACCCAGCTCGCTGATGGTGCCGGCCAGATCCAGGCCGATGACTACCGGCAGCGGCACCTTGATGCCGGGCATGCCCTTCACCGTGAATACATCGTGGTAATTGAAGGACGATGCGCCAACGCGAATTACCACGTGTCCGCTGCCCACTGCCGGTATCGGCTTGTCGGTGACGACGCGCAACTGGTCGAGGTCGCCGTGTTCGTCGAGTACCAGGGCTTTCATGGTCTTGCTCACAGTCGTTGTCTCCGTGATTACTTGATGTGTTTGGCTTGGGTGTAGGGTTCGGTGGCGAACAGGTCGTCCTTGAGTTCGCCCTTGATCAGGCCGCCGTCGACGAACACCTGGTGCTGACGACGCAGGGTCTCGATGTCCGCCGGCTCGAAGGCGATGCGGTTCATGGCATCCCACTGGCCGACGTACACGCGGGCATCCTGCTCGGGCAGGTTGGCGCTCTTCTGCAGAATGCGGACGACTTCATCCGGGTGTGCCTTGCCCCAGGCGAGCGTATCGCGCAGGCCGGCGATGACCCGGGCGACGACCTCCGGCTTGTCGTCGACCAGCTTGGCGGCCACCGTGCCGACGCCGATGTACGGCACTGCCTCGGCGTGCGTGAGGGTCTTCCATTCCTCGGCGAAGCTGCCCAGGCGCTTGACCTTCAGCTCGTCTTCGAGCTGGGCGATGGTGACCGAACGCAGGGCCGCGCCATCCACCTGTTTCTGCGCCAGGAACTGCGCCAGACGCGACTCGTTACCGCCGACCAGGGAGAAGTCGTTGGTCTGGATGCCATGGTTGCCGGCCAGCACGGCGCCAGCGATCACCGCCACCGAAGAGCCGGCCGGCGACATGCCGATTTTCTTGCCCTTGAGCTCGGCCAGCGAGGTGATCGGCGAATCGGCCGGCACCACGAACTGCACATCGGCTGGCTGGGTCGCCGCGAAGATCCGGATCGGCACGCCTTCGGCCGCCGTCGAGAACACCCCGGCAAGCGGTGCGCCGAACGCCAGGTCGATGGAGCCGGCGGCCAGTGCGCGGATCGGCGCATTGACGTCGGGGAAGTGCACGAATTCGGCGTCGATGCCGCGTTCGGCGAGGAAATCCTTGGATTCGAGCACCGAGCCGTAGCCCAGGCTCACACCGCTGGTCCAGTAACCGATACGGACCTTGTCCGCCGAATGGGCAGCAAAAGGCAGCACCGCGGTCGCGGCCAGGGCAGCGACGGCAATCAACTTACGCATGGATTGATCCTTGATAGAGGGAGGAGCTAGGGGGTTTTCCAACGAAACAGCCGGCGTTCGAGGGGCTTGAGCACCCCCGCTTCGAGCGCCAACATCAGGGCGACCAGCAGCACGGTCCAGGCGAATACCTGGTCGCTCTGCACCAGGTCCGCGGCCTGGCGCAGGCGATAGCCGATGCCATCGGAAGCGCCGAGCGTCTCGGCCACCAGCGATACCCGCCAGCCGAAGCCGAACGCCAGGCGGGCACCGGAAAAGAAGTACGGCAGGATGCTCGGCAGCGAGATCTTCAGCAGGATCTGCAGCCGCGACAGGCGAAACGAGCGCGCCAGCTCCACGTATTGCCGCTCCACCGTCTTCGCGCCCTGCCAGACGTTGGTGAGGATCAGCGGCATGGCGGTCATGAACACCACGAACACCGTGGTGGCGTCGGAGATGCCGAACCAGATGATGGCGAAGATCGCCCAGATCGCCGACGACACGGTGTTGAACACCGACAGCACCGGCTCGAAGAAGCGCGCCAGTGCGGGGCTGCTGCCGAGCGCCAGGCCCAGCGGCGTGCCGACCAGCGTGGCCAGTGCGAAGCCGCTGAGCACCCGACCGAGGGTGGCGCTCAGGTCATGCAGGAAGGTGTCGCTCTGCAGCAGGTTGCCCAGTGCGGTGAGAACCTTTTCCGGCCCGGGCAGCACGAACGATGGCAGGCGACCTGCGGCGTACCACCAGAGCAGGCCGACCACGGCGATCAGCGCGAAGCGTTGCAGGGCGAGACTGGAAAAGCGCTTGGCGGTATCCATGTCAGACCTCCAGACGCAGGCGACGAACCTGTTCGTTGACGGCAGGCTCGGTGGGCACCCGTGGGCGCGGCAAGGCCATTGGATGGATGGCGCGAATGCGGCCTGGGCGCGGCTCCAGCACTACTACCCGATCAGCGAGCACCACCGCCTCTTCCACGTCATGGGTGACGAACAGCACCGTCATGCCGGTGAGCGCCTGCAGACGCAGCAGCTCGTCGTGCATCTGACTGCGGGTGTGCGGGTCGAGCTTGGAAAACGGCTCGTCCATCAGCAGCACCTGGGGTTTCACCACCAGGCTGCGCGCCAGAGCGACCCGGCTGCGCATGCCGCCGGACAACTGATGCGGCCAGGATTTCGCGAAGGCCTCGAGGCCCACCAGGCGCAGTGCCTCGGCAACCCGCCGGGCACGCTCGGCCTTGCCGACGCCACTGCCCTCCAGCCCGAAGGCGACGTTGGCCTGCACGCTGCGCCAGGGCAGCAGGCGGTCCTCCTGAAACAGGTAGGCGATGCGCCGCCAGTCGCTGAAAGCTGCCGAAGCCTGGCCGAACAAACGCAGTTGGCCCTGATCCTGGGCGAGCAACCCGGAAACGATATTGAGCAAGGTGCTCTTGCCACACCCCGAAGTGCCCAGCAGCGCGACCACTTCGCCCTGCCCCACCTCGAAGGAGATATCGCGCAGCACCTCGAGGGCGTCGAAGCGCTTGCCGATACCCTGCAAGGTGATCGCCGACACCGCGAGATCCTGCTGCAGTGCGGCATTCATCGGGCGAACCTCGCCGCCAGCAGCGGCAGCGATGCGCCGGCTTCGCTGAGGCTGGCATAGACTTTCTCCAAGGTCATGGCCTGGAAGGTTTCGATATGCCGGCGAGCGATCAGCTCGGCGCGCTTGCCGTCGCCTTCCTCGAACGCGGCGATCATGGCGTTGTGGTCGTGCTTGATTTCGGGCTTGGTGCCCTGAACGTTGAACCCCAGCGCCACGAGTCGCGTCATCTCGTCCATCAGGCCGGACAAGGTACGCAACAACCGTTCGTTGCCGGTGGCCCGGGCGATCTCCAGGTGGAACGCCTTGTTGGCGTCCATGAATACATCGATCTGATCAGGCAGAGAAACGGGGTGGCGAACCCGGCAGGCGGCCTCCAGCTCCCGCAGGCGCTCGATGTCGACGCGACCGACCGCCAGCCGAGCCGCCAACGGCTCGAGCTGCACACGCAGGGTGAAGACCTCCTCGACGTCCTTCACGGTGATCGGCGCGACCTGATAGCCCTTGCGCGGCAGAGACCTGACGAAGCCCTCGTGGGACAGACGCGTCAGCGCGATCCGGCAGCTGCTCTTGCCAATCTCGTACAGCTCCATCAGCCCAGGCTCGGTAATCAGCGCGCCTGGCGTCAGGCGGCAGGACAGGATGTCGCGGCGGATCCGAGCGTAGGCGGAGTCACCCTGGTTGGCGCAGTCGAGTGGGTGGTCGGCGGAGGCGATGGTGAGTGACATTCGGCAGCCTTTACGGAAACGGTGAGCAGCTCACAGGGCTTGCCTGTGATGCCTACTGATGGCCGCTAAGCTAGAACAGAAAATCGCGATTTCGAACGAATTAATTCCGCTAAACATATACGTCGAAAGAATAGACTGAGCTGCTCAAGAAAACTTTAATGCATAACCACCGAGGCGCTGTGCACCGCCCGCCGGGCCTTTGAGCGCTATCCGACACGCATATTTCCCGACACCGAAAGCTGCCAGCGTTGCCGCATCAGGCGATCAGAAACCTCGAAAGGGAATGCAATTTTCTGCCGACCGGAGCGACGGCGACAGGCACACCTTCGCGATGCCGATTGCAAAACGTGCTGTACCGCTCAGTCCCAGCCACGCACATCGCATTTATCTCATCGGCCACGGTCATTACCTGAGTGGCCTCAACTGGCCATTACTGGCCTGTTCAGCATGATGCGGCTTGCCTTGACGAAGAAATGGCTGGTTTTTTACTGTGATTTTTAAAGGTATGCCGAGTGCTGACTCAGCATGGATACCAATGCACAAGGAGTGGATAGCGTGAGTCCAACCAGAACAATCTGCCTGGCAATGGCAGTAATTGCAGCGAGCGCTTGCTCGACGACAAACAAGAGCAGCAACGAAGTGCAGGAGGCTGCCAAATTGCTGATAGGCCAGCCTGCCAGCAACGCCTTCGCCGTATTCGGCAAGCCCGATCAGGGCATGGGACCATCGTCATACGGTTCGGGCGGCGGCCTCTACACCTGGAATCGCTTGCAGACACACCTGAGCCCCGAGAAAGAGTTCATCAAAACGGGCGAAGAATACGTTGGTGAGCAACAAACCTGGGTCACCATCGGAGGCCGAGGCATGACAGGTATCATGCCGGCTTACAGCCAACCGATTTACCGCGATGTGGGCTACTACGACAATGTCCCCATCATCGACTACTTCTGCAGCATCACCCTCTTCACGGACAACAAGGACATCATCACCGACGCGTCGGTAATCAACTGCGAAGACAAGAAGTAGCACTGGCGCCCTCCCGCAACGCAAAGGCCCGAGACCAGAAGGAAACCCCAGGGTGACGGGCCTGATTTTTATCTGCACCGCTCGTTCACGACCTGCGGCTCGCCGGCTGCATAACAGGCCCAGGCGTTCGCCGAGCGCCGCACGGCCGGCACCGGAAAAATCCCGCATACCCTTTTGCTTTCCTCCCGACAACTAAGCCTTGTACGCCCAACAGACGAATGACCGGCATCATCCGTGACGACCGACCCTGAAAGCGCTGGGTATTCGCTACCGTCCTCCGTACAATGCGCCCCTCACTTACGCAACTATGCGTCTGATGGCAGGCATGGCCCCGGCTTTCATCGCCAAGCAATTGGGCCATTCGATACAGATTCTGCTGACCCGCTATGCCCGATGGATCGATGGCGAGGGCGACTGGGCAGCGGTGAACACGCTACGAATTGTCCCAAAACTGCCCCAAGACTGAATCCACACCTCTGAAACATGCGAGTTAGAGCACTTTGATTTCCACAGCTAATATCACGATGCAGTTCGGTGCCAAGCCGCTGTTCGAGAACGTGTCCGTTAAGTTCAACAACGGCAACCGCTACGGCCTGATCGGCGCCAATGGCTGCGGCAAGTCGACGTTCATGAAAATCCTCGGTGGCGACCTCGACCCTTCCGGCGGCCAGGTCATGCTCGAGCCGAACGTGCGTCTCGGCAAGCTGCGCCAGGATCAGTTCGCCTACGAGCAATTCAACGTGATCGACACCGTGATCATGGGCCACGAGGAGCTGTGGAAGGTCAAGGCCGAGCGCGACCGCATCTACTCGCTGCCGGAAATGAGCGAAGAAGACGGCATGAAGGTCGGTGAACTCGAAGGCGAGTTCGCGGAAATGGACGGTTATACCGCCGAATCCCGTGCCGGCGAGCTGCTGCTCGGCCTGGGCATTCCGTTGGAACAGCATTTCGGCCCGATGAGTGAAGTCGCTCCTGGCTGGAAACTGCGCGTGCTGTTGGCTCAGGCACTGTTCTCCGATCCGGACGTGCTGCTGCTCGACGAACCGACCAACCACTTGGACATCAACACCATCCGCTGGCTGGAAACGATTCTGACTGCGCGTAACAGCACCATGATCATCATTTCCCACGACCGTCACTTCCTGAACTCGGTCTGCACCCACATGGCGGATCTGGATTACGGCGAGCTGCGCCTGTTCCCGGGCAACTACGACGAGTACATGACCGCTGCGACCCAGTCGCGCGAGCAGTTGCTGTCGGACAACGCCAAGAAGAAAGCGCAGATCTCCGAGCTGCAGAACTTCGTCAGCCGCTTCTCCGCCAACGCCTCGAAAGCCAAGCAGGCCACCAGCCGTGCCAAGCAGATCGACAAGATCCAGCTGGCCGAGGTCAAGCCGTCGAGCCGGGTCAGCCCGTTCATCCGCTTCGAGCAGACCAAGAAGCTGCATCGCCAGGCCGTGACCATCGAACAGATGTCCAAGGGCTTCGACGGCAAGCCGCTGTTCAAGAACTTCAGCTTCACCGTCGAAGCCGGCGAGCGCGTCGCGATCATCGGCCCCAACGGTATCGGCAAAACCACCCTGCTGCGCACCCTGGTCGGTGAGCTGAGCCCGGACGCCGGTGCCGTGAAGTGGACGGAAAGCGCCGAGGTGGGTTACTACGCCCAGGATCACGCCCACGACTTCGAGGACGACGTGACCCTGTTCGACTGGATGGGCCAGTGGACCCAGGGCGAACAGGTCATCCGCGGCACACTGGGCCGCATGCTGTTCTCCAACGACGAGATCCTCAAATCGGTCAAGGTGATCTCCGGTGGTGAGCAAGGCCGCATGCTGTTCGGCAAGCTGATCCTGCAGAAGCCCAACGTGCTGGTGATGGACGAACCGACCAACCACCTGGACATGGAATCCATCGAAGCGCTCAACCTGGCGCTGGAGAACTACCCGGGCACGCTGATCTTCGTCAGCCATGACCGCGAGTTCGTCGGCTCCCTGGCCACGCGCATCATCGAGCTGTCGGACAACGGCGTCACCGACTTCAGCGGCACCTACGACGACTACCTGCGCAGCCAGGGCATCATCGTCTGATCGTCTGAACCGGCACGACCAGAAGCCCCGTCATCCGATGGATGATGGGGCTTTTTTGTATGGGCTGATTATTAGCTTCGCAGGCCAGGCCATATCGGTTGCAGGCTGCGGCTCCACTGAGGGTAGCCGAGATCAGGTTTCCCCCTGTGGGAGCGGGCGGTGCCCGCGTTTTTTTCGCGCGCATGGCGCGCTCCCACATTCGTAATCTTTCATCAGGATCGCCGCGCGGTCTCATTGATAGATTCGTAGGGTGGATCGGGGCGCGTAGCTGACGCTTTTCATCCACCATTCAGGCAACGAGCGGTGGACGGATAAAGCGACGTCCATCCTGTGGGTCGAGCGTGTCGGGAAGCGGATATCGGCTTCCCCATTTGCGCTCGCCGCAAGGACGTAGCCTGGGTTGAGCATAGCGATACCCAGGGATTTTCCCGAGTGTCGCTGCGCTCGACCCTGGCTACCAAATCGAAAAAACCAGATTGCAGATACAAAAACGCCGCTCGATCGAGCGGCGTTTTGCATAGCGGCTAGCGGGTCAGGCAGAGAGCTCGACCAGCAGCTTGTTCAGGCGCTGCACGTAGGCGGCTGGGTCTTTCAGGCTGTCGCCTGCAGCCAGAGCGGCCTGATCGAAGAGGATGTGCGACAGATCGCCGAAACGGTCTTCGTCCGGCTCGGCATCCAGCTTCTCGATCAGCGGGTGGTTAGGGTTGAATTCGAAGATCGGCTTGGAATCCGGCACCTTCTGGCCGCTGGCCTCGAGAATCTGGCGCATCTGCAGGCCCAGGTCCTGTTCGCCGATGGCCAGGATGGCTGGCGAATCGGTCAGGCGATGGGAGACGCGAACCTCCGCGACCTGCTCGCCCAGCGCGCCCTTCAGACGCTCGACCAGACCTTCCTTGCTCTTGGCGACTTCTTCCTGAGCCTTCTTGTCCTCTTCCGAGTCCAGCGAGCCCAGGTCCAGGTCACCGCGGGCAACGTCGATGAACGACTTGCCATCGAACTCGGTGAGGTAGCTCATCAGCCACTCGTCGATACGGTCGGTGAGCAGCAGCACTTCGATGCCTTTCTTGCGGAAGACTTCCAGGTGCGGGCTGTTCTTGACCTGCGCGTAGGACTCGCCGGTAAGAAAGTAGACCTTGTCCTGGCCTTCCTTGAGGCGGCCGATGTAGTCGCCCAGGGAAACCACCTGCTCGCCCTCGCCTTCGGCAGTAGACGCGAAGCGCAGCAGGCCGGCGATCTTCTCCTTGTTGGCGAAGTCTTCCGCGGGACCTTCCTTGAGGACCTGGCCGAAATTCTTCCAGAACGCCTTGTACTGCTCGGGTTCGTTCTTGGCCAGCTTCTCCAGCATGTCCAGCACACGCTTGGTCAGTGCCGACTTCATGGAGTCGATCACCGGGTCCTTCTGGAGAATTTCACGGGAGACGTTCAGCGACAGGTCGTTGGAGTCGACCACACCCTTGATGAAGCGCAGGTACAGGGGCAGGAACTCGTCCGCCTGGTCCATGATGAACACACGCTGTACATAGAGTTTCAAACCACGCGGTGCTTCACGCTGGTACAGGTCGAACGGCGCACGACCGGGCACGTACAGCAGCGACGTGTATTCCAGCTTGCCTTCGACCTTGTTGTGGCTCCAGCTCAGCGGGTTGTCGTAGTCGTGGGAAACGTGTTTGTAGAATTCCTGATACTGCTCGTCGGTAACCTCGGTACGCGGACGCGTCCACAGCGCGCTGGCGCGGTTGACCACTTCCCACTCCTCGGCTGGCTTGTCCTGCTCTTCGCCATGGCTTTCTTTCGGCAGCTCGATCGGCAGGCCGATATGGTCGGAGTACTTCTTGATGACGTTGCGCAGGCGCCAACCATCGGCGAACTCTTCTTCGCCGCTCTTGAGGTGCAGGACGATGCGGGTACCGCGTTCGGCCTTCTCGACGTTGGCGACCTCGAAGTCACCCTCGCCCTTGGAGGCCCAGTGCACGCCTTCGCCAGCCGACAGACCGGCACGGCGGGTGAATACATCGACCTTGTCGGCAACGATGAACGCCGAGTAGAAGCCGACGCCGAACTGACCGATCAGGCTCGAGTCCTTCTTCTGGTCGCCGGAGAGGTTCTTCAGGAAATCGGCGGTGCCGGATTTGGCGATGGTGCCGAGGTGCGCGATGGCCTCTTCACGGCTCATGCCAATGCCGTTGTCTTCGAGGGTGACGGTCTTGGCGTCCTTGTCGAAGGTCACGCGGATCTTCAGCTCGGCACCGCCCTCGAGCAGCTCGGGCTTGGCCAGCGCCTCGAAACGCAGCTTGTCGACGGCGTCGGAGGCGTTGGAGATCAACTCGCGCAGGAAGATTTCCTTGTTGGAATACAGCGAGTGGATCATGAGGTGCAGCAGTTGCTTCACCTCTGTCTGGAAGCCCAGGGTTTCTTTTTGAGTTTCCACACTCATGGTCATCTAACTCCACATTGATGGCTAAGCCGCGGTACGGCGGATGACCATCAAGTGGGGGCGGCTCGGGAAAACTTCAAGTCACCCTGGACTCACTCGTCGAGTAGTTCGACATGAACGATGTCCGCTTCGGGCATGGCAAAGCGTGCTTCGCCCGAGCCGTTGAGGCGCTGCCTGAGAATGACCTGCCCCTGCTCGAGCCCGGCGAACTGCCCCTGAATCGAGCTGCCCTTTTCGCTGAACACCCGCAACGGCTGGTTGACGTAGCGTTGCGGCTCGCTGAGCAGGCGCACAAGGGAAAAGTCCCTGCGGGGGTCCTGCACAGGTTGTGGCTGCTGCGGCGCAGCGGGCTGAGCCGGAACGGCAGCCGGCGCTGGCGGGGCCGCGGCCGGCAATTCGGCGAAGCGGTCATCGTCGACACGCCAGCCCCGCTCGGCGTGCTTGCTCAGGCTGACCGGCAAACGCTGTTCGCGGCCATCGATACGAGCGCTCACGTCGAGCATCAGGTTGCTGCCGGTCACGCCGGTAGCCGGTAGTGGCGAAAGCTGAACGTCGCGGGTGGAAAAGCGCCGCTGCAGGTGGTCGGTGAGGACGTAGGCCAGGGTGTCGCGAGAATCGACGGTGCGATCCACCCTGCCCTCGTGATAACGCAGGCCGTTGCGAAACACCTCGACCTTGCCGCTCAGGGTGGTCTCGAACTGCGGTGGCAGAACCAGATGGAATTCACCCACCAGGCGGTTGGGTACCTCGGGCTGCAGATCCAGGTGCAGGGTGTAGCCCCCCTTGAGCTGACGTGCCTCGGGCAGATCCTGATCCGGCAGCAGCCAGTTGAACTCGATTTCCGGCAACTGTCCCTGGTCCTCCGGCAGCACATCGAGGCGCAGGCCATCGGCAGACAGCGGCAGACCACGAATGATCAGCTCGCGACGGGCGAAGAAGTCCTGGCCTTCACGCAGGCTGAGCACGCCGTCGATCAGTTCTCCTTCCTGAGGCACGAACGGCTCACCGTTGAGCTGGCCGTGCAGCTGGATATGCAATTCGCCTGGCGCTGGCTTCTCGGGCTTTAGCCACTCGAGCCCGATGATGGCCTCCAGGCGTTGCGGATCCTGACCTGCCATCACCGCCAGACCGACCACCAGCGGGATCATGCCCAGCGCGCAGCAGGCCAGCGCATGCCTGGCACGGCGCCAGTGGCGCACGATGAACAGCAGCGTCAGCGGGGGCAACAAGCATGCCCACCCCCATAGCAGGCTGGTGGCGAAACCACGCATTACCAGCAACACCAGGCCGACGAGTATCAGCAGCAGGCCGCCCAGGATCAACAACGCGTCCATTCAGTTTCCTTAGATCAGTTGCCAGGATCGGCATGGGATGCGATCACTTTCCAGCGCGCACCGCAGGAGTGAGCGTCACGATAATCATCGAAGCGCGCTCATTCCATCGAGAAGTCGAGAATTTTCCGATTTTGTGACAGGCCCTGAATTGGTGCTTTCAAGGGTGCACACCGTGCGTTATCGGGCGTCGAGTAGAAAGGGAATGAACTTATATCCACTTTGACGCCTCGAAAAACCGTAATGGTATTTACCCATAAGGAGAAACACCCCCATGCAAAAGTCAGTCGCTTACGCCTTCATGCTCGCTGCCACGCTGGGCCTTGCGGCCTGTGACAAGCCGTCCGAAAACAAAGCGGAAGACGCTCAAGAAGCGCGTACCGAAGCTCAGGAGTCGATGAACGACGCCGCTGAGGAGAGCAACGAAGCTGCTCAGAAAGAAACTGAGGCCGCTCAGGAGCGCGCCGAAGAGCAACAGGAAGAGGCTCAGACTCCGCCAGCCACTACCGCACCTGCCGAGCCGGCAGCCCCTGCGGACCCAGCTGCACCGGCTGCGCCGACTCAGAAACAGCAATAAGCGGTCATCTTCACGTTACCCGCAGCCTGCTGCGGGTAACGCGCCCCTCCCCCCGGTTCACCGCAACGCTGGCGTGAGCATCAACAGCAGCGTGCAACCCATCCCGATCGCCCATACAAGACTGCGTTGCCAGTGTAGGTCTGCCCAGTAGAAAAGCAGATAAAGCACCCGCGCGACCACGAAGATCACCGCCAGCCAGTCCACCAGCCAGCCGCTACTCTGGGTGACGTGCGCCATCAAGACCCCGACGGCGAACAACGGAAACGCTTCGAAGCTATTCTGATGAGCGGCCAGTGCACGCGCACCGAATCCGCTAAGACGCGCCTGTTGTGCACGGGGATGATGGTTGTCGTAGCGCCCACCCTCCTCCTTCATCGCCTTGGCCAGCGGCGCCTTCGCCACGAAAATCAGCAGGGCGCTGATGAAAATGCACCAGAACGGAATACTCATTCGGTTTTCTCCTTGGCCGGCTCGAACGTCGGCGTTTGTGTATACACCATTACTTCCAGCACATCGGAATGGAATTCGCGTCGGTACAGCACCACCACCACACCGGCGGTGACCATCATGAAGAACCAGGGGTTGATGAACCAGGCCAGCGTCGCCATGCCGAAATAGTAGGCGCGCAGCCCATAGTTGAACTGGTTGGCCGCCATCGAGATGACCCGCGCGGTGCGCTCACCGAACGCCTTGCGCTCCTGCTCGGTGACGTGCCGCTCACCAATCATCGGCGCAGAGCCCACCAGTACCGCGGCGAAGTTGTATTGGCGCATGCACCAACTGAAGGTGAAGAAGGCATAGACGAAGACCACGCCCAGGCACAACAGCTTGGCTTCCGACATGCCACGGCTGGCGACCTGCACGAATGGCAGGTCGGCCAACAGCGATACCGCACGATCCGAGGCGCCGAGCACGGTGAGGATACCGGCAAGAATGATCAGCGTACTGGAGGCGAAGAACGAGGCATTGCGCTCGAGGTTGCCGATCACGTTGGCGTCGGCGATGCGGTTGTCGCGCAACAGCATGCGCCGCATCCAGTCCTCGCGATACAGGTGCAGAACGCTGGCCAGACAGGGTGTGGTGCGACCTTTCGCCTGGGCGTAACGGGTGTAGCCGCCCCAACAGATGACGAACCAGAGAACGGCCAGGACGTGCGGCAGATATTCTTCGCTGATGGGCATGCAAGCTCCTTGTAAGGCTGGAGCGATTATAGCCAGGCGAGATAAGAAAAAGCCGCTCATTGCAGGCTGTGTGAAAACGTAGCGAGCGAAGGTCAGGCAAGGCAAAAACCGGCGAAAAAGCGCAGTTTACGAGTTGTAAATGAGCATTTTTAGCCGGTTTTTAACGCCGCATGAGCGAGCGCAGTAGTTTTCACACAGTTTGCTACGAGCGGCTTTCGATCAACCGGATATGCTCAGGCCAGCACTTCCTGCGGCTTGCCACGCAACCAGTCGTAACCACTGGCGATGGCCAGCATGATGGCCGCCGGCAACAGCCAGGCAAGGCCCTGCTCGGCCAGTGGCAGGCTGACCAGCCATTGCGGCAAACCGCCATCCAGGCCAGCGGTCTTCAGGCCATCGACGATGCCGAACAGCGTTGCCACCAGCATCACCGGTCCGACCACGCGACCAGCCGAATTCCATAGCCCCCAGCAGAAGCTCAGAGCGATCAGGACGATGCATGGCGGGTAGATGGCGGTGAGGACCGGCACGGATATCTGGATCAGTTTGGTCAGACCCAGGTTGGATACCAGCAGCGAGAACGCGGCTAGGATCACCACCAGACTGCGATAGGACAGCGGTACCAGACGGCTGAAGTACTCCGCACAGGCGCAGGTCAGGCCAACCGCCGTGACCAGGCAGGCCAGCGAGATCAGCACGGCCAGGAAGCCGCTGCCCAGTGCCCCGAAAGTGTGCTGAACGTAGGCATGCAACACCGCAGCGCCATTGGTGGCGCCGGCCGCGATGGAATGGCTGCCCGCACCGAGGCGGAACAGGCTGATGTAAACCACGGCCAGGCCGACCCCGGCGATCAGCCCGGCGATGATGGCGTAACGGGTGATCAATTGTGGCGACTCGACCCCACGGGAGCGGATGGCATTGACGATGACGATGCCGAAGACCAGCGCCCCCAGGGTATCCATGGTCAGGTAACCATTGATGAAGCCCTGGGAGAATGGCGCCGCCTCATAGACGGCGGTTGCCGGCCCCACTTCACCGGGTGTCAGTACGAAGGCCGTACCGCCAAGAATCAGCAGCGCGAGGATCTTCATCGGGCCGAGCACGCGCCCGACGGTGTCCAGCAGTCGCCCCGGATACAGGGAGACGCCCAGTACGATCACGAAATACACCAGGCTGTAGATGAACAGCGCCAGCGGGCTATCGCCGGTCAACGGCGCCAGGCCCACTTCGAAGGACACCGTGGCGGTACGCGGGGTGGCGAACAGGGGGCCGACCGCCAGGTAGCAGACCGTACCCAGCAGCACACCGGCGGCTTTGCCGATCGGGCTGCTCAGCGCGTCCATGGCGCCACCGACCTTGGCCAGAGCGACCAGGGTGATCACCGGCAGACCGACCGCTGTGATCAGAAAGCCAAGCGCGGCCAGCCATACATGGGGGCCTGCCTGCATGCCGACGATGGGTGGAAAAATGATGTTGCCGGCCCCGACGAACAGGGCAAAAGTCATGAACCCCAGGGCGAGAACGTCCTGGCTTTTCAGGGAAGTCATTTGAAGAAATACCACATCGCTAAATCGGAGTTGAGAGAGGGAATCCCGATGGATAGTGGGAAACGTCGTTCGCTCTCGTGGCGCGAACCTTGGTTGCAGGCTCGCCTCGGGTAGAGACCAAACCTATTAGTTGCAAGGCTAACGATTTTGCCGCAACCGCCCTACCCGTGCCACCCCACCTGACCATTGGCTGTAAGCGGCTGTCGCCTGAACAACTTTTTCGGGACAAAAAAGAAGGCCACCCGAGGGTGGCCTTCTTTCGATCAGATCAGATGGCTTACGCCTTCTTCACTTCCCAACCGGTCAGCTCGGCCAGGGCCTTGCCGATGTCAGCCAGGGAACGCACGGTTTTCACGCCAGCGTCCTGCAGTGCAGCGAACTTCTCGTCTGCAGTGCCTTTGCCGCCGGAAATGATGGCGCCAGCATGGCCCATACGCTTGCCGGGAGGAGCGGTCACACCAGCGATGTAGGAAACTACAGGCTTGGTGACGTTGGCCTTGATGTAGGCAGCCGCTTCTTCTTCAGCCGAACCGCCGATCTCGCCGATCATGACGATCGCTTCGGTCTTCGGGTCTTCCTGGAACAGCTTCAGGATGTCGATGAAGTTGGAGCCCGGGATCGGGTCACCACCGATGCCCACGCAAGTGGACTGGCCGAAGCCGGCGTCGGTGGTCTGCTTGACGGCTTCATAGGTCAGGGTGCCGGAACGCGACACGATGCCTACTTTGCCTGGCAGGTGGATGTGACCCGGCATGATGCCGATCTTGCACTCGCCCGGAGTGATCACGCCTGGGCAGTTAGGACCGATCAGGGTAACGCCCAGCTCGTCGCAGGTGACCTTGGCATCCAGCATGTCCAGGGTAGGAATGCCTTCGGTGATGCAGACGATCAGCTTGATGCCGCCGAAAGCAGCTTCCAGGATCGAGTCCTTGCAGAAAGGAGCTGGAACGTAGATGACCGAAGCGTCAGCGCCGGTAGCTTCTACAGCTTCTTTCACAGTGTTGAACACTGGCAGGTTCAGGTGGGTAGTACCGCCTTTGCCTGGGGTCACGCCGCCAACCATCTTGGTGCCGTAGGCGATGGCTTGTTCGGAGTGGAAGGTACCTTGCGAACCAGTGAAACCCTGGCAGATAACCTTGGTATCTTTATTGATCAGGACGCTCATTACTTGCCCTCCGCAGCTTTGACGACTTGCTGAGCAGCGTCGGTCAGGCTGGTTGCCGCGATGATGTTCAGGCCGCTTTCGGCCAGGACTTTGGCACCCAGTTCAGCGTTGTTGCCTTCCAGACGGACGACAACCGGAACCTTGACGCCGACTTCCTTCACTGCACCGATGATGCCTTCGGCAATCATGTCGCAACGAACGATACCGCCGAAGATGTTCACCAGAACGGCAGCTACGTTGCTGTCGGACAGGATGATCTTGAAGGCTTCGGTCACGCGCTCTTTGGTTGCGCCGCCACCTACGTCGAGGAAGTTGGCTGGCTTGCCGCCGTGCAGGTTGACGATGTCCATGGTACCCATGGCCAGACCGGCACCGTTGACCATGCAGCCGATGTTGCCTTCGAGCGCAACGTAGTTCAGTTCGAACTTGGCGGCATGAGCTTCACGGGCGTCGTCTTGCGACGGGTCGTGGAAGGTCTTCAGCTTCGGCTGACGGTACATGGCGTTAGCGTCGATGTTGATCTTCGCGTCCAGGCAGTGCAGGTCGCCGTCGGCCTTGATGACCAGCGGGTTCACTTCCAGCAGAGCCAGATCGTGATCCTTGAACAGCTTGGCCAGACCTACGAAGATCTTGGCGAACTGAGCGACTTGCTTGCCTTCCAGGCCCAGCTGGAATGCCAGCTCGCGACCCTGGAACGGCTGAGCGCCGACCAGCGGATCGATAGTGGCCTTGAGGATCTTCTCAGGCGTTTCGTGAGCGATCTTCTCGATGTCCACGCCACCTTCGGTGGAAGCCATGAACACGATGCGACGGCTGGAGCGGTCGACTACAGCGCCCAGGTACAGCTCCTTGGCGATGTCGGTGCAGGACTCGACCAGGATCTTGGTGACAGGCTGACCATTGGCGTCAGTCTGATAGGTCACCAGACGCTTGCCCAGCCAGTTGGCGGCGAAAGCCTTGGCGTCTTCCTTGCTCTTGACCAGTTTCACACCACCCGCTTTACCGCGGCCACCAGCGTGTACCTGAGCCTTGACGACCCACTCGGTACCACCGATTTTTTCGCAGGCTTCTGCTGCTGCTTCCGGGGTGTCTACGGCGAAGCCCTTGGATACGGGCAGGCCGTATTCAGCGAACAGCTGCTTACCCTGATACTCGTGAAGATTCATGCTTGTCTACCGTTTTCGTTTAGGTATTGCGCATCGGTGCTGCACTTGCGTGCCGCACCACCTGTGACCACCTCTAGGCAGTCAGGTGCACATTCCGCGCATGGGCCTGAGCCCTGCGCGGGCAATGCACCTTGGTTCTGCTTCGCGAAAAACCGTCCGTACGGTAGCGACCCTTGAGCCGCTGCCGGACAGACGATTTCTTAGCGTTTCTTGCGGTTGGCGATGTGAATCGCGCCACCGTTTACTGCGAGCGCTGCTTCGTGCAGCGCTTCGGACAGGGTCGGGTGCGAGAAGACCATCATGCCCAGGTCTTCAGCGCTGGTACCGAACTCCATGCCGATAGCGCCTTGCTGCACCAGCTCTGCTGCGCTTGGGCCGATCACGTGTACACCCAGTACGCGGTCGGTATTGGCGTCGGCGATCACCTTGACGAAACCGCCGGTGTCGTTGGCTGCCATGGCACGGCCGCTGGCGGCGAACGGGAAGGTGCCGACGTTGACGGCAACGCCTTCACTCTTCAGTTGCTGCTCGGTTTTACCAACCCACGCAATTTCCGGGTGGGTGTAGATGACCGATGGGATCAGGTCATAGTTCATCTGCGCCTTGTGGCCGGCGATACGCTCGGCAACCATCACGCCCTCTTCCGAGGCCTTGTGAGCCAGCATCATGCCGCGCACCACGTCGCCGATGGCGTAAACGCCCGGAACGCTGGTGGCGCACTGGTCATCGACGAAGATGTAGCCACGCTCGTCAAGGTCCACGCCGCTGTCCGAAGCCAGCAGATCGGTGGTGACCGGACGACGGCCAACGGCAACGATCAGCTTGTCGAAAACGATCTTCTGCTCGCCTTCGGAATCGGTGTAGTTGACGGTGACTTGCTTCTTCTTGACTTCGGAACCGGTCACGCGAGCGCCCAGTTTGATCTGCAGGCCCTGCTTGGTGAGGGTCTTCAGCGCTTCCTTGGCGACCGCTTCGTCAGCAGCAGGCAGGAACTTGTCCAGCGCTTCGAGTACGGTCACTTCGGCGCCCAGACGGGCCCAGACCGAACCCAGCTCCAGACCGATGACACCAGCGCCGATGACGCCCAGTTTCTTCGGTACGGACTGGAATTCCAGTGCGCCGGTGGAGTCGACGATGACGTCCTGGTCGACCGGAGCCGGCGGAATGTCGATCGGGCGCGAGCCGGATGCCAGGATCACGTTCTCGGCTTCGACGACGGAGGTCTTGCCGTCCTTGTCGGTGACTTCCACTTTCTTGCCAGCCAGCAGTTTGCCGTGGCCTTCCAGCAGGGTTACGCCGTTAGCCTTGAACAGGCCGGCAACGCCGCCAGTCAGGTTCTTGATGATGGTGTTCTTGCGACCGACCATGGCCGGCACGTCAATGCTCAGGCCCTTGGTGCTGATGCCGTGAGCGGCGAAGCCGTCATGGGCTTCATGGTACTTCCAGGAGCTGTCCAGCAGCGCCTTGGACGGAATGCAACCGACGTTCAGGCAGGTACCACCGAGGGCGATCTTGCCGTCCTTGTCCTGGTACTTCTCGATGCACGCGGTTTTCAGGCCGAGTTGTGCAGCCTTGATGGCGGCAACATAGCCGCCAGGGCCGGCACCGATGACTACCACGTCGAATTTCTGGCTCATAAAAGATTCCTTTTCAGCGTCAAGCTTCAAGCCTCAAGCTGCAAAACGGAGCGCTCCTACTCGAAGCGTGGCGCTTGCAGCTCGAGGCTGGTGTATTAGATGTCCAGCAGCAGACGAGCTGGGTCTTCCAGCAGGTTCTTGATGGTCACCAGGAAAGTCACGGCTTCTTTACCGTCGATCAGGCGGTGATCGTAAGACAGTGCCAGGTACATCATCGGGCGAATGACCACTTGGCCGTTCACCGCAACCGGGCGCTGGATGATGTTGTGCATGCCCAGAATCGCGGCCTGCGGCGGGTTGACGATCGGCGTCGACATCATCGAACCGAAAGTACCACCGTTGGTGATGGTGAAGGTGCCGCCAGTCATCTCTTCGATGGACAGCTTGCCGTCACGGGCTTTCTTGCCGTAGGCGGCGATGCCCGCTTCGATATCGGCCAGGCCCATCGACTCGGCGTTGCGCAGCACCGGTACGACCAGACCACGGTCGCTGGAAACGGCTACGCCGATATCCTGATAACCATGGTAAACGATGTCGTTGCCATCGATCGAAGCGTTGACCGCCGGCAGACGCTTCAGCGCTTCGGTGGCAGCCTTGACGAAGAAGGACATGAAGCCCAGGCGCGTGCCGTTGTGAGCTTTCTCGAACTGGTCCTTGTAGCGCGAGCGCAGCGCCATGATCTCGGACATGTCGACTTCGTTGAACGTGGTCAGCATGGCCATGTTCGACTGAGCTTCGACCAGACGACGAGCGACGGTGGCACGTACGCGGGTCATCGGCACGCGCTTCTCGGTGCGATCGCCAGCAGCAGCGACAACCGGAGCTGCAGCAGCGGCGGGCTTGGCAGCAGGAGCAGCAGCCGGAGCGTTTTTCTTGGCTTCGACAGCGGCAACCACGTCTTCCTTGGTCACACGGCCACCCTTGCCAGAACCGCTGATGCTGTTCGGATCGATGCCGTTTTCTTCAGCCAGCTTGCGCGCGGCAGGCGACAGGATCTGGTCGTCGCCAGCGGCTGCGGCAGCAGGGGCTGCGGCCTGAGCCGGGGCTGCAGCGGCTTGCGCCGGAGCGGCGGCCGGAGCAGCTGCGCCACCTTCGGTCAGTTTGCCCAGTACTTCGTTGCTCAGTACGGTGTCGCCTTCGTTCTTGACGATTTCAGCGATGACACCATCGGCCTCGGCCAGTACTTCGATCACTACCTTGTCGGTTTCGATGTCGACGATCAGCTCATCGCGCTTGACCGCTTCGCCCGGCTTCTTGTGCCAGGTCGCTACGGTGCCGTCGGCGACCGATTCGGGAAATGTAGGGGCTTTGATCTCGATAGCCATTGTGTTCTGTTCCTTAAATTCGGTTTGTTCGAGGAGGTAGCCCCCAATTGAGCTACCTCCTTCGCGATGGCATTAAACGGTGAAGGCATCCTGCAGCAGTTTTTCCTGCTGCTCGGCGTGCATCGAAGCGTAACCACAAGCAGGCGCAGCCGAGGCATCACGACCAGCATACTCGAGCACCAGCGCCTTCTTGTGCGCCGAAGCAGCACGACGCATATGGTGCTGGCTGCAATACCAGGCGCCCTGATTCATCGGTTCTTCCTGACACCAGACGATGTGCTTGAGGTTCTTGTACGGAGCGAGAACTTCGGCCAGGTCGTCTTCCGGGAACGGATAGAGCTGCTCGAGACGCACGATGGCGATATCTTCGCGGCCTTCGGCACGGCGCTTCTCCAGCAGGTCGTAGTAGACCTTGCCGCTGCACAGCACCAGACGCTCGACCTTTTTCGGATCGATTGCATCGATTTCCGGGATGACGGTCTGGAACGAGCCTTCGGCCAGATCTTCCAGCGTCGACACGGCCAGCTTGTGGCGCAGCAGCGACTTCGGCGTCAGCACCACCAGCGGCTTGCGCAGCGGACGGATGACCTGACGACGCAGCAGATGGTAGATCTGCGCCGGCGTGGTCGGAACGGCAACCTGGATGTTGTGCTCGGCGCACAGCTGCAGGTAACGCTCCAGACGTGCCGAGGAGTGCTCCGGCCCCTGCCCTTCATAACCGTGTGGCAGCAGCATGGTCAGACCGCACAGACGGCCCCACTTGGTTTCGCCACTGGAAATGAACTGGTCGAACACCACCTGAGCACCGTTGGCGAAATCGCCGAACTGAGCTTCCCAGATCACCAGCGCATTCGGCGTGGTGGTGGCGTAGCCGTATTCGAATGCCAGTACCGCTTCTTCCGACAGGAAGGAGTCGTACAGATCGAAACGCGGCTGACCTTCATACAGGTTCTGCAGCGGAAGGTAGGCACTGCCGTCCTTCTGGTTGTGCAGTTGCGCGTGGCGGTGCGAGAACGTGCCACGGCCCACGTCCTGACCGGTGATGCGGATCGGATGACCCTCGACGAGCAGGGTCGCGTAGGCCATGGTTTCCGCATAGCCCCAGTTCAGCGGCAAGCCGCCTGCGCCCATCTTCTGGCGATCTTCATAGATCTTGCCGACCTGACGCTGAACGACGAAGCCGTCCGGGGTTTCCAGCAGTTTGCCGGACAGGTCCTGCAGGGTTTTCAGATCGAAACGGGTGTCGTGACGCGCGGTCCAGGCATGACCCAGGTATGGACGCCAATCGACGAACAATTCCTTGTTCGGCTCCTTGACCAGGCTCTTGACCACGTGCTGACCGTTGTCCAGTGCCGTGCGGTACTCGTCGACCGGCGCTTGCACGGCCTCTGCCGACAGGCGACCTGCATTGGTCAGCGCTTCGGCATACAGCTCGCGGGTGGTGCGCTGCTTGGCGATCTGCTGATACATCAGCGGCTGGGTACCACTTGGCTCGTCGGCCTCGTTGTGACCACGACGGCGGTAGCAGACCAGGTCGATGACCACGTCACGCTTGTACTGCATGCGGTAGTCGACAGCCAATTGGGTGACGAACAACACGGCTTCCGGATCATCGCCATTCACATGGAAGATCGGCGCCTGGATCATCTTGGCAACGTCGGTGGAGTACTCGGTGGAGCGCGCATCGTCAGCACGGTTGGTGGTGAAGCCAACCTGGTTGTTGATCACGATGTGGATGGTGCCGCCCGTCTTGTAAGCACGGGTCTGCGACATCTGGAAGGTTTCCATGACCACGCCCTGACCGGCGAATGCCGCGTCACCGTGGAGGGAAATCGGCAGAACCTTGTCGCCCGCCACATCATTGCGACGATCCTGACGAGCGCGTACCGAACCTTCGACCACCGGGGAAACGATTTCCAGGTGAGACGGGTTGAACGCGAGCGCCAAGTGCACTTCGCCACCCTGCGTCATCACGTTCGAGGAGAAACCCTGGTGATATTTGACGTCACCGGAGCTCAGGCCCTCGACCTTCTTGCCTTCGAACTCGTCGAACAGGTCGCGCGGGTTCTTGCCGAAGGTGTTGACCAGAACGTTCAGACGGCCACGGTGGGCCATGCCGATGACGATTTCCTTGGTGCCATAGGAACCGCTGCGCTGGATGATTTCATCGAGCAACGGGATCAGGCTCTCGCCGCCTTCCAGACCGAAGCGCTTGGTGCCCGGGTATTTGGTACCCAGGTATTTTTCCAGACCTTCAGCGGCAGTCAGGCGCTCGAGCAGGTGGCTTTGTGCCTCTGCGGATATCTGAGGGCGGCCACGCACGCTTTCCAGACGCTGTTGGAACCAGCTGCGTTGCTCGGAATCGGTGATGTGGGTGAACTCGGAGCCGATGGTGCGACAATATGTCTGCTGCAAAGCATCGCGGATTTCCCGCAAAGTAGCTTCTTCTTTGCCGATTGCCAGACCACCCGTGCGGAAGGTGGTGTCCAGATCCGCGTCGGTAAGGCTGTAATGGCTGATCGACAGATCAGCAGGAACAGAACGCTGCCACAGCCCAAGCGGATCGAGCTGAGCCGCCTGGTGGCCACGCATGCGGAATGCCTGAATCAACCGCAACACTTCGACCTGCTTCTTCTCGTGTTCACTGCTCACGGTCCCGGCTGATGCCGGCTGAGCGCGACGCTGGTTTTTGGCCAGCAACACGAAATGATCACGAATCGTCGAGTGCGATACGTCATTGGCGGTACTGCCTTCGGACGGCAACTTATCGAAATAAGTGCGCCATTCTTCCGGCACGGCGTTGGGATCGTGCAGGTAGAGCTCATAGAGCTCTTCCACGTAGGCAGCGTTACCACCGGATAGGTGGGCACTGTCCCACATGCGCTGCATCACGCTTTCTTGCATGCTTGGTCACCCTCGGTAAGGGGACACCACCGGCGAGGACACCGACTGGCTTTCGAAGTCATGTAACAGCGACTTCGACAAAGCCACCAAGAATCCCGCAGATAGTCCGGGCACCAGCCCGGATGCCCCTGCTGGTCGTCATATTTTTCGTGTAAGGACATCGGCGGCTAGGCCGATGCCCTGGCTATACTGCTACACCGACATGAAGTCGGTGCGGCAGGCGTTGCGGGTCAAGCTAAAGAACTGTGAATCAGGTACCGCTCTGCAGCAGCATGTTGCGAACGTGACCGATTGCCTTGGTTGGGTTCAACCCTTTGGGGCATACGTTCACGCAGTTCATGATGCCGCGGCAGCGGAACACACTGAATGGATCATCCAAAGACGCCAATCGTTCCGCGGTCTTGGTATCACGGCTGTCAGCCAGGAAGCGATAGGCTTGCAACAGCGCGGCCGGGCCCAGGAATTTGTCCGGGTTCCACCAGAACGACGGGCAGCTGGTCGAACAGCAAGCGCACAGAATGCACTCGTACAGGCCGTCCAGCTTCTCGCGCTCTTCCGGCGTCTGCAGGCGCTCGATAGCGGGCGCCGGGGTATCGTTCTGCAGGAACGGCTGCACCTTCTCGTACTGCTTGTAGAAGATGCTCATATCGACGACCAGGTCACGAATGACCGGCAGCCCGGGCAGCGGGCGGATCACCAGCTTGTTGCCCTTGACCACGGTGGAGATCGGCGTGACGCAGGCCAGGCCGTTCTTGCCGCTGATGTTCATGCCGTCGGAACCGCAGACGCCTTCACGGCAGGAGCGACGGTAGGAGAAGCCTTCGTCCTGCTCCTTGATCAGGGCCAGCACGTCCAGCACCATCAGGTCCTTGCCGTCGATCTCGACGTCGAATTCCTGCATGAAGGGCGCTTTGTCCGCTTCCGGGTTGTAGCGATAAACGCTGACTTTCAAGCTTTTGCCAAGAGACATGGTAGCCACCCTTAATAAGTACGAACTTTGGGTTCAAACGCCGGGACCGTCTTCGGCGAGAAGTTGACGTCACGCTTGGTCACGCGCTTCTCACCCGGGAAGTACAGGCTGTGGCACAACCAGTTGGTATCGTCACGATCCTCGTAGTCTTCACGGGCGTGGGCGCCGCGGGACTCGGTACGGGTATCGGCTGCGATAGCAGTGGCTTCGGCGACTTCCAGCAGGTTCTGCAGCTCCAGCGCTTCGATGCGCGCCGTGTTGAAAGCCTGGCTCTTGTCGGAGATCTTGACGTTGGCGATGCGCTCGCGCAGATCGGCCAGCTGAGTGATGCCCTTCTTCATGTATTCGCCGGTACGGAATACGCCGAAGTAGTTCTGCATGCACTGTTGCAGCTCTTTGCGCAGCGGTGCGACGTCTTCGCCGGTGCTACGCTCGTTGACGCCGGACAGACGCTTGAGCGACTGCTCGATGTCGGTCTCGCTGGCGCCACGGACTTCCACGCCTTCTTTCAACGCTTTTTCCAGGTGCAGGCCAGCGGCGCGGCCGAATACCACCAGGTCGAGCAGCGAGTTGCCACCCAGACGGTTGGCACCGTGCACCGAGACGCAAGCCACTTCGCCCACGGCGAACAGACCGTCGATGATGCGATCGACGCCATTGGCGTCCTGGGTGATGGCCTGACCATGGATGTTGGTGGCAACGCCGCCCATCATGTAGTGGCAGGTCGGAATGACCGGAACAGGCGCGACGACCGGGTCGACGTGGGCGAATGTCTTCGACAGCTCGCAGATACCGGGCAGACGGCTGTGCAGCACTTCCTCACCGAGGTGATCGAGCTTCAGCAGTACGTGATCCTTGTCAGGGCCACAGCCGTTGCCGGCGATGACTTCCTTGACCATGGAGCGGGCCACTACGTCACGACCTGCAAGGTCCTTGGCGTTGGGCGCATAGCGCTCCATGAAACGCTCGCCGTGGGCGTTGATCAGGTAACCACCTTCACCGCGGCAGCCTTCGGTAACCAGTACACCGGCGCCGGCGATGCCGGTCGGGTGGAACTGCCACATTTCGATGTCCTGCACCGGCACGCCAGCACGCAGCGCCATGCCCACACCGTCACCGGTGTTGATCAGCGCGTTGGTGGTGGACGCGTAGATACGGCCAGCACCGCCAGTGGCCAGAACCACGGCCTTGGAACGGATGTAGACGGTTTCACCGGTTTCGATGCAGATGGCGATGACGCCAACGACGGCGCCGTCCTGGTTCTTGACCAGATCCACTGCGTACCACTCGTTGAGGAACGAGGTACCGGCTTTCAGGTTGGCCTGGTAAAGGGTGTGCAGCAACGCGTGACCGGTACGGTCGGCAGCGGCGCAAGTACGGGCCGCCTGAGTCGGGTTGTCCGGGCCTTTGGACTGGCCGCCGAACGGACGCTGATAGATGCGGCCCTGCTCGGTACGGGAGAACGGCAGGCCCATGTGCTCGAGCTCGAACACGGCTTCCGGACCAACGGAACACATGTATTCGATCGCGTCCTGGTCACCGATGTAGTCGGAGCCCTTGACGGTGTCGTACATATGCCAGCGCCAGTCGTCGTTCGGATCATTCGACGCGATGGCACAGGTGATGCCACCCTGAGCGGATACGGTGTGGGAACGGGTCGGGAAAACCTTGGTTACCACTGCGGTCTTGTGGCCGCCCTGCGCCAGCTGCAGCGCAGCGCGCATACCGGCACCGCCACCACCAACGATGATGGCGTCATAGGAAAGAGTACGGATGCTAGTCATGAATCAGAAACCCCAAAGAATCTGCACGCCCCAGACGAAGAACACGAACATGGCGATGCCACACGTGGCCTGGAACAGAAAACGCACAACGGTGGCCCACTTGCCCAGCGCGGTCTGCGTCAGGTAGTCGGTGGAGATCGTCCACATGCCGACCCAGGCGTGGATGCCCAGCGCGACGAGGGTCAGCAAGCTGAAGATGCGCATTGCGTTATTGGAGAACAGACCATGCCATTCGGCGTAGCCCATGCCTGGATTCAGGACGATGTAGCCCAGCAGAAACAGGACGTAAGCCGCGAGAACGACCGCAGAAACGCGTTGTGCCATCCAGTCATAGAGGCCCGAACGCGAGAAATTCGTGACATTAGTTACCATATCCACACCCCCAGCAGCACGATCAGGATCGCCGATACGACGAGTACGATTTTGGAACCCAGCTTGCCGCCTTCCAGCGTCTCACCGACTCCAGCATCCATGATCAAGTGGCGCACACCGGCCACCAGGTGGTACAGCAGAGCGGACAGAAGTCCCCAGATCACGAACTTGGCCAGCGGGCTGGTCAAGCATTCTTTCACCTGGGCGAAGCCCTCTTCCGATGACAGCGATTTGTCGAGCCCGAACAGCAGCACGGCAATGCCGAGGAAAAGGATCACGCCGGATATACGGTGAAGAATGGACGTGTAAGCAGTGACTGGGAGTTTTATCGTCCGAAGGTCTAAGTTTACAGGTCGTTGGCTATTCACGGCTTTATTATCACACTGAGAGCCCCAGCTATCAGGGCTGAGTTGTCGGGAAGCGCACTGGTCAGGTACCCATCACCCAAGAAGTGACAACTACCAGAATCCGGGCTGTAAGGCCCTTGGCAGTCGGGCGCAGAGTATAGACAGTTAGGTCGCTAATGACAACGCGGACACCTCGACCTTCTACCGATTGCGTCAAGCCCGAAAATGGCGTAAAAGGCCGCGCCCTTTTGTCGCAGGTAGCGCACTCAAACCCTTCTATTGCCTGGGTTTTCGCAAATTGACTTTCAGATTCATAACACTATAGTGATGCGGGCCCTGCGTGGGGGGCCGACTGATGATTCCAAGCATAACTAGGAGGCCAAACATGGCTGACAAAAAAGCGCAGTTGATCATCGAGGGCGCAGCCCCCGTCGAGCTGCCCGTTTTATCCGGCACCGTTGGCCCTGATGTGATCGACGTGCGAAGCCTGACCGCCACGGGCAATTTCACTTTCGACCCCGGTTTCATGTCGACCGCTTCCTGCGAGTCGAAGATCACCTACATTGATGGTGACAAGGGCATCCTGCTGCACCGCGGCTACCCGATCGAGCAACTTGCCGAGAAAGCCGACTACCTGGATACCTGCTACCTGCTGCTCAATGGTGAACTGCCAGACGAAGAGCAGAAAGCCGCCTTCGTCAGCACCATCAAGAACCACACCATGGTTCACGAACAGCTGAAGACCTTCTTCAACGGTTTCCGCCGTGACGCCCACCCGATGGCCGTCATGTGTGGCGTGGTTGGCGCCCTCTCCGCCTTCTATCACGACTCCCTGGACATCAAGAACCCGCAGCACCGCGATATTTCCGCGATGCGCCTGGTCGCCAAGATGCCGACCATCGCCGCCATGGTGTACAAGTACTCCAAGGGCGAACCGATGATGTACCCGCGCAACGACCTGAGCTACGCGGAAAACTTCCTGCACATGATGTTCAACACGCCGTGCGAGACCAAGCCGATCAGCCCGGTGCTGGCCAAGGCGATGGACCGGATCTTCATCCTCCACGCCGACCACGAGCAGAACGCCTCCACCTCCACCGTTCGCCTTGCCGGCTCCTCGGGTGCCAACCCGTTCGCCTGTATCGCGGCCGGTATCGCTGCGCTCTGGGGCCCGGCCCACGGTGGCGCCAACGAAGCGGTTCTGGCGATGCTGGACGAAATCGGTGACGTATCGAACATCGACAAGTTCATCGCCAAGGCCAAGGACAAGGACGATCCGTTCAAGCTCATGGGCTTCGGGCACCGCGTCTACAAGAACTTCGACCCACGCGCCCAGGTCATGAAGCAGACCTGCGATGAAGTACTGGCCGAGCTGGGCATCAATGACCCGCAGCTGGAACTGGCGATGAAGCTCGACGAAATCGCCCGTAACGATCCTTACTTCAAGGAACGTAACCTGTACCCGAACGTCGACTTCTACTCGGGCATCATCCTCAAGGCCATCGGCATTCCGACCAGCATGTTCACCGTGATCTTCGCTCTGGCGCGCACCGTCGGCTGGATCTCGCACTGGAAAGAAATGCTCTCCAGCCCGTACAAGATTGGCCGTCCACGCCAGCTGTACACCGGCCCGACCAAGCGCGATATCAAGTAATCCGCTCGAGCCGAGCAGGCTGTGACAAGAAAGCCCATATCTGCGGATATGGGCTTTTTCATTTCTGTTCCCAAGCACTCAGGCCTTATCATGGCGCCCTGTTTCCGCAACCGGGCCGCTCATGAAATTCGCCATTGCCCTGTTTTCGCCACCTACGGCTCCCTCCTCCCGCCGCGCCCTGCGTTTCGCCGAAGCGGCACTGCAAGGCGGCCACGAGATCGTGCGCCTGTTCTTCTACGCCGAGGGCGTGCACAGCGCCTCGGGTAACGTCGTCAGTCCTCAGGATGAAATCGATGTCGCTCGCCAGTGGCGTGCGTTCATCGCCGAGCGGCAACTCGACGGCGTGGTGTGCATCGCCGCCGCCCTGCGCCGTGGCGTGCTCGACGAGCAGGAGGCGCGCCGCTACGAACGCCAGGCCGCCAATCTGCCAGCGCCTTGGGTGCTCTCCGGCCTTGGCCAGCTGCATGAGGCAGCGCAACAGGCCGACCGACTGATCTGCTTCGGAGGCGACTGACATGAACCGCTCATTGCTGATCATCAGCCGCAAGGCGCCCTGGCAGGGCCCCGGCGCCCGTGAAGCGCTGGATATCGCCCTGGCTGGTGGTGCCTTCGATCTGCCCATCGGCCTGCTGTTTCTCGATGATGGCGTGCTGCAGCTGGCTCACCGGCAGCAGTCCCAGGCCCTGCAGCAGAAGGACCTGACCGCCAACCTGCAGGCCCTGCCGATGTTCGGTGTCGAAGCGCTGTACGCTTGCAGTCACAGCCTGCAACAACGTGGCCTGCGTGAAACCTCGCTGGAGGTCGAACGCCTGGACAGCGCCGGACTGCGTGACCTCATCGACCGATACGACCAAGTGATCACCCTCTGATGACGACCCTGCACGTACTATCCAGTTCTCCCTACAGCGATGACCGCCTGGGCAGTTGCCTGCGCCTGCTGGGCAACGGCGACGGCCTGCTGCTCTGTGGCGATGCCACCTATGCCAGCCAGCCCGGCACGCTGCACGCGCAGTCGCTGAGCGCCCTGGGCGCGGGGATTGCCCTGTTCGCCCTGCAAGAAGACATCCAGGCCCGCGGCCTGCAGCCTGCCGATGACCTGCAGCAAATCGACTATCCAGGCTTCGTTGCCCTCGCCGCGCGCTTCGACAAGGTCAATAGCTGGCTATGAGCGCCCTGATCGTCAATGACCGCGCCATCGAACTGGACAAGGATGGCTATCTGCTCGATCTTCAGGACTGGTCCAGCGACGTGGCCGCCGCCCTGGCCGAGCGTGAAGCCCTGCCACTGAGCGACGAGCACTGGGAAATTCTCGTGCTGCTGCGCGCCTTCCACGCTGAATTCCAGCTGTCGCCGGCCAATCGCCCGCTGATCAAGTACGTTGCCCTCAAACTGGGCCCGGACAAAGGCAACAGCCTGCACCTCAATCGCCTGTTCAATGGCACTCCTGCCAAACTCGCCGCCAAGCTGGCGGGCCTGCCCAAGCCCACGAATTGCCTATGAACCTGATTACCCCAGCCGAACACCCTTTCGCCCTCTTCGTGCGCATTCTCGGCAAGGGCAAGCGCGGCGCGCGCAACCTGACCCGCGAAGAAGCCCGCGAGGCCATGGGCATGATTCTCGACGACCAGGTCGAAGACACCCAGCTTGGCGCCTTTCTCATGCTTCTGCGCCACAAGGAGGAAAGTGCCGAGGAGATGGCCGGTTTCACCGAAGCGGTACGTGCGCGCCTGCCTGCACCGGCTATCGCCGTCGACTTCGACTGGCCCACCTACGCGGGCAAGAAACGCCACCTGCCCTGGTTCCTGCTGGCCGCCAAGGCCCTGGCCAACAGCGGCCTGCGCATCTTCATGCACGGCGGCGGCGCGCACACCGCCGGGCGCCTGTACAGCGAGCAACTGCTCGGCGAGCTGGCCATACCGCTGTGCAAGGACTGGAACCAGGTCGCGCGAAGTCTGGACGAGCAGAACCTGGCGTTCATGCCTCTCGGCAATTGGATGCCGGCACTGCAGCGCATGATCGACCTGCGCAACGTGCTCGGCCTGCGCTCGCCTATCCACTCCCTGGCTCGCATTCTCAATCCACTGGCGGCACGCTGCGGTCTGCAGAGCATCTTCCATCCGGGCTATCAGGCGGTGCACCGTGAGGCCAGCCAATTGCTGGGTGATCGCGCCATCGTGGTCAAGGGCGATGGCGGCGAAATCGAGCTCAACCCGGACGCCATCTGCCACCTGTACGGCACCGAGGGCGGGGTCAACTGGGACGAGGACTGGCCGATGCTTTCCGAGCGCCGGCATGTCAAACCCGAGCGCCTGGACCCGGCCCATCTGCAAGCAGTCTGGCGCGGCGACGCTGAAGACGCCTACGGCCAACTGGCGATCATCGCCACCATGGCCCTGGCCCTACGTGGGCTGGGCCTGCAGCGCGAGGCGGCCTTCGCGGAGGCGGAAGAACGCTGGCAAGCGCGCCACCTATCGAGCCAGCCGATTCGTTGAACCCGGTTTTTACGGCCTGTGTCCATAGCTGACTGGGTAGACTCCAGGCATCGAACGACACGGGAGTAAACGACATGGGCTTGCTGATCGAAGGCCAATGGCACGACCAATGGTACGACACCGGTGCCGGTGGCCGCTTCAAGCGCGAGAACGCTCAGCGGCGCAACTGGATCACCGCCGACGGCGCGCCCGGCCCCACGGGCGAAGGTGGCTTCGCGGCAGAAGCCGGCCGCTACCACCTGTATGTGTCGCTGGCCTGCCCATGGGCCCATCGCACCCTGATTCTGCGTACCCTCAAGGGCCTCGACGCGCTGATCGAGGTGTCGGTGGTGAGCTGGCTGATGCGCGAGAATGGCTGGACCTTCGACCCCGAGCACGGCTCCAGCGGTGACGCTCTGGATGATTTCGCCTTTCTGCATCAACGCTATACCCGGGACGACCCCGAGTACACCGGGCGGGTCACCGTGCCGCTGTTGTGGGACAAACAGCAGCGACGCATCGTCAGCAACGAGTCGGCGGAGATCATCCGCATGTTCAACTCGGCATTCGATGGGCTGACCGGCAACCATCTGGACTTCTACCCGCAAGCCTTGCGCGCCGATATAGACGCGCTCAATGCGCGCATCTACCCGAGCGTCAACAACGGCGTTTACCTTGCCGGTTTCGCCACCACCCAGGCGGCATACGAAGAAGCCTTCGACGAGCTGTTCCGCGAGTTGTCGGTGCTGGAGACCCGTCTTGGGCAGTCCCGCTACCTGACGGGCGAGCACCTGACCGAGGCCGACTGGCGGCTGTTCACCACCCTGGTGCGTTTCGATGCCGTGTACCACGGCCACTTCAAGTGCAACCTGCGGCGTATCGTCGACTACCCGAACCTCAGCAACTGGCTGCGCGAGCTGTACCAGTGGCCAGGCGTGGCGGCGACCGTGGACATGCGGCACATCCAGCACCATTACTACGCGAGCCACCAGACCATCAACCCCACCGGTGTCGTACCCAAGGGGCCGGCGCTGGACTTCGACGCGCCGCACGATCGAGCGCGCCTGCCGGGCAAGGGCGTATATCGCCACAGGTAATGGTCCAGTAGCCCGGGTCGAGCGCAGCGACAACCGGGATCGACTCACCTGGGGTTCCGGGTTACGCCTGCGGCCAACCCGGGCTACGGATCACGCTTACTCGCCGTCTTCTTCGCGCAACTGCTGATCCCAGCCACCGCCCAGCGCATCGATCAGCTGAACGCTGGCGGTCAGGCGGCTGCCGAGCAGCGTCAGGCTGTTGCGCTCGTTGCTCAGCGCCGTGGCCTGCACGTTGACCACGCTGTTGTAGTCCACGGTGCCGGCGCGATACTGGTTTTCGATCAGGCGCAGGGATTCGCGTGCGGCATCCAGCGCTTGCGACTGCACCTCGGCCTCGCGGCCCAGTACACGCTGCTGCACCAGGTAATCCTCGACCTCGCGGAAGCTGTCGAGCACTGCTTGGCGATATTGCGCGACGGTCTGGTCGTAAGCGGCCTCGACCCGCTCACTCTCGGCGCTGCGCCGGCCGCCGTCGAACAGCGTCAGGGCCAGCTGCGGCCCCACCGACCAGAAACGATTGGGCAGGTTGACCCAGTCGGCAAAGCTGCTGCCACGGTAACCACCGCTTGCGGACAGCGTGAGGTCCGGGAACCAGGCGGCCTTGGCCACGCCAATCTCGGCATTCGCGGCGATCACCCGTCGTTCGGCGGCGGCCACGTCAGGCCGACGCTCGAGCATCTGCGACGGCACGCTCGCCGGCACCTGCGGCAAGGTGGGCAGGCTTTCGCGACGGGCGATGCTCACCTCACTGGGCGGCACGCCGATCAGCACGGCAATGGCATGCTCGAGCTGCGCGCGCTGCCATTGCAGGTCGATGGCCTGGGCCTCGGTGCTGCGCAGTTGGGTCAGCGCCTGGGCGACGTCGGAGCGCGGCACGATGCCGGCGCGGTACTGGTTTTCGGTGAGACGCAGCGAACGCTGGTAGGCCGCCACCGTGGCGTCCAGCAAGCGTTGCTGCTCATCCAGTACACGCAATTGCAGGTAGCTCTGCACCAGCTCGGATTGCAGGCTCAGGCGCATCGCAGCGAGGTCCGCGGCGCTGGCTTCGAACGCCGCACGATTGGATTCCAGGCCCCGACGCAGTTTGCCCCACACATCCAGCTCCCAGCTGGCATTGAGGCTCAGGTCGTAGTTTTTCGAGATGCTCGCCGAGTTGGAGCCGCCGATGGCAATGCCGTCGGAGGTACGCAGCGTACTGTCGCCACCGCCCTGCCCGGCACGGGTCATGCCGGCACTGGTCGACAGGGTCGGGAAGAATGCCGCGCGGCCGCTGCGCAGCAACGCGCGGGCCTGGCGATACTGGGCTTCGGAAGCGGCCAGGTTCTGGTTGGAGACGTTCAGGCGCCCGACCAGTGCGTTGAGTTCGCCATCACCATACAGTTCCCACCAGGTGCCGCGCTCCAGCGCGTCGGCGGGCACCGCGGCCTTCCAGCCTTCGGCCTGCTTGAACTGCGCCGGCGTGTTGATTTCCGGGCGCTGATAATCCGGGCCGATAGCGCAGCCGGCCAGGGCGACGCTAAGCGCCAACAGGCTTAGGGTACGGCGGGTTGCATGAGTCATAGAGGCGTTTCCAAAGCGGCATCGGTACGCACGCCACGCCAGCGGTTGACCCGGTGGCGCAGGCGATCGAGATAGAGATAGACCACCGGAGTGGTGTAAAGCGTGAGGATCTGGCTGAGGATCAGGCCACCGACGATGGTGATGCCCAGCGGCTGGCGCATTTCCGAGCCCTCGGCGCTGCCGAGCATCAGCGGCAAGGCGCCGAGCAACGCCGCCAGGGTGGTCATCATGATCGGTCGGAAACGCAGCAGGCACGCACGGCGGATCGAGTCGGCCGGGCTCAGGTGCTCGTTACGCTCAAGCTGCAGCGCCAGGTCGACCATCAGAATGGCGTTCTTCTTCACCACGCCGATCAGCAGGAACAGCCCCAGCAGCGAAATCAGGCTGAATTCGGTATTGAGCAGTTGCAGAGCGAGCAAGGCACCCACGCCCGCCGACGGCAACGTCGAGAGGATGGTCAGCGGGTGCACGTAACTCTCGTAGAGGATACCGAGCACGATGTACACCACGACCAGTGACATCAGGATCATCCAGGGCTGATTCTTCTGCGTCTGCTGGAAAGCGCCACCGGTGCCGCCCAGCACACCCTGCACCTCGCTGGGCAGGCTGATGAGTGCCACGGCACGATCGATGGCGGTGGTTGCCTGGTCGAGGCTGACCCCCTCCGCCAGGGAGAAGCCGATGTTTTCCACCGCGAACTGGCCCTGATGGCTGACGCGGTCGTCTTCGAGGCTGCGTTCCCAGTGCGCGATGGCCGACAGTGGCACTCGCGCGCCGTCCGCGGTGATCAGCTGGATCTGCGCCAGGGCCTCGGGGCTCTGGGCATAGCGTGGGTTGATCTCCATGACCACGCTGTACTGGTTGAGGCTGTCGTAGATGGTGGAGATCTGCCGCTGGCTGAACGCGTTGTTGAGCACGCCGGTCACCAGACTCATGTCGATGCCCAGGCGTTTGGCCTCGTCACGGTCGACCACCAGACGGATCTGCGGCGCCCCCCCGTCTTCGCTGGCATCGATGTCGGTCAGTTCCGGCAGGGCTCGCAGTGCCTCGCGCACCTTCGGCAACCACTCGCGCAGCGCATCGAGATCGCCGGACATCAGCATGTACTCGTTCTCGGAACTACGCCCCTGGCGCCCGCCGACCTGCAAATCCTGGTCGGGCATGAGGAACATGCGCCCACCCGGAATCTTCGGCGCATTCTTGCGCAAACGATCGATCACCTGCTGGGCGGACAGGTCGCGTTCGTTCATGGGTTTGAGGCGCACGATCATGATCGCGTTGTTGATACCACTGCTGCCGCCGATGAAACCCGCCACGCTCTCAACGGCCGGGTCCGCCAGGATCGAGCGACGATAGGCTTCCATCTTCGGCTGCATGACCTGGAACGACAGGCCGTTGTCGCCCCGAATGAAGCCCATCAACTGGCCGGTATCCTGTTGCGGCATGAAGGTCTTGGGAACGATGACGAACAGGAAGACATTCAGCGCGATGGTCGCGAACAGGCTGATCAGCATCAGCAGGGAATGACGCAACGCCCAGTCCAGGCTGCGCTCGTAGCCGCGCATTATGCGCGCCCCCAAGGCCTGCAGGCGCCCTGCCCGGTGCCCCTGCCGCTCGGGCTCTGGCTTCAGCCAGCGCGCGCAGAGCATCGGCGTGAGGGTCAGCGACACCAGCAGGGAAATGACGATGGCCACCGCCAGGGTAATGGAGAACTCGCGAAACAGCCGCTCGACCAGCCCGCCCATGAACAGGATCGACAGGAATACCGCCACCAGCGAGACGTTCATCGACAACAGCGTGAAACCCACCTCGCGAGATCCCTTGAAGGCCGCGGCCATGGGGGTTTCACCCGCTTCGATGTGCCGGGAAATGTTCTCCAGCACGACGATGGCATCGTCCACCACCAGGCCGGTGGCGATGATCAGCGCCATCAGCGACAGGTTGTTCAGCGAGAACCCCAGCAGGTACATCGCCGCGAACGAGCCGACCAGCGAGACCGGCACTGCCAGCGCGGGAATCAGCGCCGACCGCCAGCGCCCGAGAAAGGCGAAGACCACCAGAATGACCAGCGCCACAGCGATCAGCAGGGTGTGTTCGGCTTCCTTGAGGGTGGCACGGATCACCGGCGAGCGATCCATCGCCACTTCCAGGTTGGCGCTGGCTGGAATCACCCCCCGCAATTCAGGCAGCAGGGCACGGATACCGGCGACCGTTTCGATGATGTTCGCCCCGCTCTGCCGGTTCACCACCACCAGAACGGCCTGTTTATCGTTGTAGAAGCCGCTGTTGTAACGGTCCTGTACGCCATCGGTGACCTGGGCGACATCACCCAGACGGATCGCCGCACCGTCTTGGTAGCGGATGATCATCGGCTCGTAGTCGGCGGCGCGCTCCAATTGGTCATTGGCCTGCACCTGCCAGTGGCGCAGCTCGTCCTCCACGGCACCCTTGGGTCGCTTGGCATTGCCGGCAGCGATGGTGGCACGCACGTCGTCCAGCGCCACACCGTACTGATCCAGCAGGCGTGGCTCCAGCGCCACCCGCACGGCAGGCAGCGAGCTGCCGCCGATCTGCACCTCACCGACACCGCTGATCTGCGACAGCTTCTGGCCGACGATGGTCGAGGCGACGTCGTACAGCTGGCCCTTGTCGAGCACCGTGGAGGTCAGCGACAACACCATGATCGGTGCCTGGGAGGGATTGATCTTGCGGTAGGTGGGCATGCTGCGCATGCCGCTGGGCAGCAGCTCCCGTGAGGCATTGATGGCGGCCTGCACTTCCCGCGCCGCGGCGTTGATATCGCGATCCAGATCGAACTCGATCATGATTCGCGTACTGCCCTGGCTGCTGTTGCTGTTCATCTGGCTGACGCCGGCGATGGCGCCCAGCGAGCGCTCCAGTGGTGTGGCCACCGTGGCCGCCATCACCTGGGGGCTGGCACCGGGCAGGCTGGCCTGCACGGTGATCACCGGAAAGTCCATGTTCGGCAGCGGCGCCACCGGCAGCAGGCCGAAGCTGACACCGCCCAGCAGCATGATGGCCAGGCTCAGCAGCAGGGTCGCTACCGGCCGCCGAATGAAGGGTGCGGACAGATTCATAGCGGCCAGCCACTTGCTTCAAGCGGCCAGTGAGCAGCAAAAGCCAGGCAATGACCCGCCTTCAACCTGTGGCCTGTCGCTTGCAGCTTGCCGCTCATACGGCCACGCCCGCGGCACTGCGGCCACTGACACGCCGTGCCAGGCGGTCGAAGTACAGGTAGATCACCGGCGTGGTGAACAGGGTGAGCACCTGGCTGAGCAGCAGGCCGCCGACCATCACCAGGCCCAGCGGCTGACGCAGCTCGGCGCCCGAGCCCGACGCCAGCATCAACGGGATGGCACCGAACAGCGCCGCCAGGGTGGTCATCAGAATCGGCCGGAAACGCAGCAGCGCCGCCTGATAGATCGCATCGTGAGGGGTCATGCCCTGATGCCGCTCCGCCTCGAGGGCGAAGTCGATCATCATGATGGCGTTCTTCTTGACGATGCCGATCAGCAGGATGATGCCGATGATCGCGATCAGCCCCAGATCGTTACCGGTCAACAGCAGCGCCAGCAAGGCACCGACGCCTGCCGACGGCAGCGTGGAAAGGATGGTGATCGGGTGGATATAGCTCTCGTAGAGCACGCCGAGCACGATGTACATGGTGACGATCGCCGCCAGGATCAGCAGCAGTGTGGACGACAGCGAGGCGCGGAAGGCCTCGGCGGCGCCCTGGAAGTTCACCTGTACGCTGACCGGCATCTGGATATCCTGCTGCACCCGCTCGATCACCGCCACCGCATCGCCCAGGGCGACGCCGGGGCTGAGGTTGAACGACAGCGTGGCCGCCGGGAACTGGCCGATATGGTTGATCAGCAGGCTCGCCGCCCGCTCCTCGACCTGGGCCAGGGATGACAGCGGTACCTGACCACCTTCGGCGGTCGCGACGTGGATCTGGCGCAAGGCCGCCGGCCCGATGCTGCCGCCATCGGCGCTTTCCAGCACCACCCTGTACTGGCTGGCCTGGGTGTAGATGGTGGAAATCTGCCGCTGGCCGAAGGCGTCGTAGAGCGCATCGTCGATTGCCGCGACGCTGACGCCAAGACGCCCGGCCAGATCGCGGTCGATCTTCAGATACGCCTGCAGGCCACGGCTCTGCAGGTCGCTGGTGACGTCACTGAGCTCGGGTTGCTGACGCAGCGCCTCGACCAGCTTGTTCGACCAGGTTTCCAGCATCTCGGGGTCCGGGGACTCCACGCTGAACTGGAACTGGGTGCGGCTGACCCGATCCTCGATGCTCAGATCCTGCACCGGCTGCAGGAACAGCTCGATGCCGCTCAGTTTGGCCAGTTCCGGACGCAACCGCTCGATCACCTGAGCGGCGCTGAGGTCACGTTCGGCGTGGGGCTTGAGGTTGATCAGCATGCGCCCGCTGTTCAGGGTCGGATTGTCACCGTCCACACCGATGTAGGAAGACAGGCTGGTAACCGCTGGATCCTTGAGAATCACGTCGGCCAGGCGTTGCTGGCGCTCGCTCATGGCCGAGAAGGAAATCGACTGAGGTGCCTCGGAAATGCCCTGGATCACCCCGGTGTCCTGCACCGGGAAAAACCCCTTGGGCACGGCCAGGTAGAGCACCACCGTGAGCGCCATGGTTCCAATGGCCACCAGCAGGGTCAGCGGCTGATGGCGCAGCACCCAGCGCAGGCCAACCGAGTAGCGTTCGATCATGCGATCGATGACCGCGCCGCTGGCCTTGTAGAACCGCCCCTGCTCCGCCTCCGGTTCGTGCCTGAGCAGACGCGCGCACATCATGGGCGTCAGGGTCAAGGAAATCACCAGAGAGATGAGGATGGCCACCGCCAGGGTGATGGCGAATTCGCGGAACAGCCGCCCCACGACATCGGCCATGAACAGCAGCGGGATCAGCACGGCAATCAGCGACAGGGTCAGCGAGACCAGGGTGAAACCGATCTGCCTGGCGCCCTTGAGGGCGGCGTTTAGCGGGGTTTCGCCATCCTCGAGATGGCGCGCGATGTTCTCCAGCATGACGATGGCATCGTCGACCACGAAGCCGGTGGCGATGGTCAGCGCCATCAGCGTCAGGTTGTTGACCGTGAAACCGGCCAGGTACATCACGCCGAAGGTACCGATCAGCGACAGCGGCACCACCACCGAAGGAATCAGCGTCGCCGACACCTTGCGCAGGAACAGGAAGGTGACCATCACCACCAGGGCGATGGCCAGCATCAGTTCGTGCTGCACATCGCGCACCGCGGCACGGATGGTCTGGGTGCGGTCGGTGAGCACCGTCACCTCGACACTGGCCGGCAGGCCCTGGGTCAGGTGAGGCAGCATGGTCTGAATGCGATCCACCACGTCGATGACGTTGGCGCCGGGCTGGCGCTGCACATTGACCAACACCGCCGCATTGCGATTGGCCCAGGCCGCAAGGCGCTGGTTTTCCGCGCCGTCGACGATCGACGCGACATCACGCAGGCGCAGCGCGCCTCCGTTGGCATAGGCGAGAATCAGGTCGCGGTATTCGTCGGCCGAGCGCAGCTGATCGTTGGCATCGAGCTGGGTGACCCGGGTCGGGCCGTCGAAATTGCCCTTGGGCTGATTGACGTTGCTGGCGGTGATCAGCGTGCGCACGTCGGACAGATTGAGGCCATAGGCAGCCAGCGCCTCGGGATTGACGCGAATGCGCACGGCCGGACGCTGGCCACCGGCCAGGGAGACCAGGCCGACACCGGTGGTCTGTGCCAGTTTTTGCGCCAGCCGGGTGTCAACCAGATCGTTGACCTGGGGCAGCGGCAACTCTTTGGAGGTCACCGCCAGGGTCAGCACCGGGGTGTCGGCCGGGTTGACCTTGTTGTACACCGGCGGCGCCGGCAAGTCGTTGGGCAGCAGGTTGGTGGCGCCGTTGATCGCCGCCTGCACTTCCTGCTCGGCCACATCCAGCTGCACTTCCAGGTTGAAGCGCAGGGTGATCACCGAAGCGCCACCGGAACTGGTCGACGACATCTGCTGCAACCCGGCCATCTGGCCGAACTGACGCTCCAGGGGCGCCGTCACCGCGCTGGTCATCACATCCGGGCTGGCGCCCGGATACAGGGTCATCACGCGAATGGTCGGGTAGTCGACCTCGGGTAGCGCGGAAACGGGCAGCAGCCGGTAGGCGATCACCCCACTGAGGAAGATCGCCAGCATGATCAGGGTGGTGGCGACCGGTCGCAGGATGAACAGGCGGGAGACGTTCATGAAGCGGTACGCACCCGCGGTGCATTTTCTTCGGTGGCAGAAGGCTCGCGCGTGCCCTCACCGATCACCTCGACCTTGTTGCCGTCACGCAGGCGATCGGTACCTTCGACCACCACTCGCTCGTCGGCGGCCACGCCGTCTTCGATCACCGAGAACTCGCCGTCGCTCGGGCCGACCTTGACCTGGCGAACCTGCACCTTGTCTTCGCCGTCGATGGCGTAGACGAAGGTGCCATTGGCGCCGAATTGCAGCGCTGCGACCGGCACCAGCAGAGCGTTCTGGCGCACGGAAACCTGCAAGCGGGTATTCACGAACTGGTTGGGGAACAGCATTTCCTCGGCGTTCTCGAAGCGCGCCTTGAGCTTGACCGTGCCGGTGGTGGTGTCGATCTGGTTGTCCAGGCTCTCCAGCACGCCGTCGGCCAGCTTGTTGTTATCGCCGCGATCCCAGGCCTGTACCACCAGTTCGCGGTCCTTGCGCACCTGGGCGAGTACGGCCGGCAGTTCGGCCTCGGGCAGCGTGAAGGTGACGGAAATCGGCAGCGTCTGGGTGATCACCACGATGGGATTGGTATCGCCGGAGTTCACCAGATTGCCCTGATCGACCTGACGGATACCCAGGCGACCATCGATGGGCGCGCGTACCTTGGTGAAGTCCAGGTTGAGCTTGGCCTCGGCCACCGAACCCTGATTGTTCTGCAGCGTGCCGCGGTACTGGTTGACCAGCGCCTCCTGGGTGTCCAGGGTCTGCCGGGCAATGGAATCTTCGGCGAACAGGCCGCGATACAGGGCCAGATCCTTCTCGGCATTGCGCAGTTGTGCCTGGTTCTCCGCCAGCGTGCCCTGAGCCTGCTGCAGCGCGATCTCGAACGGCCGCGGGTCGATCTGCGCCAGCACGTCGCCGGCCTTGACCGGCTGCCCGTCCTTGAACAGCACCTTGACCAACTGGCCATCCACCCGGCTGCGCACATTGGCGGTGTTGTAGGCGGTAACCGTACCCAGGGCTTTCAGGACGATGGGAAAGTCCCGCGACTCGACATGAGCGATGCGCACCGGCACGTTATTGAAGCCCCAGCCCATGTCGTCTTCCGGTGCCGGTTCGGCCGGCCAGAACCACCAGATCAATACGATGACAGCCGTCAGCAGGAGCAGACCGATGAACCACTGACGTGTCGAGGATGGAGCATTTCGCGGTGTATTTACTTCGGACATGGGCCAATCGCTTCCTTGGGGAGCGTGAACGATAAGCACTGTAAGGCCCGAAGCAAAGCCTCTTTACGGGCTATTTACCTCCAGAAGTGGGTTTAGAGGAAGAAATGCACTGGAAATTGCGCGCGGCAGCAGCCGGACGAGCGTGATGCGCGCTGTTCTGGATGTATTGCCTGGTATTACCTGGCGCGACGGACGCCAGGCTCTGTCGACCTTCCGGCAAGCCCCTGGGACGGACACTGGAGCGTCACAGGCCCTACAGGATGACCCGGTGCTCGATCTGCCCCTGAGCCGCGACATCGGCGGCGAACAGTCTGCCCGCCTGGGGCTCGGCAGCCAGTTCGTCGTCGAGGCCATCGCGCGCCGACGTCGCGAACAGCGTCGACAGCTCAGGCCCGCCGAACGCCGGGCAGGATATCTGCGAAGCCGGGAAGGCTACCGCCTGCAGAAAGCGGCCTTCGGGGTCATAGCAGGCCACCCGCGAAGCCCCCCATTGCGCGTTCCACAAGCGCCCCTGGCTGTCGACCACCGCACCGTCCGGGTTGACCCCAGCCACCCGGCCATCGATGAACGGCTGTGCATCGCCCTGTGGCCAGCCATGCCGCTCGTCCAGCGGCTGTCGCCAGATCTGCTGGCGGGCGGTGTCGGCGAAGTAGGCATGGCGCCGATCCGGGGAAAAGCAGATGGCATTGCTGATGCTGATGTCCGCGAACAGACGGCGTAGCTCACCGCGGTAGTACCGGTAGATGGCACCGGCCTGCTTCTCGCCATCGAGGCCCATGGTGCCGATCCAGAAGCCGCCCCAGGGATCGGCGCGGCCATCGTTGGAACGGGTCAGCGGGTTGTCCGCCTCTAGAGCGCAGACCCTCTGCCGCGCGCCACTGGCCAGGTCGAAGGTCAGCAGCGCCGTCTCGCTGGCGATCAGCAGAACATTTTCATCGACCCAGCCGGCTGCGGATATCCGCTCGTCGAACAGCCACTCCAGCGGCTGGTCGTTGCGCTGGCTGAGCAGGCGTCGACCGAGAATGTCGAACCAGAACAATTGCCCGCGCTGCGGGTGCCACAGCAAGCCCTCCCCCAGGGTGCAGCGGCGTGCGTCGGCGATACGTGCCTCGGTCCTGCCATTCGGGGTAGTGGCCATGCCTAGATTCCTCGTTGAATGTGCTCATGGGCGGCGTACAGCCCGGCCAGGGTGACTCGCTCGGCGCTCACGGTCAGCGCCGTCACCCCCAGCGTGTCGAGCGCATGGCGGTAGCGCTCGGCCGATTCGCCGTCACCGATTACACAGACCTGCTGGCCCCGCCAGCGTTCATCCAGCGCAGCCAGCTCCTCGCCGATCAGCAGCCCGGACAACCGGGAACGTGCGGCGACCGGCCCCAGCCCTGCCAGCAACCCTTCGGCACGCAGGCCGAACAAGGCGCCGACCAGACGCTGCGCCTGCCCTGCCCCTGCCTGCAACCCGCTATCGAACGCCTGCTGGTCCAGGTGCCCCGCGTCACCCTGCATGCCATGGCGCAATACCGATTGCTGACTCAGCAAGGCGAACAACTCGCCGGTCATGAACGTCTGGAAGGCCGTTACCCGGCCATCGCGCACCTTGACCCACTTGCTGTGGGTGCCTGGCAGGCAGACCACGCCGCTGTAATCGGCATGCTCGGCGAGCAGGCCGGCGACCTGGGTTTCCTCGCCACGCAATACATCGGCAGGCGCACGCTGGCACAGCCCCGGAATGATCGAGACGCGCAAGCGCGCATCCCTCACCTCGGGTCTGATCATCCGTTCTACCGCCTGGGGTGCACAGGGCACTTCGGTATACGGCGCTTCGCGCCAGCCCTGACGGGCACCGACCATGCCACAGGCGACCACGTCGATGGTCCGCTCGTGATCCAGCCAGGGCTCGATCAGTTCCAGCAGCGCCCCTTCGAACTGATCGGGCGTCAGGGTGCTCATGCCGCGTGCCGAAGACGCGCGCTGGAGGATCTCCCCGCTACCCGACAGCGCCCACGCGCGCACCTGGGTCGTGCCCCAGTCGACGGCTATCCAGCCCACCGCAGCTCGGCTGTTCTCTGTCATCGCTGATTTCCTCGCAGGTCTCAGTGGCTGTCCTTGGGAATGCCGGCACCGCGACAGCCCTTGAGAAAATCGAAGTCCGCTCCGCTATCGGCGCCCTCGACGTGGTCGTGGAACAGCTTGATGTAGCCGCTGGTAGGCGGCTCGACGGTCGGCTGCCACTCGGCCAGGCGCTGGCGCAACTCGGCCTCGGGAATGTCCAGGTGAATGCGCCTGGCTTCCACATCGAGCTCGATCATGTCGCCATCGCGCACCACCGCCAAAGGCCCTCCGGCGGCGGCCTCCGGCGTGGTGTGCAAGACCACGGTGCCGTAGGCGGTGCCGGACATCCGTGCGTCGGAGATGCGCACCATGTCGGTGATGCCCTTGCGCAGCACCTTCGGCGGCAGGCCCATGTTGCCCACCTCGGCCATGCCCGGATAACCGCGCGGCCCGCAGTTCTTCAGTACCATCACGCAGTGTTCGTCGATATCCAGGCTTTCGTCGTTGATCTTCGCCTTGTAGTCGTCGATGTCCTCGAACACCACGGCGCGGCCACGGTGCTGCATCAGGTGCGGCGACGCTGCCGAGGGTTTGAGCACGGCGCCGCGAGGCGCCAGGTTGCCCCGCAGCACGGCAATCCCGCCTTTGGCGGTAAGCGCCTTGTCCACCGGACGGATGACATCCTCGTTCCAGTTGCGAACGCCCTTGACCTCTTCCCAGATGGTTTCGCCGGACACGGTCAGTGCGCTCTTGTGCAGCTTGCCGCCCTCGCCGAGCATGCGGATCACCACCGGCAAGCCACCGGCGTAGAAGAACTCTTCCATCAGGTATTTGCCCGAGGGCATCAGGTTGACGATGGTGGGAATGTCCTGACCGAGATGGTCCCAGTCATCCAGCGTCAGGTCGACGCCGACGCGGCCGGCGATGGCCAGCAGGTGGATCACCGCATTGGTCGAACCGCCGATGCTGCCGTTGACCCGGATGGCGTTTTCGAAGGCGTGGCGGGTCATGATGTCGGACGGTTTCAGGTCGTCCTTGACCATCTGCACGATGCGCCGCCCGGTCAGGTGCGCGACCACCCGGCGACGGCTGTCCACGGCCGGAATCGCCGCGTTGCCGGACAGCGCCATGCCCAGCGCTTCGGCCATGCTGGCCATGGTGCTGGCGGTACCCATGGTGTTGCAGGAGCCCGGTGAACGGGACATCGACTGCTCGGCTTCGAGAAAATCCTCGCGGCTCATCTTGCCGGCCTTGATGTCTTCCGACATCTGCCACAGCGCGGTGCCCGAGCCGACTCGCTCGCCACGAAACCAGCCGTTGAGCATCGGCCCGCCGGACACCACGATGGCCGGAATGTCGACGCTCGCCGCGCCCATCAGCAGCGCCGGGGTGGTCTTGTCGCAACCGGCCAGCAGCACCACCCCGTCCAGCGGGTTGGCGCGCAGCGCTTCTTCCACATCCATCGCCGCCATGTTGCGGTACATCATCGCGGTCGGACGCAGCGAGCTTTCCCCGGCGGAGAACACCGGAAACTCCAGCGGCAGACCACCGGCTTCGTAGATGCCGTGCTTGACCCGTTCGGCAAGGTCGCGCAGGTGCGCGTTGCAGGGCGTCAGCTGCGACCAGGTGTTGCAGATGCCGATCACCGGGCGGCCGTCGAACAGGTCGGCCGGCAGCCCCTGATTCTTCATCCAGCTGCGGTGGTAGATGTGATCCCGCGAGTTGCCGCCGAACCATTCGGTGGAGCGCAGCTTGCGTGGCCATACCGCCGGTTTGAAGGTGCTCATACCCAGCCTCCGTCGACAATGAAATTCTGCGCCGTGCACATCGCCGCGGCGTCCGAAGCCAGGAACAACGCCATGTCGGCGATATGTTCGGGCAGCAGTTGGCCCGGCATGCACTGGTTCTGGCGGATCTGCTCCTTGGCCGACTCGTCGACCCACATGGCCAGTTGCTTCTCGGTCATCACCCAGCCGGGCACCAGGGTGTTGACGCGAATCCGGTCCTTGCCCAGATCCCGCGCCAGGCCTCGGGTCAGGCCGTGAGTGGCGGCCTTGCTCGCCGCGTAAACGGGGTAGCCGGCCGATGCCATCATCCAGCCCACCGAGCCGAAGTTGATGATCGAGCCGCCGCCAGCCTGGCGCATCATCGGCACCACCGCCTGGGTGGCGAAGGTGGCGTGGCGCAGGTTGACCGCGATCAGGTCGTCGAAGCGCTCGGCACTGATCGAATCCAGCGCGTGGCGCACGTCGTTGGCGGCGTTGTTGAGCAAGGCGGTGATCGGCCCGAACTGTTCGGCAATCTTGTGGATGGCCGCCTGGTACGCCTTGATGTCGGTGATGTCGCAGCGCAGGAAGCGCACCTGGTGCCCCGCCTCGCTCAACTGGCTGGCCAGGGCCTGGCCGTGCTTGTCGTCGATATCGACGAACGCGGTACGTGCACCCTGACGGGCGAAGGCTTGCACCAATGCCCGGCCAATGCCGGTGGCGCCACCGGAAATCAGCACGGTGCGCTCGGCCAGGTCGGCGTACACGGCCTTGCCTGGGGTCAGATTCTGGCTATTCATGGCCTGTTACCTCGTGTTCGTCCCGTGACGCGCAGGCAGCGCCTGGCGCGACGGGAGCGGATGGCTCCGCCTCAGCGGGATTTGTTCTTGTTGACCACGTCGAAGATCACCGCAGCCAGCAGCACCAGGCCCTTGATCACCTGCTGCCACTCGATGCCGATCCCGAGGATCGACATGCCGTTGTTCATCACGCCCATGATCAGGGCGCCGATCACTGCACCGATGATCTTGCCCACGCCACCGGACATCGATGCGCCACCGATGAACACCGCGGCGATAACGTCGAGTTCGAAGGACACCCCGGCCTTGGGCGTGGCGGTGTTCAGGCGCGCGGCGAAGATCAGCCCGGCCAGAGCGGCGAGCATGCCCATGTTGACGAAGGCGAAGAAGGTCAGCCGTTCGGTGTTGATGCCCGACAGTTTGGCGGCCTTGACGTTGCCACCGATGGCGTAGATGCGCCGGCCCAGGGTGGTGCGGTTGGTCAGGAAGGTGTAGGCACTGATCAGCATGGCCATAATGATCAGTACATTCGGCAGCCCCCGGTAGGTGGCCAGCAGGTAGGCGATGTAGACGATGGCCCCGGCGATCAGGCCGTTCTTGATGACGAAGAACAGCGCCGGCTCGTCGACGATGCCGTAGCGCTTGGCACGCCGCCGGGCACGCACGGCCAGGTAGATGATCAGCACGGCCGCCAGCGCGCCGAGCACGATGGCGGTGATGTTCGGCCGCGTATCGCTGAAGATGTCCGGGATGAAGCCGTTGCTCATCAACTGGAAGCTGCTCGAGAACGGGCCGATCGACTGACCATCGAGCACGGCCAGGGTCAGGCCACGGAACACCAGCATGCCGGCCAGGGTGACGATGAACGAGGGAATCTGCCAATAGGCGATCCAGTAGCCCTGGGCAGCGCCGATCAGACAGCCCATCAGCAGGCACACCGGCACCACCACTGAGGTCGACCAGCCCCATTGCACCATCATTACCGCGGCTGCGGCGCCGACGAAGCCGACGACCGAGCCCACCGACAGGTCGATGTGCCCGGAGACGATCACCAGCAGCATGCCCAGGGCCATGATGATGATGTAGCTGTTCTGCAGGAACAGGTTGGTCAGGTTCACCGGGCGCATCAGGGTACCGTCGGTGAGCACCTCGAAGAGCGCCATGATGACCACCAGGGTCATCAGCATGCCGTAGTCGCGCACGTGGTTCTTCAGGTGGGCCAGCAACGAGGGCCGGGTCGGTTGGGTTTTCGTATCCATTGCGTTCACCTCGCTCACGCCTTGACGATCATCGACATGATCTTTTCCTGGCTCGCGTCTGCGCGCGCCAGTTCGCCCAGGAAGGCGCCTTCGTTCATTACGTAGATGCGGTCGCACATGCCGAGCAGTTCGGGCATTTCCGAAGAAATGATGATCACCCCCTTGCCGTCGGCGGCGAGCTGGTTGATCAGGCTGTAGATCTCGAACTTGGCGCCGACGTCGATGCCCCGGGTCGGCTCATCGAGAATCAGCACCTCGGGTTTGGCGAACAGCCATTTGCTCAGCACCACCTTCTGCTGGTTGCCACCGGACAGGTTGAGGACCTTCTGGAACACCCCGGGCGTGCGGATGTGCAACGCTTCGCGGTACTGCTCGGCGACGCGTCGCTCCTCGTGCTCGTCGATCACGCCGTGGCTCGATACGCCCGGCAGATTGGCCAGGGTGGTGTTGCAGAGGATGCTCTCGTCGAGCACCAGGCCCAGGGACTTGCGGTCCTCGGTGACGTAGGCGATGCCGTTGTCGACGGCGCGGCGCACCGTGGAGACGTCGATCTCCCTGCCGCGCAGGTGCACGGAGCCGGAGATGTTGCGCCCGTAGCTCCTGCCGAACACGCTCATGGCCAGCTCGGTGCGCCCTGCCCCCATCAGCCCGGCGATGCCCACTACTTCACCGGCAGCCACGCTGAGGTTGACGTTGCGGATCATCTGCCGGGATGCCGACTCCGGGTGCCAGACGTTCCAGTCGCGGATCTCCAGCAGGGTTTCGCCGATCTCGGGAATGCGCTCCGGGTAGCGGTTTTCCATATCGCGGCCAACCATGCCGCGAATGATGGTTTCTTCGCTGACCGCCTCGGTATGGCAATCCATGCTGCTGACCGATGCGCCGTCGCGCAGCACCGTGATGCTGTCGGCGACGCGGCTGACTTCATTGAGCTTGTGGGAAATCAGAATCGAGGAAATCCCCTGGGCGCGAAACTCCAGCAACAGATCGAGCAGCTTCTGGCTGTCGTTCTCCTGCAGGGCCGCTGTGGGCTCATCGAGGATCAGCAGCTTGACGTCCTTGGCCAGCGCCTTGGCGATCTCCACCAGTTGCTGCTTGCCGACACCGAGCTTCTCGACCGGCGTGGTGGCGATTTCGTCGAGGCCGACCTTTTTCAGCAACACCTCGGTACGCTGATAGACCTCTGGCCAGTCGATCACGCCGTTGCTGGCGATCTCGTTACCGAGAAACAGGTTCTCGGCGATGGACAGCAGCGGCACCAGTGCGAGCTCCTGGTGAATGATGATGATCCCTTCCCGCTCGCTGTCGCGGATGCCGCCGAAAGCCAGTGGTTTGCCTTCGTAGACGATCTCGCCCTCGTAGCTGCCGTGGGGATAGACGCCGCTGAGCACCTTCATCAGGGTCGACTTGCCAGCGCCGTTCTCACCGCACAGGGCATGGATCTCGCCGCGGCGCACCTTGAGATTGACGTCGTTCAGGGCTTTTACCCCCGGGAACGTCTTGGTGATGCCGCGCATTTCCAGAATGATGTCTTGCTGCATGGTTTTATCCGTCCGCAAGGCACACGCCTACCGCAGCGGGCGCGCCATGCTCAGGTAAACGAAAAGGTGGATGGCCGGCAGCGCCTGGCTGCCGGCGCAGTCGCGCTACTGGACCTGGTTCTTGGTGTAGTAACCGCTGTCGATCAACACCTTTTCCCAATTGCTCTTGTCGACCGTGACCGGCTGCAGCAGGTAGGCCGGCACGACTTTCTTGCCGTTGTTGTAGGTCTTGGTGTCGTTGATCTGCGGCTCGCCGCCTTCGAGCAGGGCCTTGACCATGCCGACGGTCACTTCGGCGAGCTGGCGGGTATCCTTGAAGATCGAGGAATACTGCTCGTCGGCGAGGATGGACTTCACCGACGGCACCTCCGAGTCCTGGCCAGTGACGATTGGCATCGGCATGTCGCCCGAGCCATAACCAACGCCTTTCAAGGACGAGAGAACGCCGATGGAGATGCCGTCATAGGGCGACAGCACACCGTCGAGGTGCTCCTTGGTGTAGTTGGCGGACAGCAGGTTGTCCATGCGCGACTGGGCAGTGGCGCCATCCCAGCGCAGGGTGCCGACCTTGCCCATGCCGGTCTGCCCGGAGAGGATCTTGATCTCGCCCTTGTCGATCAGTGGCTGCAGCACCGACATGGCGCCGTCGTAGAAGAAGTAGGCGTTGTTGTCGTCTGGCGAACCGCCGAACAGCTCGACGTTGTATGGGCCTGGGCCCCGCGCCTGCATGCCCTTGACCAGCGACTCGGCCTGCAGCACGCCGACCTTGGTGTTGTCGAAGGTGGCGTAGTAGTCCACGTACTCGCTGTCGCGGATCAGGCGGTCATAGGCGATGACCTTGATATCCGCAGCATTGGCGTTTTCCAGCGTATTGGTGAGGGTGGTGCCATCGATCGCCGCGATGACCAGGACATTGACGCCCTTGACCATCATGTTTTCGATTTGCGAGACCTGGGTGGGGATGTCGTCTTCGGCGTACTGCAGGTCGGCCTTGTAGCCGGCCTTTTCCAGTTGCTTGACCATGTTGTTGCCATCGTCGATCCAGCGGGCGGACGACTTGGTGGGCATCGCGATACCCACGTAACCCTTTTCGGCGGCCCCTGCGGACGCGGCACTCAACAGGCTGGCGCCCATGGCCACGGCAGCCACGAGTTTACGGACAGTGTTCATCAGCTTCTCCTGGGCGAAGCCTGCAGTGGGCCTGAGCACACGGGGCATCGCAGTTATTGTTGTTCGGTCAGCGAAGAGCTTTCAAAGCAGGCATGACGATAGAACCAGCCCCCATATCAATCAAATTCATATTCCGCTCACTGCCATACCAATACTGGTATGTAGCAGTCGACAAGCACCCTGCCCCGTCGCAGAATCCGTTCAGTGCCTCCGATAACGACAATAAAGTGAGAGCTGCCATGGACATCGGGATCGCCCGACACCTGAAGATTCCCCAGTTGCGCCTGATCGCCGCGATCGCCGAGCACGGCCAGCTCGGCCTGGCGGCGGACGATTTGACCATCACTCAACCAGCCGCCTCGCGCATGCTCGCGGAGATCGAACATACCCTCGGCGCACGGCTGTTCGAGCGCAATGCCAAAGGCATGCTGCCGACCCTGATCGGCCGAGCGCTGGCGCAGCGTTCGCACAACATGCTGGTGGAACTGCGTGACCTGGCGCAGGACGTCGAGGAGCTCAAGCGCGGCGAAGGCGGTATCACCACGGTGGGCGCGGTGACCGGAGCGGCGGTGGGTTTCGTGATTCCGGCCATTCGCCAGCTCAAGGCGATCTCGCCACGGGCCGACGTGCACGTCAACGTGGCGGCCAGCGACGTGCTGGTGCATGACTTGGCGGCCGGCAAGAACGACTTCGTGCTCGCCCGCCTGCCCCGCGGCGTCAACCCGGCGGACTTCGAGATCTTCCCGGCGCGTACCGAAACCCTGAAGCTGATGGTGCGCCAGGATCATCCGCTGGCCAACGTCGATCAGGTGACGTTGCGCGACCTGTCTCCTTACGAATGGGTGATGCAAAGCCACCGGGCACCGATCCGCGAAGCGATGGAGACGGCCTTTCTCAGCGCTGGCGCGCCGCTGCCGAACAACATCACCAACACCACTTCATTGCTGGCGATGATCGCCATTCTGGTCTCGTCATCGGCCATCGCCCCGCTGGCCAGCGAGGTTCCTGACTTGCTGCTGGGCGATCAGGTCGGCGCCAGGCTGAAGGTGCTGCCGCTCAACGTGAGCATCGAGATGTCGCCGTACTACCTGCTGCTGGTCAAAGGCAGGCAGCTGTCGCCGGTCGCCAACCGCCTGCGCCGGCTGGTGGCTGCGGGCTTGAACAAGCAATGAGCCACTGAAACGAAAACGGCCTGCAAAGCAGGCCGTTTTCGCGTGACGAGAAACTTACTTCAAGACGGCCAGAGCGGCCTCGTAGTCCGGCTCGCTGCCGATCTCGGCAACCAGCTCGCTGTGCAGCACCTTGTCGTTTTCATCCAGCACCACCACGGCGCGGGCAGCCACGCCGGCCAGCGGGCCGGAACTCAGGGCCACACCGTAGTCCTTGAGGAACTCGGCACCGCGCATGGTCGACAGGTTGATCACGTTTTCCAGGCCTTCGGCGCCGCAGAAACGTGCCTGGGCGAACGGCAGGTCGGCGGACACGCACAGCACGGCGGTGTTGGCCAACTGGCTGGCTTCGCTGTTGAACTTGCGTACCGAGGTGGCGCAGGTCGGAGTGTCGACGCTCGGGAAAATGTTCAGCACTTTGCGCTTGCCCGCCAGGCTGCTCAGGCTGACATCGGCCAGGCCAGCGCCGACCAGATTGAAGGCCGGCGCCTGCTGACCGACTTGCGGCAGTTGGCCTTCGACCTGAACCGGGTTACCGCGCAGGGTTACTTGTGCCATGAAAATGATCCTTTTCTATGTGGGTAAAACACGCTTGGGCGGCCATCCTACGTCAGGACGACGCCAGCTAGAAGTCACGTTTGTAGAACAGGTCCAGAGAACTCGCCAGACCGCTCGCAGCCTCAAGATACAGGCGCCGGCTGAGCGCGTAACGCAGTGCCACGGTGTTCACCGGTTCGAATACGCCAACGCCGTAGCGCAGGCTCAGACGCTCCGAAAGGTTACCGCTGGCGACCACGCTGGTGCTGTTGCCGCTGCCTTCGGTATCCAGCTGGAAGTCCTGAATGCCCAGGCTCTGCGCGACCGAGCCGGTAACCCCGGAACTGCCCGCCACGCCAAGTGCCAATGCCGCCTGTGCCAGCATGTTGCTGTCTTCGCTGCCCGTCGATAGGGGTCGCCCCAGCACCAGATAGGACAACGCCTGCTCCTGGCTCATCGCCGGCTCGGAAAACACCTCGGTACGCGGCTGATCGGCGCTGCCGGTCAAACGCAGGCCAGCGACCACCTCGTCGACCTTGCGGATCGCCTCGATATCGAGGAACGGCTGGTCGATGGGCCCGGCGAACAGCAGGCGCGCGCGGCGGATGGTCAGGCGCTGGCCGTAGCCGCGGAAATTGCCCTTGTTGAGGTTCAGCTCACCGCGGGTGTCCATGTCGTCACCGATGTGCACTCGTCCGGCCAACTCGGCGTTGAGGCCGAAGCCGCTGAAGGTCAACTTGTCGCTACCGACCTCGACGTCGATGTCCATGCTGATGGCCACCGCCTGCTGCTCCCGTGCCTCGGCGCCGACGATGACCGCATCATCGGAGACCTTGACCGTCGACGGCGGCAATTCGCGCACCACGATCTTGCCGCTGGGAATGGACACCTTGCCGCTGACTGAGAGTTGATCATTGGCCAGACGCACCTGCATGTCCGGCTCCACTTCCAGATTCGCATAGGGCTCGACGACCACCGGCAGGCGGCTGCCCTGCACGCTCAGGCTGCCGCTCAGTTGCTCGCCCCAGGCCAGCTCACCATTGAGCGAGCCCTGCCCACGTTCGCCACTGCGCCAGTTGCCGTTGAGCTGCAGGCTCTCACCGGCGATCAGTGCACGGATCTGCAGATCCTCGAAGCTGGTCGGCAATTCGCCACCGGAAATTTCCCCATTACTGAGCGCCAACTGACCGTTGACCAGCGGCTTGAGCAGATCACCGGACAGATTGCCGCTGCCGTCCAGACGCCCCGAAAGGCTCTCCACCATCGGCACGAACGGCCGCGCGATGGCCAGGTCGAGGCCGCTCAGGCGGAATTGCCCGGACAGCGGTTTGTTCTGCGGGCGCGGATCGAGCTGCGCCTGCACCATGAGCTCGCCGATCTTCGGCCCGCGCAGGTTCAGCTCGGTGTCGATACGCTGAGGCTTCAGCTCGCTGCTCAGGCGAAGGCTGTCGTAGGTGAAGTCCACCCACTGCCCGTCATCGCGGGCGCGCCAAGTGCCGCTGCCGGCATCCACCACCACCCGCCCGCTGGGACCGGCCGCTGGCAGATCGAGATGCACATCGGCGTTGAGCTTGCCTTCCCAGGCGAAGTCCTTTGGAAACCAGGGTGACAGGCTGTCGAGAGGGAAATCGGCAAGCCGATAACGGATTTTCGGCTCCGGTTGCAGGCGCTGGTTCTCGCCGCACAGACTGGCCCCGCCGGAGCGCAGGCAATGTGCGCCCAGGTCGATCTCACCGCTGGCCAGCCGCACCAGGGAGGCAGGCTGCTGCAGACGCCAATCCTGCCCACCGGCCTGCACCTCGACACGGCTCAGACGACCGCGCCAGTTGCCCTGATCGAGGGTGCCGTCCAGCGCCAGATGGGTCTGCAGTTGGGGGCCCTGCAGGCTCAGATCCATTTGCTGCTGACGTTGGCTGCCATTGCCGTTGATGGTCAGGTCGCCCACCTGGGTATCACCACTGGCGATCCCCTGGCCACGCACTTGCACCTTGGCTTGCCCATTGCCATCCAGGGTGGCGTCCAGCCCCAGTTGACGCAGACGCATGTCCTCGAATGCCAAGCCCTGGCCGTTCAAGTCGAACGTGCCCTGCGGAGCCTGCAGGCTGCCGGCCAGATCGAGGCGCCCGGTGGCCTGCCCCTGCAACCCTGGCCATAGCTGGCCGAGGCGGTTCAGAGCGATGCGCAGCTCGCCCTGCAGGCGCTGATCGAGCTGGCCACGGCCGTCGATACGGTTGTCGCCCAGGCGCACGCTGAGCGCGCTCAACTCCCAGCGCTCTCCAGCGCCGGCTACCGTGGTCTGCAGCTGTGCAGGTTGACCACGCAAGCGCCCCTGCAGGTCAAGATCACCGGTCAGTTCCAGGCGACCATCGCGTAACTGTCCCTTGCTGCGCACCGGCCCGGCGATACGCCCGGGCAGCTCGGCGACCCAGTAGGCGGGATCGAAATCACTGACCTGCAGTTGCGCATCCCAGCTCACCGCATCGGCGAAACCGACCGTCACCTGGCCATCGATCTTGCCCTGCCCGGCGCGGACCTGCAGTTGCGGCAAATGCACCTGCTGCAGGTCACCACTGAGCGGCGTCTGCACGCTGAAGGCGCCGGCTGGGCCATCCAGTGCCGCGGACAGATTGCCAAGGTAGTTGCCGTTCTCATAAGAGAGGTCGCCGGTGAGCTTTTTCAGGGTGACCGGTGGCGCCTCCTCCAGCGGATACAGGCGCAGCCAGGGAAAGTCCTGCCAATCGACATGGCTGTCGGCGCTGAAGCCTTGCTGCCAGTCCAGGCGTCCGTTGACAGCCAGGTACTGGTTCTCCGCTGCCGCCAGGCGCAGGGTGGCGATATCCGCCCCCTTGGCGTCGATGCGTCCGCGCAGCGCCAGGGCGACCGGACCACCTTCGGCTGGCAGGGTGGCGACGCCATCGATACCGTAACCGTCCTGCAGATTGCCCGCGGCCCGCAAGGTCAAACCGTTCAGGCGAAGGGTATCGGGCAGCGATGCTTCGGCCTTGAAGCCGTCGGCGGTGAACGTCAGTGTCGCCGGAAGGTGCTCGACCAGCGGCTGAACCTCACCGCTCAGACGCCCTGCCAGGTAGCCGCTGCTGTCGACCGTCAGCGCCAGACTCTGACGCAGATCACCCTCGACCCGCAGCGCCAGGTCCCACTCTTTGCCATCCGGCGACGGCAGCGCAGCGCTGCCCTGCAAGCTCAGCGGCCATTCGCCGCTCGGCAGCAGCCTGCCCTGCAGGTCGACGACCAGATCATCACGCTGTACATGCAGCCTGCTGATATTCAGACCGTCGCTCGCCCAGTTGGCCGCCAGTTCCAGCCCCTGCAGTTGGTCATCACCGTTGAACTGCAGGCTGCCGATCCACACCTCACCCACCTGCACGGCCAGCGGCAGATCGATCTGCGGCAGGCTGAAAGGCTCCTCGCTCGGCGGTGTGTCGCTGGCGGCGAAGTTCAGCTCGATGCGTTCGCTGCGTAGCGTATCGATGCACAGGGTCAGGCGCAGCAGGCAGGCCGGCGACCAGTCGAGCAACGGCTGGCGAACCAGCACCTGGTCGTCACCCTGGCGCCAGAGCACCTGGTCGGCCGTCCAGCGGCCGCCCAGGCGTCCCTCGAATCCATCCACCTGCAGCCCGGGCACCAGGCTCAGGGTCCAGCGGCTGCCGGCAGAGGTCGCCAGCATCCACACCAGCAGCACGATCAGCAGTGCCAGCAGGCTCGCCAGGCTGAGCCCGGCATACTTGAGCGCCCGCTTCACAGTTCGGGCCCCATGGAGAAATGCAGCCGCACGCCACCCTCGTCGTCCAGGGGATGAGCCAGGTCCAGGCGCAGCGGCCCAACCGGCGACACCCAGCGCATACCGATACCGACCGCACTCTTGAGCGTCGGCATATCCAGCGAGTTGAACGCGTTACCGGTGTCGTAGAACGTCGCCACCCGCCATTTGTCAGCCACGCTGTACTGGTACTCGGCGCTGGCGGCGAACATGTAACGTGCACCGATCTTGTCGCCCTGATTGTTCTCCGGCGACAGGCTCTGGTAGTCATAACCGCGCACGCTCTGGTCACCACCGGCGAAGAAGCGCAGCGAGGGCGGCACGGACGAGTTGAACCCCTTGGACTCGGTGCCGCCAAACTGTGCCCGACCGAGGAAACGGTGGTTCTGCCACAGGGTGGTCAGGCCTTTGGCAAGCACGTTGCCGTGGATCACATCGGAGTCGGCCAGCAACCCCTCCTTGGCGACCGAAGCATCGAACTGCAGGCGGTAACCGTGGTTGGGGTCGATGCGATTGTCGCTTTGCAGGTAGGAGTAGCTGATACCGGGCATCAACAGGGTGCTGAGCCCCGAATCGTCACCGAGACGGTATTCCTCGCGCTGCCATTTCAGGGAAATCACCCGCTGCCAACCGCTATCGAGCCTGCTGTGCCATTCCGGCCCGACGGTCAGCAGGCGGCTGAGGCTGTCGGTGTTGGCGATCTCTTCGTACTGGTAACCGCCAGCCATGCGCAGCTTGTCGGTCAGCGGCGGATCCAGCGGCACGTCATACCACAGACCAACGTTCTGCCGAGGTGCCGAGAGTTCCATTTCCGCGCCGTAGCTGTGCCCTCGGGAATTGGCCCAGTGGCGCTCCCAGTTGGCGCGACCACGGGGACCGACGTCGGTGGAGAAGCCAAGCCCGAGCCCCATGGTGCGCGGCAAGCGGGTCTGCAGGTGAACCTTGACCGGAATCACTTGTTGTTCCGCCACGGTGGGGCTGGCATCGACACGCACCGATTCGAAATAGCCACTGGAACGCAGCGCCTGATAGAGCTCGGCGATGCGTTCGGAATCGTAAGGTGTGTCGGCGGGAAACGGCACCATGCGCTGCAGCAGATCATCGTCGAACGGCATGTCGCCTTCGAAGGCCACGCTGCCGAGGATGTAGCGCGGGCCACTGTCGTAGATCAATTCGATGTCGGCCAGGCCAGCCTGGGGATCGATGCTCAGGCGCTGCTGGGTGAAGCGTCCGCGGAAGAACCCGTAGCGCGAGGCCTGGTTCTGGATGTGCCGCTTGGCGGCCTCGTAACGACCGTGATTGAGCCGAGCGCCCTGAGTGAGCTGTGCATCCTTGGGGATCTGGAAGGCGCGCATCTGAGCGGCCGGCCCATCGACCCGAACGGTCACGCTGCCGATGCGCACCGGCTCACCGGGCACGATGCGCACGTTCAGCCGCGGCGGCGTCTGCTCGACCACTTCGGTGGTGATCTGCGCCTGGTAATAGCCCAGCGCCTGCGCGGCTTTTTCCGCCTGGCCCTCGACCACTCGACGCAAGCGCTGCAGCGCCTCGGCATCACGCTCACCGAGGCTGCCGATGTAACCCTCGACATTGCTCTTCAAGGCATTGTTGGCAGGCTGCACACTGACCACCAGACGAGCGTCTTCGGCGAGCAGCGTCGAACTGAACAACAACAGCGCGCATCCCGCGCCTAGTGTAGAAATAACTCTCATGCCCGCGATGCTATCACGCCAAGCGCCCCATTCCAGTGCTGGCACGCTCCCAAAGCATTACCAGGTCTTGCCCGGCCGCTGGCCGGGCGCTGGCCGGGCGCCGCCCTGATCGGCTAGCATCGCCGCCTCAACGCCACAGAATCACCAGGATCGCCGATATGAAACTCGTTTCCTTCAACATCAACGGCTTGCGGGCACGTCCGCACCAACTCGCAGCGCTGATCGAGAAGCACCAGCCGGATGTGATCGGCCTGCAGGAAACCAAGGTCAGCGACGATCAGTTTCCCGAAGCGGACATTCGCGCGCTCGGTTACCACGTTCACTACCACGGCCAGAAGGGCCATTATGGTGTCGCCCTGTTATCGCGCCAGGCGCCACTGGAGCTGGTCAAGGGATTTCCGAACGACAGCGAGGAGGCCCAGCGACGCTTCATCTACGGCACCTACGCCGACGCCAACGGCAACCCGGTCACCGTGATGAACGGTTACTTCCCCCAGGGCGAGAGCCGCGACCACCCCACCAAGTTTCCTGCCAAACAGCGCTTCTATGCCGACCTTCAGGAACTGCTGACCGGCCGTTTCGCCCACGACCAGCCGCTGATCGTCATGGGTGATATCAATATTTCCCCGGAGGATTGCGACATCGGTATCGGCGAGGTCAACCGCAAGCGCTGGCTGAAGACCGGGAAATGCAGCTTCCTGCCAGAGGAACGCGAGTGGCTCGCCACGCTGAAAGGCTGGGGGCTGGTCGACAGTTTCCGGTCGCTGCATCCGCAGGTCGACGACCGTTTCAGCTGGTTCGACTATCGCAGTCGCGGCTTCGAGGACGAACCCAAACGCGGCCTGCGCATCGACGTGATCCTCGCCTCCCAGGTGTTGCAGGAACGCCTCAAGGACGCCGGTATCGACTATGACCTGCGGGGCATGGAGAAGCCTTCGGATCACGCGCCGATCTGGCTGGAACTGAGCTGACGCGCAGCGTCATCTTCCAGTCATTTTTCTGTCTTATCGTCGCAGCACTTCAGCCACCCCCTGCAAGGTGTTTGCCGCATGCTGCGCGCCCCCGTCTGTGACCGCGAAACCTGGAGCCGAACCGCAACGTTTCTGTTGCTCGGCTTCGTCTGCTACCTGAGCCCCTGGACGGCATTCGCCGCCCTGCCACTGCCCGCCGGAGACGCTCCGGCGCTGCGCATTCAGGGCTCCAACACCATTGGTGCCAGCCTGGGCCCGGCGCTGGTCAAGGGCCTGATGCAGCAACAGGGCCTGAGCAATATCCGCACGGCCACGAGCCGGGAAAACGAACAGGTGGTTTCCTCCCTCAATGCGGCCGGCCGTACGGTGAGCGTGGAAATTGCCGCTCACGGCTCAGGCACCGGGTTCAGTGCCATAGGCCAGGGCAACGCTGAACTGGCGGCCTCGTCACGACCGATCAAGGACAGCGAAGTGGCGACCCTGTCATCGCTGGGCAACATGAAAAGCCGGGACGCCGAGCAGGTCATCGCCATCGATGGGCTGGCCATCGTGCTGCATCCTGACAACCCCGTCAGCACCCTCAGTACCGAGCAACTGGCGCAGATATTCTCCGGTGAAGTGAGCGACTGGGCACAGCTGGGCGGTCGCCCTGGCAGCATCGACCTGTACGCCCGGGACGACAACTCCGGCACCTTCGATACGTTCAAGGAGCTGGTACTGACCGCCAACGGCAAGCAGTTGTCAGCCAAGGCCAAACGCTTCGAGTCCAGCGAGCAGTTGTCCGATTCGGTCGCCGCCGATGCAAACGGCATCGGCTTCATCGGCCTGCCCTACGTGCGCAAGGCGAAAGCGGTGGCCATCGCCGCCGGCGAGTCGCAGCCGATGCTGCCCAGCGTGACGCTGATCGCCACCGAGGACTACCCACTGTCGCGGCGCCTGTTCCTTTACGGGCCACCGAAGAACACCAACCCATGGGCCGAAGCCCTGCTGCAGTTCGCGCAGAGCCCGCAGGGTCAGGAAATCGTCGCTCAGAACGGCTTCATCGCGCAGACCGTGCAGGCGGTCAGCATCGAAGCCACCGCCGATATGCCTGCCGCCTATCAGACCCTGACCCGGGAGGCCAAACGACTGTCGGTGAACTTCCGCTTCCAGGAAGGCAGCGCCAGCCTCGACAACAAGGCGCAGCAGGATCTGCGCCGGGTGCTCGACTACCTGAGGCAGCACGACAAGCTGCAGCGCAAGGTGGTGCTGGTCGGTTTCGGCGACCCGAAAGCGGTTTCGGCACGCGCCGAGCTGTTGTCCAAGCTGCGGGCCATGGCGGTACGCCGAGAGCTGGTGCGCGAAGGTGTGGTATTGCGTGAAGTCGCCGGCCTTGGCGATGAATTGCCGGTCGCCGACAACGAAGGCGACAGCGGCAGGTTCAAGAATCGCCGCGTGGAAGTCTGGGTGTATTGAGTTTTTCGAGGCGCGCCAAGCACTTGCTCAACCGCGCGATTCATCCTAGCCTTATGGAGATGTGACGCCGGGCCCCTCTGGCGATGAGTTCATCTCATCGTGATGTCGGAGTCACTAAGTTGAATCTCAACTTAGGCATTAACAGGGAGGGCCCATGACAGCTCTACATGCCTTTATGTCCACGCCGTTTCTCGGCACCCCGTACTATTTCTGGTTGGCGTTCATCGTCATCGTCTTCGCGCTGCTGATCTTCGATCTCGGCGTTCTGCATCGCGACCAGCATGAAATCGAAATGCGCGAAAGCCTGCTGCTCTACGCTGGCTACTTCAGCGTAGGCGTCGCATTTGGCGGCTGGGTCTGGTGGGAGCTTGGCGCCACCAAGGCGCTGGAGTTCTACACCGGCTTCCTGGTCGAACAGTCGCTATCGATGGACAACGTGTTCGTCATGGCGATGATCCTCGGCTTCTTCGGCATTCCCCGCAAATATCAGCATCGCGTGCTGTTCTGGGGAATCATCGGCGTGGTCGTGCTGCGGGCGATCATGATCGGCCTGGGAACGGCCCTGGTTCAGGAATTCGACTGGATCCTCTACGTGTTCGGCGCATTCCTGCTGTTCACCGGCATCAAGATGCTGTTCAGCAAGGATCACGACGAGCATCCGGATCTGTCGCAAAACAAGTTCCTGATCTTTCTGCGCAAGCACATCCGGGTAACCGATGACCTGCACGGCGGCAAATTCCTGGTCCGTCAGCAGGATCCGGCCAGCGGCAAGATGCTGCTATTCGCGACTCCGCTACTGCTGGCCCTGGTGCTGATCGAACTGGCGGATCTGGTGTTCGCCGTGGACAGCGTGCCGGCGGTGTTCGCCATCACCCAGGATCCGTTCATCGTCTACACCTCGAACATCTTCGCGATTCTCGGCCTGCGGGCGCTGTACTTCGCACTGGCGGCCCTCATGCACCGCTTCGTGTACCTCAAGTATGCGCTGGCCATCGTGCTGATGTTCATCGGCTGCAAGATCTTCCTGCATGGCTTCATCAAGGTTCCCGCTTTGCTCTCGCTCGGCGTTACCATGGGCGTACTGGCCGGCGGCGTCATCCTGTCGCTGCTGAAAACCCGCGACAAGAAGCCTGCAGAGACGACGTGACCCAGCAAGACGTGCAGATCGAATGCGTAGACAAAGGCGACGGCGTACGCTGGTGCGTACGCCTGGGCAAGCGCACGCTGATGTTCGAGGATGAGCTCGCTGCACGCACCTTCGCCGCGCAACTGCACATGCGCGTCAACGCGACGAAGCTGACTCTGGTGCCAGGGCTCGACGAGCCACCTGGCACCTGAGCCGGCCTCATTTCATGTACTTGCCCAGCTCGTATTTGCCGATTGCCGCACGATGCACCTCGTCCGGACCATCGGCCAGGCGCAAGGTGCGCTGCATCGCATACCAGTAAGCCAGCGGAAAATCCGCACTGACCCCTGCCCCACCGTGCATCTGGATGGCACGATCGATCACCTTCAATGCCACGTTGGGTGCCACTACCTTGATCTGCGCGATCTCGCTGGCGGCCACCTTGTTGCCGACCGTATCCATCATGTAGGCCGCATTCAGCGTCAGCAGGCGCGCCATGTTGATTTCCATGCGTGACTCGGCGATCAGGTCGATGTTGCCGCCGAGGCGCGCCAGCGGCTTGCCGAACGCACTTCGCTCCAGCGCTCGCTCGCACATCAGCTTGAGCGCCCGCTCGGCCATGCCGATGGAGCGCATGCAATGGTGGATACGCCCGGGACCGAGGCGCCCCTGAGCGATCTCGAAGCCGCGCCCCTCGCCTAGCAGGACGTTGTCGTATGGAACCCGAACATCCTCGAACAGCACTTCCGCGTGACCGTGAGGCGCGTCGTCATAGCCGAACACCGGCAAGGGCCGGACCACCTTGACGCCTGGCGTATCCATCGGCACCAGAATCATCGAGTGCTGCTGGTGGCGATGCCCCTCGGGATTGGTGAGCCCCATGAAGATCATGATCTTGCAGCGTGGGTCACAGGCGCCAGAGGTCCACCACTTGCGCCCGTTGATCACCCAGTGATCACCATCGCGCACGGCACTGGCCTGCATGTTGGTCGCATCGGACGAGGCGACCTCCGGTTCGGTCATGGCGAAGGCCGAACGAATCTCGCCACTGAGCAGCGGGTCGAGCCACTGACGTTTCTGCTCCTCACTGGCATAGCGCACCAGTACCTCCATGTTGCCGGTATCAGGCGCCGCACAATTGAACGGTTCGGGGCCGATCAGCGAGCTCCCCATGATCTCCGCCAGAGGCGCGTATTCGGTGTTGCTCAGCCCTGCCCCTCGCTCGGAGTCAGGCAGAAACAGGTTCCACAGGCCTTCGCCTTTCGCCTTGTCCTTGAGCTGTTCCATGATCGCCGTCGGCTGCCAGCGATCACCTTCGCCCACCTGGCGCTCGAACACCGCCTCGGCCGGATAGACATGGGCCTCCATGAAAGCACTGACGCGCTCACGCAACTGCTGAACCCGGGGGGAATAGGCGAAATCCATGGCACACCTTCGGCTGCTTTTTCGTGTGCAAAGGATGCTAGTGGAGGCCGCATGATTTATCTAAGCTATTTTCGGCGTGTATAAACATTCATCACCGATATAAGATCACCCGACAAGAACAACATTGCGGAGTCGCTCAGGCATGAACCTGAACAAGGTGGATCTCAATCTCTTCGTGGTCTTCGATGCCATCTACACCGAAGCCAATCTAACGCGTGCCGGACAGATCGTCGGGATCACCCAGCCAGCGGTATCCAATGCCCTGGCACGCCTGCGGGAGACCTTCAACGACCCGCTGTTCGTACGCACCGCCCAGGGCATGGTACCGACGCCAATGGCGCAGAACATCATCACCCCGGTGCGCACCGCGCTGCAGCAGCTGCGTATCTCGGTGCAGGAAAGCCGTACCTTCAACCCGGCCCAGGCGAACAAGACCTTCCGCATCAGCATGACCGACCTGACCGAAGCCGTGGTGTTGCCACCGGTGTTCCAGCGCCTGCGTCGTCAGGCGCCGAGCGTGACCATCGAAAGCATGCTGGTACGTCGCCGGGAAACCACCAAGGAGCTGGCTGCAGGACGCCTGGACTTCGCCGTGGATGCGCCGTTGAACATCGACCCGCAGGTGCGCCACGTCAAACTGATGGAAGACCGATACGTCTGCGCGATGCGCCATGGCCATCCGCTGGGCAATGAAAAGCTGAGTCTGGAGAAATACCTGTCACTGACCCATATCCACATTTCCAGCCGCCGCAGCGGCCTGGGTTATGTCGACCTGGCCTTGGGCAAGATGGGCATTCAGAGGCGCATCGCCCTGCGCTCTCAGCATTACCTGATGGCCTGCCGTGTGATGCGAGACACCGACATGGCGATCACCGTGCCGGAGCGCTTCGCCCGGGATAACGACCTGCATTTCAGCGAGCTGCCGGTTGCCAGCATCCCGCTATTGGAAACCCATCTCTACTGGCATGAGAGCACTGACCAGGACCCAGCCAATCGCTGGATGCGTGAGCAGATCATCGAGATCTGCCAACGCATCACCGCCGAAGAGCGCAAGGCGTCCATCGCAGCGGCCGCCTGCTAGTTTGCGGGTGTCAGCTGGAGTAATCGAGAACCGTCCAGACTCGCGTCAGGCCTTCGCCGATCACGCAGCCCGAACCACCCAACTGATTGTTGTCATGCAGGGTCATGCGGGTGGTCACCCCGTCCGCGGCGTCCTGACGTTCGACCAGCCACTGCACCTTGCCGCAGTTAGGCGTATCGATCACGTAACTGGCAGCTATCGGTGCATCGCTGCCGGCCAGCTTGATCGCATCGACCACCACACCAGGCTCTTCCACGCGCTTGCCATCTGAAACCAGTACGGCCCAGGCCTGGCTGTCTTCGATGATCAGGTAATTGGCATTGACCCTGGGTTGCTCGACGTGCGGCTGCACGCAGCCCGTAAGCGTCACCAACAGCACAATTGTCATGAGTATCTGTTGCATTGTTCTGAGCCCTCGGCATCGGCCACGGGCGCTCTGCAGCGCTCGCGGATATGGGAGTCATGAAGCGTCGAAGCTCACTATTACCGAATACTGTTTATTTGTACAGTACTTTTGATTTACCCTAGCGTCATCACTGATCGAAAACCGGGATTGCCCCGGCTGGGGTCAAGGCGTAAAGCGGGAGCCTACTATGCTGGACGTAATGCAACTCAAGCACTCGATCAACCGGATGCAGCTGGACAAGGTTCGGCCCATCGTCGAGGAACTGCATCTGGAGGGAATCGTTACCGAAGGTAAAACCCCCTTCAACCGCCTGCACTTCAACACCTGCTTCGCCGAGATCGAGGCCTTGTTGCAGCGTGCGGGTTATCACCGGCAGCTCGATGTGGTGGGTTACCAGGGTCTGGCCTATGCCATGTTCGACCCCAATCGCTGGGAGGCCGTGGATGTGCTGCGCTGGCTGCGAGACTATGTGGAAGAGGCTCAGGCCTGCCCTGCCTCATAACGATCCATTCGCAACCGGCCACGCCCAGCAATGGCCCATGATCCGCGATGGGTTGTGCCCGCAAGCAATGGATTTGCACTTGTACGACCACGTGGCGCGATACTTGCTGTATCATTCAGACATCAAATCGGCGGTCATTCGTTGGGAAGCCGAGTAACGAACACGGCGTCTGCCAGGTCTCCTTCCCCCATCGGGTGGCCTGGTAGATGCCGTTTTTATTTGCGCCTTTAGCACTTTTCTACAGGCAAAGAAAAACCCGGCCGAAGCCGGGTTTTCCTGAAACCTGAGCCTATTACTGGGCTTGGGCTTCTACTTCGGCTTCTACGCGACGGTTGATCGCGCGGCCTTCTTCGGTAGCGTTGTCAGCAACCGGACGGGACTCACCGTAGCCAGCGGAGTTGACGCGGTTAGCGCCTACGCCGTACTGGTTGACCAGTACGTCACGAACGGCGTTGGCACGACGCTCGGACAGCTTCTGGTTGTAAGCGTCAGTACCGACGGAGTCGGTGTGACCTTCAACGGTGGTGCTGGTTTGCGGGTACTGGTTCATGAAGTCAGCCAGGCTCTTGATGTCGCCATAGCTTTCTTCTTTGACAGCGGCCTTGTCGAAGTCGAACTTGACGTCCAGCTCAACACGAACCACTTGCGGGGCTTCTTCAACGACCGGAGCCGGAGCTGGAACTGGCTCTGGAGCCGGCTCAGTCACCTGGGCAACCTGACGGGTGCTACCGCCGAAGTTCAGACCGACACCGACGCCGGTTTGCCATTCGGTGTCACCTTTGTCGATGTTGTACAGCGCTTCAACGCCAGCACGTGCGTACAGAACTTCGGTGAAGTAGTACTTGGCACCAGCGCCAGCGATGGCCAGAGTGGAGGTATCGCGACCGCCTTTGTTGGCGTCGCCGATGCTCTGGTGGCCGAAACCGCCGGAAACGTACGGACGCAGGCCAACACCCGGCTGACCGAAGTGGTAGAGGGCTTTCAGATCAGTCAGGTTGCCCTTGATGTTCTTGCTGCCAGCAGCGCCTTCGCCACGCAGGTCGTGGTACTCGCCGTAGGACAGAGCCAGTTCAACGTCGTCGGTCAGGTAGTAACCAACGCTGGCGCCGAACAGGTTGCCTTCGTCATGAGCGAAATCACGCTGAGTGTCGGTGAAGTAGCGATTGGCAAAGCCTTCCACCTCGACAGCGCCTTGGCCTTGAGCCAGCACGCCCATCGAGGTTGCGGCTACCAAGGAGCCAATGACAACGCCTAAGGTGTTTTTCAGTTTCATCCGTTAAATCCCCATCTATAGATTGATTGATTCACATGCAGATAGACATGCGAGTCGTCGGTAAGTTTAACAAAACTCACCTATGCTAGTGAAAGTTCGCCCCGAACTAACTTTCGGTAATTCCTGCAAACTTCTCCCGCAATCTGTCTAGCGCGCGCTTGTAGCGCATTTTCGTGGCGCTCAGGCCCATGTGCATGATGTCGGCGATCTCCTGAAACTCCAGCTCCGCAACGAAGCGCAACACCAGAATCTCACGGTCAATCGGGTTCACATGCACGAGCCAGCGATCCAAACCACCTCGATCCTCTACCTTCGGCGCCTTTTCTTCGGACGCTTCTTCTAGTGGATCCAAACTCAGCGCATCCATCAAACGACGTTTGCGACGCTCCTTGCGATACTGGGTAATACACTCGTTGTAAGTAATGCTGTAGAGCCAGGTCTTGAACTTCGATTTACCCTCGAAGTTCTTCAGTCCGTATAGAACTTTCAGCATCACTTCCTGACAGACATCGTCCGCATCTCGATCGTTCCCTAAATATCGTGCACACACGTTGAACAGGGTACGCTGGTAACGCCGCATCAGCTCCTCGTAGGCACGCGTGATGTGGAACAGCTCGTCATGGGCACGCGCCACCAGCTCCTCGTCGGAGAGCTCGCGTGGGTCATAGCGCAGTGACGGTGATTGGGGTGCGTTCAAAGCAGATCGGGCCAACGGTCAGGACGAAAACAGCCAGCACCTGTCCGTACAGGCCGCTGGCTGGGCGCATAGGGTAGCAGAAATGCACCCTCAGCGGCTGCTTACCCGCTGCTCGAGCAGCACCCGATTGGAGAGCGATATCAGCTCGCCAGAGTCCGTCAACACCGTGGTCTTCACCGTACCGATTTCTTCGATCTGGCCTTCGACCCCCCCCACCTCGATTTCCTGCCCCACCTGATACAGCTCACGCACGTAGATACCGGCGAGAATCTGGCTGGCCAGCTCCTTGCTGCCGAGGCCCAGCGCCAGTGCGACTGCCAGGCCAACGGAAATCAGCACGATGGCAATGACGTTGTTGAGCAGGTCGGTCTTGACTTCCAACTGGCCGATCGCCACGGAGATGCTGATGATGATCACCAGCCCCTGGGCCAGCCGCGCCAGGCCATGGGCGTAGTCCAGGCCGACGCCTTCCGCAGCCCCGCGCACCAGGCCGCTGAGCAGATGAGCCAGCAGCACACCGGCCAGCAGGATCAGCGCGGCGCCGAACACCTTCGGCAGGTACAGGGCGAGCACGTCCAGCGTTGCGGAAACACGCTCCAGCCCCAGCGACTCGGCAGCGGAAACCAGGAATATCAGCAGTACGAACCAGTAGACGATCTTGCCGATGAGGGTCGAAACCGGAACCTGAAAGCCCGCCCGGCCCAATATCTTGGTCAGGCCGGTACCGGCCATCAGGCGGTCGAGGCCCAGTTTGCCGAGCAGCTTGGAAAGCAGCGTATCGAGCAGCTTGGCGACCACGAAGCCGAGCAGCACCAGCACCAGGGCCACGAACAGGTTGGGAATGAAGCTGGCGACTTTCGTCCACAACGCCGTCATCGCGGCGACCAGGCTATGAGTCCAAGGGTCGAGTTCCATTTCATTCAGCCTTATCAGAAGAGCGAGCAGCAGCACGGCGACGCGACACCGGTGCTACATGGGAAGAGCCATTGTTGAGGGCAATCATCAGGGCGCCGGCCCAGTGCCCCATCAAGCCGAACAGGTCGCCCGCGCCGACCTGGCGGTTGGCGGTCTTCAGGACGCGGTTCAGACAAGCGTCGTCATCGCGCGATGGCGAAGACGAGGCTTTCAACAGATCACGCAGGGATTCTTCGAATGGATCGTGCATGGCAGACCTCATAGAACGTCTTCGCTAGACGAAGCGCCTGAGACGCAAGTCACATCAGACCCAGCGCAAGCGCCGGAACAGCAGCCACTGCCCAAAGCCGATGGACAGCATCAACAGGCAGGCGACGAGAAAGCCGTACGGGCTGTCAGCTCCCGGGATACCGCCGACGTTGATGCCCAGCAGCCCGGTGACGAAGCTCATTGGCAGGAAGACGCAGGTGATGATGCCGAAACGGAACATGATGTGGTTCATGCGCACGTCCATGCGCCGATTTTCCGTTTCCAGCAGCAGCCCGATGCGCTCGCGAGTCAGTTCCAGCTCCTCGAGGTAGCGCAGCAGGCGGTTGTTCAATTCGTTCCAGTAGATGCCGTCTTCGTGGGTCAGCCAGGGCAGTTGGCTGCGCGTCAGCTGTACATAGATGTCACGCTGTGGCGACAGAAAGCGTCGCAGGTTCGCTGCGCGCCGACGGATTTGCAGCAGCAGGCCGTGATCGGGCAAGGCCCGCTCGTCGCCATCGACCTTCTCTTCCTGGCCGTCGACCAGTTCGGAGAGCTCGGCCACCAGATCCTCGACCTTGTCCGTCAGGTAATCGCTGAGCTGCAGCACCAGTTCGGAGGCGGTCTTCGGCCCCTTGCCGACCTGCAGCCGCTCGATCAGATCCTCGGTGGCTCGCAACGGGCGCAGACGCAGCGAGATGATGCGGCGCGCTTCGGCGAAAATCCGCACCGATACCATGTCCTCGGGCTCGGCACCCGGGTTGAGGTTGACGCCACGCAGAAACACCAGCAGCTCATCGTTGGGTAGCGGCAATGCCCGTGGCCGGGTATTTTCCTCGAGCAACAGATCGCAGGCGAACTCGCTCAAACCACTGTCGCGGCGCAGCCAGCTCTGGGTCTGCGGGTGACTGCGATCCCAGTGCAGCCAGAGGCTCTGCCCCTGCGCCAGCTGTAATTCATCGAGTTGCTCGCGCGCGACCGCGCAGGCGCCACCTTTACCATCGAGCACGAAGCCGTGCACCAGGCCCCACTGCGCGTTGTCTTCCTCGTACATCCATACCCCTGGTGATTGGTCACTGCAGCCGGGTGGCTGCGACAAGCTGATTTACTCGACCTGCAAGGCCTGCGGCGAAACGATGATGCCGTTGTTGTCGGCATACAGGTACTCACCCGGGCGGAAGGTCACGCCACCGAAGGTGACCACTACGTTGAGATCACCCAAGCCACGCTTCTCGGTCTTCATCGGGTGGCTGCCCAGAGCCTGAACGCCGAGATGGGTCTGCGCCAGCACATCGACGTCACGCACGCAGCCATAGATCACCATGCCTTCCCAGCCATTCTTCGCGGCCTTCTCGGCGATCATGTCGCCCAGCAGCGCACAACGCAGCGAGGCCCCGCCGTCGACCACCAGCACCTTGCCAGCACCGGGCTCATCGGCCTGGGACTTGACCAGGGAATTGTCCTCGAAGCATTTGACGGTGACGATCTGCCCACCGAAAGAATCGCGGCCTCCGAAATTGCTGAACATCGGCTCCACGACGCTGACCAGTTCCGGGTTGGCGTCACACAGATCGGGCGTGATGTATTGCATGGCGAAGCTCCTGAGTAGGTGATCGAGGCCTGCAGCATAGTCTTCTCGGCGGCGCTACGGACATGGTGAAGACGTCGCAGCGATTGACGAGGCCATCTTAGCCGGATCACGGAGTGGCAGGAATGGCCGCGGCGCTTTCCTCCGGCGCGGTGGCGAGCGGCGCCTGCCGCTCCCCCTCGAGCCAACGGCGAACCAGCGGCCAGACTTCGTCCTGCGCCGGCTTGCTGACCAGCATCTGCACGTGGTCGTAATCCTGTTGAAAGCCCTGAGCACGGCTCAGATGGATGAACTGCCGATCCCGCGAGGCGAATTGCTCGAAAAGCGCCCGGCACGCCGCAGGTGGACACTTGAGGTCACCCTCGCCCGCCACTGCCAGCAACGGCACCTGCACCTCATGCAAACCGGCCCACCAATCGCGCTCGGCATCACCGAATCGGCCGAACAAGCGATGCCAGCGGAGGATCTCCAGTGCGATGCCGATGGGCTCGTCTTCGGGCCCGCGCTTGAGCCGCGAGCCCGACAGCAGCGCAAAACGCTTGAGCAGCAAACGCGCCAGCCATCCGAGCGGCGGCACCTTCAGCGGCCAATAGCGGCGGCTGATCTCGGTACCGAACAGGCCGACGCTGGCGATCCCGCCCTGTTGCAGATAGCCGCCGCCCAACGCTGCGGCGAGGGTCAGGCCGCCCTGCGAATGGCCGAGCCAGTGCGCAGGACGCGGATTCTTTTCAGCAACGAAGGCGGCTATTGCCGGCAGGTCGTAACGCGCATAGTCGGCCACGCAGTTGTAGCGATAGGCGAGGTTGCGCGGTGAAAGGCCATGGCCACGCATTTCCGCGATCCACACATCGAACCCGGCGCGAGCCAGATACGGTGCCAGGCCGATGCATTTGGGTGAATACCAGAAGCGCCGATTGGAAAAGCTGCCGTGCAGCAGGATCACCGGCTCGCCACGCCCCCCCTCCTGCCCTGCCACGGCCAGTCGGGTCAACACCAGTTCAACGCTGAAATCCGGGCTGTTACCTGGCTTGAGGCGGTAGACATCTTCACTCAGGTCGCCACGCAGATCGGCACTGATCAGCGCAACGGGAAACAACTCACTACTGCTCTGCATCTTCTTCGCTCTGGTACAGCCACGCTGCCGATGGCGAGAAATCGCCCGCCGGCAGGCCACAAATGTCGGTAAACAGCTGGCGCCTTAGAAAAGCCGGCCAGCGGGAATGCGGGTCACAAAAAAGGGCAGGTAGAACCTGCCCTCGGGTCACCGTTGAGTGCGTGTCGGTCAGCCAGGCTGGCCTTCAGCGAGGAAGAACCAGGTTTCCAGCACCGAATCCGGGTTCAGGGAAACGCTCTCGATGCCCTGCTCCATCAGCCACTTGGCCAGATCCGGATGGTCCGAAGGCCCCTGGCCGCAGATACCGATGTACTTGCCCGCCTTGTTGCACGCGGCGATGGCATTGGCCAGCAGCTTCTTGACCGCCGGGTTACGCTCGTCGAACAGGTGAGCGACGATACCGGAATCGCGATCCAGGCCCAGGGTCAGCTGCGTCAGGTCGTTGGAGCCGATGGAGAAGCCGTCGAAGTACTCGAGGAACTCTTCAGCCAGAATGGCGTTGGACGGCAGCTCGCACATCATGATGACCTTGAGGCCATCCTGACCACGTGCCAGACCATTTTCGGCCAGCAGATCGACCACCTGCTTGGCTTCGCCCAGGGTACGCACGAAAGGCACCATGATCTCGACGTTGGTCAGGCCCATCTCGTTGCGAACCTTCTTCAACGCCCGGCATTCCAGCTCGAAGCAGTCGCGGAACGACTCGCTGATGTAGCGCGAGGCACCGCGGAAACCGAGCATCGGGTTCTCTTCTTCCGGTTCGTACAGCTTGCCGCCGATCAGGTTGGCGTATTCGTTGGACTTGAAGTCGGACAGGCGCACGATGACTTTCTTCGGCCAGAACGCAGCGGCCAGGGTGCTGATGCCCTCGACCAGTTTCTCGACGTAGAAATTCACCGGGTCGTCATAGCCAGCGATGCGCTTTTCGACGCTTTCCCTGATTTCCGGCGGCAGGCCATCCATGTTCAGCAGCGCCTTGGGGTGCACGCCGATCATGCGGTTGATGATGAACTCCAGACGCGCCAGGCCGATGCCCGCGTTGGGCAACTGGGCGAAGTCGAAGGCGCGATCCGGGTTGCCGACGTTCATCATGATCTTGAACGGCAGTTCGGGCATGGCGTCGACGGAGTTCTTGCGAATGTCGAAGCCCAGCTCGCCTTCGAAGATAAAACCGGTATCACCCTCGGCACAGGAAACGGTCACGCCCTGGCCATCACGCAGCACATGGGTGGCGTTGCCGCAACCGACCACGGCCGGAATGCCCAGCTCACGGGCGATGATCGCCGCATGGCAGGTGCGTCCGCCACGGTTGGTGACGATGGCGCTGGCGCGCTTCATCACCGGCTCCCAGTCCGGATCGGTCATGTCGGAAACCAGCACGTCGCCAGGCTGAACCTTGTCCATTTCCGACACGTCGTTGATGACCCGCACCTTGCCGGCACCGATCTTCTGGCCGATGGCGCGACCCTCGACCAGCACGGTGCCGGTCTCCTTGAGCAGGTAGCGTTCCATCACGGTGACGTTGGCGCGGCTCTTCACGGTCTCGGGGCGCGCCTGGACGATGTACAGCTTGCCGTCGTCACCGTCCTTGGCCCACTCGATGTCCATCGGGCGGCCGTAGTGTTTCTCGATGATCACCGCCTGCTTGGCCAACTCGGTGACCTCGGCATCGCTCAGGCAGAAGCGTGCGCGTTCGGCGCGGTCGACGTCGACGACCTTGACCGACTTGCCGGCCTTGGCCTCGTCGCCGTAGATCATCTTGATCGCCTTGCTGCCCAGGTTGCGGCGCAGAATCGCCGGGCGACCCGCTTCGAGGGTGTGCTTGTGCACGTAGAACTCGTCGGGGTTGACCGCGCCCTGCACGACGGTCTCACCGAGGCCGTATGCACCGGTGATGAAGACCACGTCGCGAAAGCCCGATTCGGTGTCGAGGGTGAACATCACCCCGGCGGTACCGGTTTCCGAGCGCACCATGCGTTGCACGCCGGCAGACAGTGCGACCAGCTTGTGATCGAAGCCCTGATGCACGCGGTAGGCGATTGCGCGGTCGTTGAACAGCGAAGCGAAGACTTCCTTGGCAGCACGGATGACGTTTTCCACGCCGCGAATATTCAGGAAGGTTTCCTGCTGGCCGGCAAAGGACGCATCGGGCAGGTCTTCGGCGGTCGCCGAAGAGCGCACGGCGACGGCCATGTTGTCATTGCCACCCGCCATGGCGGCGAAGGCGGTGCGGATCTGCTCGTTGAGCTCGCAGGGGAACTCGGCGTCCATCACCCACTGACGGATCTGCGCACCGGTCTTGGCCAGGGCGTTGACGTCCTCGACGTCCAGAGCGTCCAGCGCTTCGTGAATCTGCGCGTTGAGTCCACTCTGCTCGAGGAAGTCGCGATAGGCCTGTGCCGTAGTGGCGAAACCACCGGGAACCGAGACGCCGGCCCCCGCCAGGTTGCTGATCATCTCGCCGAGGGAGGCGTTCTTGCCCCCTACGTGCTCGACATCATGATTGCCGAGCTTATCGAGGGAAACTACGTACTCTGCCAAGGTGATCTCTCCACTTCAGTGTTGGAAAAGCTCATGGGGCTGGAAAAGCCGCCGGCTCGCGCCGTGTGGACAATGGCCTGGCCCTGGAAAATAAGTAACAATGCAAGCCCATCGGGGGCCGCAAAACTGGCCCATCATAGCCAAGATTCGCTCTCAGCTTAAGGCCATTGTCGCAATGAATCGAACCGCGTACTTCATCTCCGACGGCACCGGTATCACCGCAGAAGCGCTGGGGCAGAGCCTGCTGGCCCAGTTCGAGACCATCGGCTTCACCAAGCTCACACGGCCGTACGTCGACAGCGTGGAAAAAGCGCGTGCGATGGTACAACAAATCAATAACGCCGCCGACAAGGACGGCGCCAACCCGATCATCTTCGCCACCATCGTCAATCAGCAGATCCACGACATTCTGGCCGAGTCGCGCGGCTTCATGATCGATATCTTCTCGACCTTCCTGTCACCCCTGGAGCAGGAGCTGAACTCGCACTCCTCCTACTCGGTGGGCAAGTCGCACTCGATCATTCACAACGCCAACTACATGGAGCGCATCGAGGCGGTCAACTTCGCCCTCGACAACGATGATGGCGCGCGCACGCACTACTATGACAAGGCAGATCTGATTCTGGTCGGCGTATCGCGCTGCGGAAAGACCCCGACCTGCCTGTACATGGCCATGCAGTATGGCATCCGTGCCGCCAACTACCCGCTGACCGAAGACGACATGGAACGCCTGCAGTTACCGGCTTCGCTGAAGAAGTACCGTGAAAAGCTGTTCGGTCTGACCATCGATGCCGATCGCCTGGCCGCCATTCGTAACGAACGCAAGCCCAACAGCCGTTACTCCAGCTATGCTCAGTGCGAGTTCGAGGTGCGCGAGGTGGAAAGCCTGTTCCGTCGCGAATCGATCAACTTCATCGACTCCACGCACTTCTCGGTGGAAGAAATCTCCGCCAAGATCCTGGTGGAAAAAGGCGTCGAACGGCGCTTCAAGTAACCCGCACCCTCCCTGGACGTGCCCCATGACCCTGCTCGATGCCGTGCTCTTCGCCCCTGTCGCCATGCTGATCGCACTGACGCCAGGGCCGAACAACTTTTGCGCGATGAACAACGGCATTCGCCACGGCATCGGTACGGCCGTGCTGGCCACCACCGGCCGCGTGGTGGCCTTCGCCATCTTCCTGAGCATTTCCGCCATCGGTCTGGGGGCCATGCTGCTGGCCTCGGAAACCGCGTTCACGGCGATCAAATGGGTGGGCGCGCTGTACCTGCTCTACCTGGGCATAAGCGCCTGGCGCAGCCGAGAGTTCAATGGCCTGGAGCTGGACGGCGCGGTGCCTGCCGTGCAGCCGCAGCGGCGAATTGGCCGTTTGATGCTGCAGGAGTTCCTGATCGGTATCAGCAACCCCAAGGCCATCCTGCTGTTCGCTGCGGTGTTCCCGCAGTTCATCAAGCCGGGCCAGCCCGCCATCGAGCAGTTCGTCTACCTGGGCGCAACCTACCTGCTTGCCGAGTATGCCGCGTCGCTGGTCTACGCCCTGTTCGGCCGGCAAATTCGTCGTTTCATCCGCACCAGCCGGGGCGCGCAGCGCCTCAACCGCACTACCGGTGCGTTCTTCATGGGTGCAGGCGGGCTGCTGATCGGCACGACACAACACTGAGCCGGCCCACTAGAAAGCGTCGCCTGGTACGCGCACCCAGCCCTCCATCAATACCCGCGCGCTGCGGCTCATGATGGCCTTGGTCACCTGCCAATGCTCGCCATCTTGGCGGGCCTCGGCGCCAACCCGCAGCGTGCCGGACGGATGACCGAAACGCACCGCACTGCGCTCGCCACCACCCGCCGCCAGATTCACCAATGTGCCGGGAATGGCTGCCGCCGTGCCGATGGCGACCGCAGCCGTGCCCATCATCGCATGGTGCAGTTTGCCCATGGACAGCGCTCGCACGAGCAGGTCCACCTCCGCGGCGTCGACCGTCCTGCCACTCGATGACGTGTACGATTTCGGTGGGCTGACGAAAGCGATTTTCGGCGTGTGCTGCCGGGTCGCCGCCTCTTCAGCGGTCTTGATCAGGCCCATGCGCAGGGCGCCTGCCACGCGGATCTTCTCGAAGCGCGCGAGCTGCGCCGGGTCGCCATTGATGGCTTCGCGCAACTCGGTGCCCAGGTAGCCGATGTCCTCGGCGTTGACGAATACCGTGGGAATGCCGGCACTGATCATGGTGGCCTTGAAGGTGCCGACACCGGGCACTTCAAGGTCATCGACCAGATTGCCGGTCGGGAACATCGAGCCCCCCTCCTCGCCGTCGTCTGACGGCTCGAGAAACTCGAGCACGATCTCCGCGGCCGGAAAGGTCACCCCGTCGAGCTCGAAGTCGCCGGTTTCCTGAACCTGGCCGTCGCTGACTGGAACGTGGGCAATGATGGTCTTGTGGATATTGGCCTGCCAGATGCGCACCTCGCAGGTGCCGTTTTGCGGAATGCGCACCGGGTCGATGAGCCCGGCATGCAAGGCGAATGCGCCCGCAGCGGTGGAGAGGTTGCCGCAGTTGCCACTCCAGTCGACGAAGGCCTTGTCGATGGACACCTGACCGTAGAGGTAATCCACGTCGTGGTCAGGCCGGCTGCTCTTGGCCAGAATCACGCATTTGCTGGTACTGGAGGTGGCACCGCCCATCCCATCGATATGCGCGCAATACGGATCGGGGCTGCCGATGACGCGCATGAACAGCTTGTCGCGAGCCTGACCCGGCACCTGGCAGCGCTCGGGAAGATCGTCCAGACGGAAGAACACGCCCTTGCTGGTGCCGCCACGCATGTAAGTAGCGGGGATTTTGATTTGCTGTTGATAAGCCATGATTCGTCCTGGCTGAACAATGAAAGAACGTCGGGCGGATACCCCTTCGAAGATCGACTCTGGAAGCCTGAAGCAGGATGGAAAGGCGCCAGCCAAGCGCCCGCTCCACCCAGGGGATCAAGCCACGGCGCCTTCGAGGAAATCCTTGGCAAAACGCTGCAACACGCCCCCGGCGTTGTAGACCTTCACCTCGGCGGCCGTGTCCAGGCGACAGGTCACCGGAACCCTGACCACGCCAGCCTCGCCGCGACGGATGATCAGTGTCAGATCGCAGCCTGGCGAGGGCTCGCCTTCGATGTCATAGGTTTCGGTGCCATCCAGGTCGAGGGTCAGGCGCGTGGTGCCCGGCTTGAACTCCACTGGCAGCACGCCCATGCCCACCAGGTTTGTACGGTGGATGCGCTCGAAACCTTCGGCGACGATCACTTCCACGCCCGCCAGGCGCACGCCCTTGGCCGCCCAGTCTCGGGAAGAGCCCTGGCCATAGTCGGCGCCGGCAACGATGATCAGGTTCTGCTTGCGGTTCATGTAGGTTTCGATCGCTTCCCACATGCGCATTACCGTACCTTGCGGCTCGACGCGAGCCAGCGAGCCCTTTTTCACCTGGCCATCGACAACGGCCATCTCGTTGACCAGTTGCGGATTGGCGAAGGTCGCACGCTGCGCGGTCAGATGGTCGCCGCGGTGGGTGGCATAGGAATTGAAGTCCTCCTCTGGCAAGCCCATTTTCGTCAGGTACTCGCCAGCGGCCGAATCGGCCAGGATGGCATTCGAGGGCGACAGATGATCGGTGGTGATGTTGTCCGGCAGGATCGCCAGCGGACGCATGCCCTTGAGGGTACGTTCCCCCGCCAGAGCGCCTTCCCAGTAGGGTGGCCGACGGATGTAGGTGGACGTCGGGCGCCATTCGTAAAGCGGACTTTCGGCTTCCTGCACGGTGCCCAGATCGAACATCGGAATGTAGACCTGCTTGAACTGCTCCGGCTTCACCGCAGTGGCGACGATGGCGTCGATTTCTTCGTCGCTCGGCCACAGATCCTTGAGCGTGATCGGGCTGCCAACCTGATCGTAGCCCAGCACATCCTGCTCGATATCGAAGCGCACGGTGCCGGCGATGGCGTATGCCACCACCAGCGGCGGCGAAGCCAGAAAAGCCTGCTTGGCGTAGGGGTGGATACGCCCATCGAAGTTACGGTTGCCCGACAGCACGGCCGTGGCATACAGATCACGCGCGATGATTTCCTGCTGGATGTTCGGCTCCAGCGCGCCAGACATACCGTTACAGGTGGTGCAGGCGTAAGCGACGATGCCAAAACCGAGCTGCTCCAGCTCGGTCAGCAACCCCGCCTCTTCCAGGTACAGCCGGGCGACCTTGGAGCCAGGCGCGAATGACGTCTTCACCCATGGCTTGCGAACCAGGCCCAGAGCATTGGCCTTTTTCGCCACAAGGCCAGCGGCGATCACGTTTCGTGGGTTCGAGGTATTGGTGCAACTGGTGATGGCAGCGATGATCACCGCACCATCGGGCAATTGCCCGCCGGCTTCCTCGGCTCTGGCTGACGCCAGCTTGGCACCGTCAGCGATACCCCGCTCCTGCAATGCCGAGGTTGGCAAGCGTTTGTGCGGGTTGCTCGGGCCGGCCATGTTGCGCACCACGCTACTCAGGTCGAATGTCAGCACGCGCTCGTACTCGGCGGTTTTCAGCGCGCTGCTCCAGAGCCCAAGGGTCTTCGCGTAATGCTCCACCAACGCCACCTGCTCGGGCTCGCGACCGGTGAGCGTGAGGTACTCGATGGTCTGTTGATCGATGTAGAACATCGCTGCCGTGGCGCCATATTCCGGGCACATGTTGGAGATGGTCGCCCGGTCGCCGATGGACAGGCTATCCGCCCCGTCGCCAAAGAACTCCACCCAGGCGCCCACCACGCGTTCCTTGCGCAGGAACTCGGTAATGGCCAGGACGATGTCCGTGGCGGTGATGCCAGGTCGACGCTTGCCCGTGAGCTCGACACCGACGATATCGGGCAGGCGCATCATCGACGGATGACCGAGCATCACGGTCTCCGCTTCCAGGCCGCCGACACCGATGGCGATCACGCCCAGTGCGTCGACGTGCGGGGTATGCGAGTCGGTGCCGACACAGGTGTCAGGGAACGCCAATCCACCACGCGCCTGGATCACCGGGCTCATTTTCTCCAGGTTGATCTGATGCATGATGCCGTTGCCAGCCGGGATCACATCGACGTTCTTGAACGCCGTCTTGGTCCACTCGATGAAATGGAAGCGATCCTTGTTGCGACGATCCTCGATGGCGCGGTTCTTCTCGAAGGCATCGGGGTCGAAGCCTGCCGCCTCGACGGCCAGGGAATGGTCGACGATCAGCTGGGTCGGCACCACCGGGTTGACCTTGGCGGGGTCACCGCCCCTTTGCGCGATGGCATCGCGCAAGCCGGCCAGGTCGACCAGTGCGGTCTGGCCGAGAATGTCATGGCAGACCACGCGCGCCGGGTACCACGGAAAATCCAGATCGCGCTTGCGCTCGATCAGCTGCTTGAGTGCGTCGGTGAGCAGGCCCGGCTCGCAGCGGCGCACCAGCTGTTCTGCCAGCACGCGGGAGGTATAGGGCAGCTTGGCGTAGGCACCAGGCCGGATCGCATCGATCGCCTCGCGGGCATCGAAGTAATCCAGCGCAGTGCCCGCCAGTGCCTTGCGATACTGGGTATTCACGGTCGTGGTCATGTTATTGGCGATCCTTGAGCGGCACGAACGTCAGGTCTTCGGGGCCTGTGTAGTTGGCGCTCGGGCGGATGATCTTGCCGTCGATGCGTTGCTCGATGACATGACTGGCCCAGCCCGACGTGCGGGCAATGACGAACAGCGGCGTGAACATGGCAGTGGGCACGCCCATGGTGTGGTAGCTGACGGCACTGAACCAGTCGAGGTTGGGGAACATCTTCTTGATGTCCCACATGATGGTTTCCAGACGCTCGGCAATATCGAACATCTTGCTGTTGCCCTGCTCGGCCGACAGCTCGCGGGCGACCTCCTTGATCACCTTGTTGCGCGGGTCACTCACGGTGTAGACCGGGTGGCCGAAGCCGATCACCACTTCCTTTTTCTCGACCCGCGCACGGATATCGGCCTCGGCTTCGTCCGGCGTGTCATAGCGTTTCTGGATCTCGAAGGCCACCTCGTTGGCGCCGCCGTGTTTCGGCCCACGCAAGGCGCCAATACCGCCCGCGATGGCGGAGAACATGTCCGAGCCGGTACCGGCGATCACCCGGGAGGTGAAGGTCGAGGCGTTGAATTCGTGCTCGGCATACAGGATCAGCGAGGTGTGCATGGCGCGCACCCAGGACTCGCCGGGCGCCTCACCGTGCAACAGATGGAGGAAGTGGCCACCGATGGAATCGTCGTCGGTCTCGACCTCGATACGCTTGCCGTTGTGGCTGAAGTGGTACCAATAGAGCAGCATCGAGCCGAGCGAAGCCATCAGCTTGTCGGCAATGTCGCGGGCACCAGGGTGATTATGGTCGTCCTTCTCCGGCATCAGGCAGCCCAGGACCGATACGCCCGTGCGCATCACATCCATCGGATGGGCAGAAGGCGGCAACTGCTCCAGCGCAGTTTTCAGCGCGGCTGGCAGACCACGCAACGCCTTGAGTTTCGCCTTGTAGCCAGCCAACTCGGCAGCCGTCGGCAGCTTGCCGTGCACCAGCAAATGGGCGATTTCCTCGAACTCGCAGGTGGTGGCGACATCGAGGATGTCATAGCCACGGTAGTGCAGGTCATTGCCGGTACGGCCGACGGTGCACAGCGCGGTATTGCCGGCAGCCGTACCGCTGAGGGCAACGGACTTCTTCGGTTTGAAGCCGGGGACGGCATTATCGGTAGCAGTCATCGGTATCTCCTCTCAGCCACTGGGGACTATTTATTGTTATGAGCGGGGCGCCGTGCGGCCCTGCCGGATAATCACTTCTTTGCAGCGAATAACGCATCCAGCTTCTGCTCGAAGGCGTGGTAGCCAATGCGCTCGTACAGTTCAGCACGGGTTTGCATCAGCTCGATGACAGCCTGCTGATGGCCATCCTGGCGAATGGCGGAATAAACCGTTTCAGCGGCCTTGTTGGCTGCGCGGAAGGCAGACAGCGGATAGAGCTGGATGGCCACGCCTGCCGAAGCGAGCTCGTCCCGGGTGAACAATGGCGTGGCACCGAACTCGGTGATGTTGGCCAGTACCGGCACCTTCAGGGCATCGACAAAGCGCTGGTATGTCGGCAGGTCATAAGCCGCTTCGGCGAAGATGCCGTCGGCGCCCGCTTCGACGTAACGCTGGCAGCGCTCTATGGCGGCCTCCACCCCTTCGGCCTGAATGGCGTCGGTACGGGCGATCAGAAAGAAATTCGGGTCGGTTTTGGCATCTGCGGCGGCCTTCACGCGGTCGACCATTTCCTCGAGCGAGACGATTTCCTTGCCGGGGCGATGGCCACAACGCTTGGCACCCACCTGATCCTCGATGTGCGCAGCGGCAGCACCGGCCTTGATCAGGCTCTTGATGGTGCGCTCGATGTTGAAAGCTGACGGGCCGAAGCCCGTGTCGATATCGACCAGCAGCGGCAAATCGCACACGTCGGTGATACGACGCACATCGATCAATACGTCGTCCAGGGTGTTGATACCCAGATCCGGCAGCCCCAGCGACCCGGCCGCGACCCCACCACCGGAAAGATAGATGGCCTTGAAACCGGCGCGCTTGGCCAGCAGTGCATGGTTGGCATTGATGGCACCGACGACTTGCAGCGGCTGTTCACTAGCGATCGCATCGCGAAAGCGCCGGCCTGGCGTGCTCTGACTCATGACGTTCCTCGGGATTTCACGGTGGAAGGATGGGCGCCTTGATAGTGACGCTCGATATTGCGTCTGGATGCACCGATGTGACGACGCATCAGCAGCTCTGCCAGTTCGCCGTCACGATCGGCGATGGCATCGAGAATACGGTGGTGTTCGGCGAACGCCTGGGGTGGGCGGTTGGGCGTGGCGGAAAACTGGATGCGGTACATGCGCACCAGTTGATAGAGCTCGCCGCAGAGCATCTTCACCAGGGTACGGTTGCCGCTGCCGTGGATGATCCGATAATGGAAGTCGAAATCCCCTTCCTGCTGGTAGTAGCCCACGCCAGCCTGGAAGGCCTCATCGCGCTCGTGGGTATCCAGCACGCGGCGCAGATCGTCGATCTCGGCTTCGCTCATGCGCTCGGCAGCTAGGCGACAGGCCATGCCCTCGAGCGATTCACGGATTTCGTAGAGCTCGATCAGCTCGTCACGGTCGAGCGATACCACTCGCGCGCCAACGTGAGGAATACGCACCAGCAGGCGCTGCCCCTCAAGGCGATGAATCGCCTCGCGCAGCGGGCCCCGACTGATCCCGTAGGTGCGCGCCAGTTCGGGTTCGGAGATTTTGCTGCCGGGGGCGATCTCGCCTTTCACGATGGCCGCCTGGATACGGCGAAATACCTGTTCGGAGCGAGTCTCCGCATCCTGCTCGGCGGTCAGGGCAAACACACTTGACTCCTGCATATTGTCGACACATCGATAGAATTTCGTTCAGCAACGATAGATAAAAAGCCATGAACACACAAACCAAAAATAGCATTGTCGACAATAGGCCCAGCACTGCCATAAGCGCGACCAATAACAGGCAGACATAGAAAGGCGGAAAACCGTCTGTCACCACGGAAAAACCCCATGTTAGAATGCGCGCCATCCATGCCTGGACGGGGTGTCTCAGGGCGCCTGCTAGACTCCAAGCCAGCGAACGGCGGCCCTGCCCGAGATTCGCTCTACCGATCGCGATCCACCCGACAGGATTTATGAGACTCAAGCCCCTTCCCCTGCTTTTCTGCCTATTGCTCCTGCCCGGCTTCGCCGTGGCAGCGGACAAGACCATCTACGGCCTGAACGAATACGTCAGCCTCGACATCGACGTGGAGGTGGCCGCCAAGCTCGATACCGGCGCCCAGACCGCTTCGCTCAGCGCTCGTGACATCGAACGCTTCAAGCGTGACGGCGAGCGCTGGGTGCGGTTCTATCTGGCCATCGACGATGCCCATGCGCACCCGATCGAACGTCCATTGGCGCGCATCAGCAAGATCAAGCGGCGAGCCGGCGATGTCGATTCGGATGACGAGAAGACCTACACCGCGCGCCCGGTCGTCGAGCTGGACGTCTGCATGGGCGGGGTCAGGCGCCAGATCGAGGTGAACCTTACCGATCGTAGCGCCTTTCAATACCCGCTACTGATCGGCTCCGATGCGCTCAAACGCTTCGACGCCCTGATCGACCCAAGTTTGAAATACGCAGCAGGGAAACCTGCCTGTACCACCGCAAAATCCGGCGAGTAATCCCATGCGCTCTCTCACCCTGCACCTGAAAGTCCTCATCACCATCCTGGTGAGCCTGGGGATCGCGATTACGGCCTATCAGATATTCGTGCTTGGCATTCCGGTCAGCAGCGACGAGACCGATGACCTGTGGAACATCGACACCCGCGTCGAATTCCAGGCCAATGGTCGTGACCCGATCAAGCTGCAGATGTTCGTGCCGCCCCTGAATCAGGATTACGTCAGCCTCAACGAGAGCTTCATCTCCAACAACTATGGCGTGAGCGTCAACCGTGCCGACAGCAACCGCAAGGTGACCTGGTCGGCGCGCCGTGCCAGCGGCAAGCAGACTCTTTATTACCGCCTTGTACTGACCAAGCGCTACAGCGGCGAGCAGGCCAAGGCCAAAGGGCCGATCTTCCGTGACAGCATTCCGGTAGAAGGTCCCGAGAAGATCGCGGCAGAAGCGCTGCTGGCGCCGATTCGCCAGCACTCGGCCGACGTCGAGACCTTCATCAGCGAGACCATCAAGCGCGTCAACAACACCAATGACGACAACGCCAAGCTGCTGCTCGGCGGCGATGCCTCGACGACCAAGAAGGCCCAGGCCGTCGAACTGCTGCTGTCCATCGCCCACGTACCGATGGAGCGCGTACACACCATTCGCCTGGCAGCCGACATTCAGCAGAGCCCGGAGCTTTGGCTGCGCAGCTTCAACGGCGACCGCTGGCTGTACTTCAACCCGGAAACCGGGGAGCAAGGCCTGCCGAGCGATCGCCTGGTCTGGTGGACGGGTGACGAGCCGCTGGTCACCCTCGACGGCGGCCGTCAGGCAACTACCACCTTCACCCTCAACAACAGCGAGATGAACGCCATCCGCCTCGCTCAGCTGACCGACGAGAACACCGACGCCGACTTCCTGGAGTATTCGCTGTACGGCCTGCCGCTGCAGACCCAGCAGACCTTCATGATCATGGTGATGATCCCCATCGGCGTGCTGGTCATCCTGATCCTGCGCAACCTCGGCGGCCTGCAGACCCTGGGTACCTTCACCCCGGTGCTGATCGCCCTGGCCTTCCGTGAGACCCAGCTGGGCTTCGGCATCTTCCTGTTCACGGTAATCACCGCTCTCGGCCTCTCGCTGCGCTCCTATCTGGAGCACCTGAAGCTGCAGATGCTGCCACGCCTGTCGGTGGTATTGACCTTCGTGGTCGTGCTGATCGCCACCATCAGCCTGTTCAGTCACAAGCTCGGCCTGGAACGCGGCCTGTCCGTGGCGCTGTTCCCGATGGTGATCCTGACCATGACCATCGAGCGTCTGTCGATCACCTGGGAGGAACGTGGCGGTGGCCATGCCTTCAAGGTCGCCATCGGCACCCTGTTCGCCGCCACCATCGCGCACCTGCTGATGAGCGTGCCGGAACTGGTCTACTTCGTCTTCACCTTCCCGGCAATTCTGCTGATTCTGGTGGGCTTCATGCTGGCGATGGGTCGCTACCGCGGCTACCGCCTGACCGAACTGTTCCGCTTCAAAGCCTTCCTGAAGGATTGAGCCAATGCTAGGTCTCTGGAAAACCTGGAAGGCCCTTGAAGCCAAAGGCATCATGGGCATCAACCGACGCAATGCTGACTACGTGCTGAAGTACAACAAACGGCACCTGTACCCCATCGTCGACGACAAGATCATCACCAAGGAGCGGGCGATTCAGGCCGGCATTCACGTGCCGGAAATGTACGGGGTGATCTCCACCGAGAAGGAAATCGACAACCTCGACAAGATCATCGGCGAGCGCAGCGATTTCGTCGTCAAGCCGGCCCAGGGTGCCGGCGGAGACGGCATTCTGGTGATCGCCGACCGCTTCGAGGATCGCTTCAAGACGGTGTCGGGCAAGATCGTCAGCCACTCCGAAATCGAGCAGCAGATCTCCAGCATCCTCTCGGGGCTCTACTCCCTCGGCGGACACCGCGATCGTGCCCTGATCGAATACCGGGTGACCCCGGACGCCATCTTCAAGAGCATCAGCTACGAAGGCGTGCCGGATATCCGCATCATCGTGCTGATGGGCTATCCGGTGATGGCCATGCTGCGCCTGCCGACCCGCCAGTCGGGCGGCAAGGCCAACCTCCACCAAGGCGCCATCGGCGTCGGCGTGGATCTGGCAACCGGCGTGACCCTGCGCGGCACCTGGCTGAACAACAAGATCACCAAGCACCCGGACACCACCAACGCGGTGGACGGCGTGCAGTTGCCGAACTGGGATGGCTTCATGAAACTCGCCGCCGGCTGCTACGAGCTGTGCGGCCTGGGCTACATTGGCGTGGACATGGTGCTGGACCAGGACAAGGGCCCGCTGATTCTCGAGCTCAACGCCCGCCCCGGCCTGAACATCCAGATCGCCAACGATTGCGGCCTGACCCATCGCGCCCATGCGGTGGAGGCTCGCCTGGAAGAACTGGCCGCCAAGGGCATCCAGGAAAACGCCGAAGAGCGCACGCGCTTCTCTCAGGAACTGTTCGGCCACGTTCCAGTGGCTGAAATCTGAGCCCTGCCCTGCTGCCGACGCCCGTCGGCAGCAGGCAATCCTGTTACAGACTCAGCTGACGATTGGACGCCTTGAGGAACTCGTTCTTCAGGTCCGCGTATGTGTGCACGGCCGGGAACTGCGGAAATTCACGGATCACGTTTTCCGGCGCATGTAACAGGATGCCGGCATGGGCCTCGCTGAGCATGGTGGTGTCATTGTAGGAGTCGCCGGCTGCGATCACACGGTAGTAGAGGCTCTTGAAGGCCAATACCGATTGACGCTTGGGATCCTTCTGTCGCAGTTGGTAGTCCACGACACGGTCGGTCTCGTCGGTGATCAGGCGATGGCACAGCAGGGTCGGAAAGCCCAATTGACGCATCAGCGGCTGAGAGAACTCATAGAAGGTGTCCGAAAGGATCACCACCTGGAAACGCTCGCGCAGCCAGTCGACGAATTCGACGGCGCCCTCCAGCGGCTCGAGCGTGGCGATCACTTCCTGGATATCCGAGAGTTTCAGACCATGCTCGTCGAGGATACGCAGGCGCTGCTTCATCAAGACATCGTAGTCGGGAATGTCCCGGGTGGTCGCCTTGAGGGATTCGATTCCAGTCTTCTCGGCGAAGGCGATCCAGATCTCGGGGACCAGTACCCCTTCCAGATCGAGGCAAGCGATTTCCACGGCACACTCCTACGTTGGGCTTGAAAGTTGCCGGCAACTTTACAGAAGCCAAGGCACCTTGACGATACGGCCGCCGCCCAGCACGCAGATTTGCTACCATCGCCACTCTCATCCACATGCTCTGGAGCCCGCAATGGATCTCGACCTGGACAGACTCAACGCCGAATTCGCCAATCAGCCGGAAAAGCTGATCGAGTGGGCGATCGGCCTGGGTAAACCAGCGATCTGCACCACCAACTTCCGCCCGTTCGAGGCCGTCATCCTGCACATGGTCAGCCAGGCCAAGGCCGACATCCCGATCGTGTGGATGGACAGCGGCTACAACACCGACGCCACCTACAGGTTCGCTGACGAAGTGACCCGCCAGCTCGGCCTCAACCTGATCACCTACCTGCCCAAGCGCAGCCGCGCTCACCGCGAAGCCATCGACGGCCCGACACCGGCACTGGATGGCCCGCGCCATGCGGCGTTCACCGAAGAGGTCAAGCTGGAGCCCTTCGCCCGTGCGCTGCGCGAAACCGCACCGAGCGTCTGGTTCACGGCGCTGCGCGCCACCGACACGGCCGTGCGCGCACAGATGCAGCCGGTCAGCATCAACCCGGATGGCCTGATCAAGGTCGCGCCGCTGCTGCACTGGTCGTCCAAGGACCTGTATCAGTACCTTACCGCCCACGGTCTGCCGAACAACTTCGACTACTTCGACCCCACCAAGGGCGAAGACAACCGTGAGTGCGGCCTGCACCTGAGCCACTGATCTCGGCACGCAAGAAAATGGCGCCCACGGGCGCCATTTTCGTTTGCCACAGCGATCAGTGCAGCGGCAGTTCCACGCCCTTGAACAGCTCTTCGAGCTCGACCTTGTTGTGGCACTGCACGGCCTTGGCCAGAACGTCTCGGGTCAGGTGCGGGGCGAACTTCTCGATGAAGTCGCACATGAAGCCACGCAGGAAGGTGCCACGACGGAAGCCGATCTTGGTCACGCTGGACTCGAACAGTTCACTGGCATCGAGCACCACGAGGTCCGGGTCGAGGGTCGAATCGACGGCCATCTTGGCCACGATGCCGACACCGAGGCCAAGGCGTACATAAGTCTTGATCACGTCGGCGTCGGCCGCGGTGAACACCACCTTGGGGGTGAGGCCGCGATGACTGAATGCTTCGTCGAGCTTGGAACGACCGGTGAAACCGAAGGTGTAGGTAACGATCTCGTGCTCGGCCAGTGCCTCCAGGGTCAGCTTGGGCAACTTCGCCAATGGATGCCCCTGAGGCACGATCACGCAGCGATTCCAGCGATAACAAGGCATCATCACCAGATCGTTGAACAGTTCGAGACCTTCGGTGGCGATGGCGAAATCGACGGTGCCGTCGGCGGCCATCTCGGAAATCTGCGTCGGCGTGCCCTGATGCATGTGCAGGGCGACTTCCGGGTACTGCTTGATGAAACTGCTGATCACCGGCGGCAGCGCATAACGTGCCTGGGTGTGAGTGGTCGCGATGGACAGCGTGCCCTTCTTCTCGTTGGAGAACTCCTGGGCGATCTGCTTGATGCTCTCGACCTTGCGCAGGATCTCACCGGCCGTGGTGATGATCCGCTCACCCGCTGGGGTCACGCGCGTCAGGTGCTTGCCGCTGCGGGCGAAGACTTCCACGCCCAACTCGTCCTCGAGCAGACGAATCTGCTTGCTGATACCCGGCTGCGAGGTATAGAGGCTCTGCGCCGTGGCCGAGACGTTGAGGTCATGGTGCGCGACTTCCCAGATGTAGCGCAATTGCTGAAGCTTCATATAAATCCCTCAAAGCGGATAGGCAGCCTGATCGTCGGCTCGATATATAACCATATTAATGGTTGAGACAGTAAATATAGATTTTTTATTCGGTTCGCGCGGCGATCATTCGTAACGAGAGCGGTGTTGCAACATGGGCACCAGATACACCGGCACATCGGACAATTGCAGCAATCTCGACGCCGTCCTGCCCATCGGTACCTCCAGCGCTGCGCCATGGCTGTGACTGCCTACGACCAGCAGATCCACACCGAGTTTCTGCGCCTCCTCGAGAATGGAGATCGGTGGATCGCCCCGCAGCACTCGCACGGAGCCGATCAGGTCGAGGTCATCACGGTTGTCGCCCAGCTCATCGCGAAAGCCCTCGAGCACGCGCAGCTCGATGCTGTTCATCACCGTATCCAGCCCGGTGCTGCGCAATTCCTTGAGACGCGCCTCGTCCACATAGGTTTGCAGGACCGACTCGGCAAACAGCCCCATCGGCTCGACCACGTGCACCACGTAGAGGCGCGCCTTGAAGCTGCGGGCCATGGCCAGCGCGTGCTGCAAGACATAAGGTGCATAAAGGCCGAGATCGGTTGCATAGAGAATCGAGCGAATCATGGGGCCTCCCCGACTGCCGACACGGCGGCGCCTCGCTTGAGCTTAGCAGCAGCTTTCACAAGTGGGTGGCGGGCAGTCGTTTAGTATTAATGACTAGGGGCTATCGCTCGGATGGAGGCCGTAAATCAGGGCAGTTCCTGGGGCTCGCGGCCAAGCGCCTCGTCTATGGCATGGTGCAGCTCGACAGCGGCGAGCCGGCTGTGCAGCGGGCCTTGGAAGCCCCCATCACGAACCAGAAACATGGCTGGCAGATGGAACACGTCATAGCGTTGAACCAGACCGTTGTTGTCACCCGCATCGATCCACGCCAGTCGATCGACAGGCATGGAAAACAACGGCAGCCGCTCACGCGCATAACGGCAGGCGGCACACCCGGGACTGGTGAAGATCACCAGTGAAATCCCCGGCAGGCTCAGTAATCGCTGATCGGCATCAAAATCCGACAGTTCCAATTCAGTGGCTATACTGGTACGGGCACTATCCATTTGCTGGCAGCCAGAGTGGTCTTTCATGCGTCGCTTTCTTCGTCATAACAGTGATCTGCCGGTGGAATTGCGATTACGCAGGCAAGCCCCCAACCCGTGGCAACGCCTCGACAATATCGGCCTCGGTGGCGCGGCCTGCCACTCGACCCGTCCTCTATCGCAAGGAACCGCGGTGGAGCTGCACATCCCGCTGTTGGGTGAGCAGGCATCCTACCCCGGCCTCGTCGCCTGGTGCAGCAAACAGTCCGATGCCTATCTGGTCGGCGTCGCCTTCAGTGGCCACGACACCGGGCTGCGCGCCTACATGGTCGAACAGGTGTGTCGTATCGAACAATACCGCAGGCACCGCGAGCAGCAGGTCGGTCAGGCACTCCCGCTGGAGCTCATCGCCAAGGAATGGCGGGAGCAGCACGCTGCCAGTTTTAGCGCTCCTGCGTCCTAAATTTCATTGTCTAGCCGGGCGCTAACGCGCTAAGGTTCGGCTTCCCCGCTGTGCCCATAATGCTGTGCCCGCTGCACGGGGATCGCTGGCGGCCGGCTCCCGTGACCCGATGACGCAATTGATGAAAAGCACGATGGCTGATTTACCGATTAACGACCTTAACGTCGCCTCCAACGAAACCCTGATCACCCCCGAGCAGATCAAGCTCGAGATTCCGCTGACCGAGAGCGCTCAACGCACGGTTTCCGCCGGCCGCCAGGTAGTGCGCGACATCCTCGACGGCAAGGATCACCGCCTGTTCGTGGTCGTCGGCCCCTGCTCCATCCACGACATCAAGGCGGCTCATGAATACGCCGAGCGCCTGAAGGTTCTGGCCGAAGAGGTTTCCGACACCCTGTATCTGGTGATGCGCGTCTACTTCGAGAAGCCACGCACCACCGTCGGCTGGAAGGGCCTGATCAACGATCCGTACCTCGACGACTCGTTCAAGATCCAGGATGGCCTGCATATCGGTCGCAAACTGCTGCTCGACCTCGCGGAAATGGGCCTGCCCACCGCCACCGAAGCGCTGGACCCGATCTCGCCGCAGTACCTGCAGGATCTGATCAGCTGGTCCGCCATTGGCGCGCGCACCACCGAATCCCAGACACACCGCGAAATGGCTTCGGGCCTGTCGTCGGCCGTCGGCTTCAAGAACGGCACCGACGGCGGCCTGACCGTCGCCATCAACGCCCTGCAATCGGTTTCCAGCCCCCACCGCTTCCTGGGCATCAACCAGCAGGGCGGCGTCTCGATCGTCACCACCAAGGGCAACGCCTACGGTCACGTGGTGCTGCGCGGTGGCAACGGCAAGCCGAACTATGATTCGGTCAGCGTGGCCATCTGCGAACAGGAACTGAACAAGGCCGGCATCCAGCCGAACATCATGGTCGACTGCAGCCACGCCAACTCCAACAAGGACCCGGCCCTGCAGCCTCTGGTGATGGACAACGTCGCCAATCAGATCCTCGAAGGCAACCAGTCGATCGTCGGTCTGATGGTCGAAAGCCATCTGGGCTGGGGCAGCCAGTCGATCCCCAAAGACCTGCAGCAGCTCAAGTACGGTGTTTCGATTACCGACGCCTGCATCGATTGGGAAAGTACCGAGAAGACCCTGCGCAGCATGCACGTCAAACTCAAGGACGTACTGCCCAAGCGCAAGCGCGGCTAACCAGCCGCAGCAATGAAAACGCCGGGCAGATGCCCGGCGTTTTCGTTCGCAGTGCCTGCGTTCAGCGCTGTTCGGTGGAGCCTTCGAGGCGTGCCATGTAACGCTCCACGTAGGAGCAGGACGGAATCACCGTGTAGCCCATGCGCTCGGCATAGTCGAGGGCCGTTTTGGTGAGGGCTGCCGCGATGCCGCGCCCACGCAGCGAGTTGGGAACGAAAGTCCGATAGATATCCAGCGTCTGTTTACCCAGGTCCATGTACGAGAGGTAAGCGCGATCACCATCCACTGTGGTCTCGAACTGGTGACCGGCAAGGTCATGGTGAATGGACAGTGGCTCGCTCATTACTACTCCTCTCGATTGGGTCGGACATCGACATCCGGCCATTGTGGCCTGCGCACATCCGGTAACAATAGGATATAAAGCCATTCTAGATGATAAAGGGCAAGGCGAAATCCGTGCTGGCCGCACCTGGCAAATCGATCAGAGTGATTCGTCCATCGTTCACCTTGCACATTCGTTGAACAAGCGAGCAATGCCGCGAACTCCGTTAATTGCCGGCAAGCGCGGCAGGCGTAAAAAAAACCGGAACCCTTGCTCGTCGTCCGTTTACTTACTAAAAGTTACAGGTAGTATGTACGCCGGTCATTTTCCGGGTTCGGGATGTGGCTTCAACAAGCAAAAAACTTACCCCAAGGGGAACACGATGAACAACGTTCTGAAATTCTCTGCTCTGGCTCTGGCCGCAGTTCTGGCTACCGGTTGCAGCAGCGTTACCAAAGAAACCGAAGCCCGCCTGACTGCAACCGAAGACGCAGCAGCTCGCTCGCAAGCCCGTGCCGACGAAGCCTACCGCAAGGCTGACGAAGCGCTGGCCGCTGCTCAGAAGGCTCAGCAAACTGCTGACGAAGCCAACGAGCGCGCTCTGCGTATGCTGGAAAAAGCCAGCCGCAAGTAATAGCCCCAGGGCTAACGAAAAAACCGGCCCAATGGCCGGTTTTTTCGTTGCTGCAGCACTCGCCGTACTGGCGCCTCTGGAGCAGCCGCTGAACAACAACGGTCGCTCGATGGCTGACCACCTCAGAGAGCCGGTGACTGCGCCTGAATGACGCCATCACGCGGCGCGGCAATCTCGATCGGCAACCCATCCTGTGCAGCCACCACGTCACGCACCACAGCCCAATCCAGATTCTGCGCGTTCAGATCACTGCGCTTGATCAGCGCATTGACCACCGCCGCATGCTGGTCACCGAGCACAGCGCCCTCTTCCGCCTCCAGCGGCGCATGGGCTTCGAGATAGACCTTGCCGTTGCTCACGCCAAACTTGTAGGGCTCGTCGATGATGCGCACCGGCGTGCCAACCGGCACCTTGCCAGCCAGTTCTAGCACGTTGTTGTTGAGCATGCGGAAACAGCCATGGCTGACTCGCATGCCGATACCGAATTTCTTGTTCGAACCATGGATCAGGTAACCCGGCACCGAAAGCGACATTTTGTAGGGCCCCAGCGGATTGTCCGGACCTGGCGGCACGTAACTGGGCAATGGATCACCGTCAGCGGCGTGTTCATCGCGGATCGATTGCGGTGGGTACCAGCCGGGGTTCGGTGTTTTCGCAGTGATGCGCGCGTCGGTAACCGGCGAGCTCCAGCCCTCACGGCCGATTCCCAGCGGGTAGGTGTAGACGACGTTCTGGCCTTTCGGAAAATAGTAAAGACGGTACTCGGCGAGGTTGATGACGATGCCTTCACGCGGCCCCGGCGGCAGGATGAAACGCGTCGGCAGCACGATATCCGTGCCCTCGCCCGGCAACCAGGCATCGACACCGGGGTTGGCGGCGACCATTTCCAGATAACCCAGATCATTGGCGGTACCGATATCGGCGAAGGTGTCTTCGTAGCGCGCCTTGATCACCTGAATCTCGCCCACCACATCCTCGCCAGGCGGCGGCAGCGGCAATTCCATCGCGACAGCAGAACCTGCCAGACAGAAAGCACTCAACGACAGACAGCGAGCGAGAGCTGAAACGCGCGGCGACATGCAGGAAACCCTTGAGGTTGGAAATGATGGTGAGGCGTGAAGTGTATACCGCTGCCCGGCTCAGCGCCCCGGCCAGGCCGGGCGATCTCCGCGCCGTTGCGCCTCGAGCGTCGCCCGGCACGCCGGACACAGCCGCCGATCCTGCAACATCTCCCGCTGCAGATCGCGCCACAGCGGCTGCGCAGGCAGCAGGCCGCCACATAGCGTGCGGTCGGCATAGCCACCGAGCTCCAACTGCCGAGCGACCAGGTGCACCCGAACCTCACGGCAGGCGAACAGATCGAGCTGTTCGTCAGGCTCGATCAGTTGATAGGCGTACAGAGACCAGACGGGTCGCAGCATTGGGGGCTCCAGGGCGGGGGCGCCACATTAGCCGAAACTCCGCCAGTGGAAAAGCCCGTCAGAGCAACGGTTTCAGGGTGGGCCAAACATTCTCCAGCAGCATCGGCTGCGCCTCCACGGCGGGATGCACGCCATCGTCCTGCATCAGCGTGTCGACACCACCCACCCCCTCGAGAAGAAATGGCACCAGTGGCACATCCTTCTCTGCCGCCAGGTCGTCGTACACCTTGGCAAAAGCGCTGGTATAGCGCTCCCCGTAGTTGGGCGGAATGCGCATCCCCAGCAACAGTACCTTGGCGCCAGCCTCGCGGGACGCATCGATCATCGACGCAAGATTCTGTTGCAATTGGCTTGGAGGCAGCCCGCGCAAGCCATCATTGCCCCCCAGCTCCACCACAACCAGATCCGGCTTGTGCTCTGCAAGCAGCGCCGGCAGCCGCGCGGCACCGCCAGCACTGGTGTCGCCGCTGATCGAGGCATTCACCAGTCGATGCTCGAAACCCTCGCTCTGCAGGCGCTCATCGAGCAGATGAACCCAGCCCTGGCGGGTATCCATGCCAAAAGCCGCACTGATACTATCGCCGACGACCAGTACGGTCCCCGCCTGCGCCATCTGTACCGCAATCTGTCCCAACAGCAGCAGGCCGAGAACGGTCCCCTTCCATATCGCACGCATCGGATTCCTCATGAGCTCAAGCATTCTGTCTGCGCGGAACCTTAACAAAGTGGTTTCCAGCGCGGAAGGCGAGTTGACCATCCTGCACGACCTTTCACTGGAATTGGAAAAAGGTGGCAGTCTGGCCATCGTCGGTAGCTCGGGATCTGGCAAATCCACCCTGCTTGGCCTGCTGGCCGGGCTCGACCTGCCAAGCAGCGGGCGCATCCTGCTGGCCGATAACGATCTGGGCAGCCTGGGCGAGGATGAGCGCGCCCGTGTGCGTGCCGAGCACGTCGGCTTCGTGTTCCAGTCCTTTCAGTTGCTCGACAGCCTCAATGCGCTGGAGAACGTCATGCTGCCGCTGGAGCTCGAAGGTCGAAGCGATGCCCGCCAGCGCGCCACGCAACTGCTCGAGCGGGTCGGCCTGGGCGCACGTCTGACCCATACTCCGCGCCAGCTATCTGGTGGTGAACAGCAGCGGGTCGCCATCGCCCGCGCCTTTGCTGCCGATCCGGATGTGCTGTTCGCCGATGAGCCCACCGGCAACCTGGACAGCCACACCGGCGAGCGGATCAGCGACCTGCTGTTCGAGCTCAATCAGGAGCGTGGCGCCACCCTGGTACTGGTCACCCACGATGAACGCCTGGCGGCCCGCTGCCAGCGCCTGATCCGTCTGGAGGGTGGCCACCTCGTGGCACCGGTGAACGCCTGATGAAATCCCTGTCCTTCTTCAGCCTGCTGTCGCTCGCAGGCCGGCAACTGCTGCGCGATGCACGTGCCGGCGAGTTGCGCGTGCTGTTCTTCGCCTTGCTGATCGCCGTCGCGTCGAGTACCGCCATCGGCTATTTCGGCGCTCGCCTGAATGAAGGCATGAGCTTGCGTGCGACCGAGTTCCTCGGTGCCGACCTGATTCTGCGCGGCAGCGCGCCGGCATCTGCCGAGCAGATCGACGCAGGCACGTCACGGGGTCTGCAACACGCCCAGGTGGTCGAGTTCTCCAGCGTGATCGCCAGCGACGAAGGCATCCAGCTGGCCAGCGTCAAAGCTGCCGGCAATGGCTACCCGTTGCGCGGCGAACTGAAGAGCGCTGCCGAGCCCTACGCCGAGGAGGCTGTGAGCCAGGGTCCACGCCCGGGTGAGGTCTGGGCCGAGGCGCGCCTGCTGGCTGCCCTGAATCTGAAAACCGGGGACGACATCGAAGTCGGCGCCAAGACACTGCGCCTGACCCGCGTCCTGACCTACCTGCCGGATGAAGCCGGCGACTTCTACAGCCTGACGCCCCATGTGCTGATGCACCTGGACGACCTGCCCGCCACCCGCGTGGTGCAACCAGGCAGTCGAGTCCGCTACATCGAACAATGGAATGGCTCGAGCGACGCCCTGGCCAGCTACCGCCAGGCCCTCGAACCAGACCTGGCCGCCCACCAGCGCTTCGATGACGCCCGCGATGGCAGCCGCAGCGTCGGCAGTGCCCTCGATCGCGCCGAACGCTATCTGAATCTGGCCAGCCTGGCCGCCGTTCTGCTGGCCGGGGTCGCCGTGGCGTTGTCCGCTGCGCGCTTCGCCAGCCGTCGCTTCGACGCCAGCGCCTTGCTGCGCTGCCTGGGCTTGTCACGTCGCCAGGCACTTGGCCTGTTCAGTCTGCAACTGGCGATTCTCGGCCTGGTCGCCAGCCTCAGCGGTGCCCTGCTCGGCTGGCTCGCCCAACAGTTGCTGTTCCAACTGCTGCAGGGTTTGCTGCCGACACAGATTCCACCCGGCGGCTTGTGGCCGGCGCTGGCCGGCATCGCCACGGGCCTGGTGGCACTGGCCGGTTTCGCCCTGCCGCCTTTGGCCGCTCTCGGCCGTGTGCCGCCACTGCGCGTGCTGCGTCGCGACATGCTGCCGGTGCCGGCCAGCTCCTGGCTGGTGTACGGCACCGCCCTGCTCGCCCTCGGGCTGATCATGTGGCGCCTGAGTCTGGATTTGCCATTGACCCTGGCACTGCTCGGCGGCGGCCTGGTCACTGCGCTACTGCTCGGCGGTCTGTTGCTGCTCGGCTTGCAGAGCCTGCGCCGCCTCTTGGCTCGCGCCTCGCTGCCGTGGCGCCTGGGGCTCGGCCAACTGCTGCGCAGGCCTCTGGCTGCCGCGGGGCAATCCCTGGCCTTCGGCCTGATCCTGCTGGCCATGGCTCTGATCGCTCTGCTGCGCGGCGAACTGCTGGACACCTGGCAGGACCAATTGCCTGCCGATGCCCCCAACCATTTCGCACTGAATGTACTGCCTGCCGAGCGGGACGCGTTCGCCGCACGCCTGCAGCAGCTGTCCCCCCACCCCGCGCCGCTCTACCCGGTGGTGCCGGGCCGATTGGTGATGGTCAACGGCGATCCGGTTCGTCAGTACGTCAGCAAGGACTCCCGTGGCGAGCGCGCGGTACGCCGCGACCTTAGCCTGACCTGGGGCGCCGACCTGCCGGAGGGCAATACCCTCACCGCGGGCCAGTGGTGGACAGGCGACAAGAGCCAGGAACTGCCCGGCGTATCGGTGGAAGACGAGTTGGCGGAAAGCCTGCAGATCAAGCTGGGCGACCGGCTGACGTTCACCGTGGGTGGCGTCAACCGCGATGCGCTGGTGACCAGCCTGCGTGAAGTCGACTGGAACAACTTCCAACCCAACTTCTTCATGATCTTCGAGCCAGGCACCCTGCAGGATCTGCCAGTTACCTATCTGACCAGCTTCTACCTCCCGCCACAGCAGGAGCGGCAACTGGTCGAGCTGTCGCGCGCATTCCCGTCGGTCACCCTGCTGCAGGTAGAGGCGCTGCTCAATCAACTGCGCAGCATCCTCGCCCAGGTCACCATCGCCATCGAGTTCGTCCTGCTGTTCGTCCTGGCGGCTGGCCTGGCCGTGCTGTTCGCCGGGCTGCAATCGACGCTGGATGAACGCATTCACCAGGGCGCCCTGTTACGCGCTCTGGGTGCGGAGCGCAAGCTGCTGATCCAGGCACGCCGCGCCGAGTTCGGCCTGCTCGGTGCAACCAGCGGCCTGCTGGCGGCCCTGGGTTGTGAACTGGTCAGCTTCCTGCTCTACCGCTACGCCTTCCAGATGGCCTGGCAACCGCATCCGTGGCTGCTGTTGCTGCCGCTGATCGGCGCGCTGCTGGTCGCCACCGCAGGCGTTCTCGGCACGCGGCGCTCGCTCGATGCCAGCCCTCTCACCGTTCTGCGCGAGGGTTGATAGACTGCGCATCCGCACCAGACCGAGCCCAGCATGAGCCGATACCGCCCACCCCGCGCCGCCGGAACGCCCCTCATCACCCCCGAAGGTGAGGCGCGTCTGCGCGCAGAGCTGCACGAACTCTGGCACGTACGCCGCCCCGAGGTGACGCGCTCGGTCAGCGAGGCAGCTGCCCAGGGTGACCGCTCCGAGAACGCGGAATACACCTACGGCAAGAAAATGCTGCGGGAAATCGACAGCCGCGTGCGCTTTCTCACCAAGCGCCTGGAAAAGCTCAAGGTGGTCGATACCCGCCCGAGCGACCCGGACAAGGTCTACTTCGGCGCCTGGGTGACCCTGGAAGATGAAGACGGCAACGCCTCGCGCTACCGCATCGTCGGCCCCGACGAACTCGACCTGAAGCTCAACCTGATCAGCATCGACTCACCGCTTGCGCGGGCGCTGATCGGCAAGGGGCTGGACGCCGAAGTGCGCGTGGAAACGCCGACCGGCGACAAGTACTGGTACGTCATCACCATCGACTATCCGTAGTCAGCGCAGGGTGATCAGCCCCTGTCGGGCGATACGCGTCAGTTGGCCCAGCGCCTCGGCACTCGGGCGCTGCAGCACCGCGAAATCGAAGCTGTCGGCGGCGAAGCGTTGCAGCGATTCGCCGTGTTCGGCGAACTGCACGAGAAAGGCGCGACGCCCCTCACGGCGACTCGGCCAGCCATCGAGGTAGCGCAACAGGGTTGGCTGGTGGGTACCACCTAGCAGGATGCGCGGGTTGCGCCGCAGCAGGCCGGAAGTGATGGGTGCGATACGAATCTGGGTGGCCTGTGGGCAGGTCATGGGTGTTTGTCTCCGCCTCGAAAATCCCGCTGGGCAGCGGTGAGAGGCAACACCGAACCAGCGCTTTAGCGGAATTTCGAGAGTCGTTGAAGAGTCTCTGAGGCGCCCCGCAAGTAGCTGTTTAAATCGGCGCAGACGTCAATCCTAGAGAGTTGCGGATCGCCCTGTCAATAACGAAGAAAGCCCGCATCAGCGGGCTTTTCAGCGATTCTCGTCGTTTAACCGGCGATGCGCTTGTCGACAGACAGACGGCCAGCGCCTTCGATCAGCAGTGCCAGCGTAGCGGCCATCAGCGCCAGGGCGAATTCATAGCCGTTGTCGCTCATGAAGAAACCGTTACCGATGTGCACGGAGAAGATGGCCACCAACAGGGTGAAGGTCAGTACCGCCGCCGCGGGGCGCACCAGCAAGCCGATAATCAGCGCCAGACCACCGAAGAACTCGGCACTACCGGCCATCAACGCCATCAGGTAGCCGGGCGCCAGGCCGATGCTTTCCATCCACTGCGCGACACCCGCCAGGCCGTAACCGCCGAACCAGCCGAACAGTTTCTGCGCGCCATGGGCCACGAAGGTGATGCCGACCAGCACCCGCAGGATGGTCAGGCCATAGCCGGCACGAGTGGCTGCCAGGGATTTGATGAGTGCGATCATGGGGCGATTCCTTTGCTATGTGAGTGAGATGGCGCCATATTAATTTAATTATCAAATATGAATACCGAATAAAACCGCTAAAACAAATCGAACCAATCGATCATTTACGCATGCTCACTTCCTGCTTTGCAGCAGGCTCCAGGGAATAGCGCTCCCGCGCATAGGCCAGGTAGTACTTGTTCACCGCATTGACGTAACTGACCACGCCCATGCCCAGCTCTTCCATGGCGACGCGCTCTACCTGGAAGAACCATTGATCCGGATTCAGGCCACGCCTGCGGGCTTCCGCACGCAGGCTCTGCACCCGCTGCGGACCGAGGTTGTAGCCCGCCAGCACGAAGGCCATGCGCTCGCGCTCGTTGAGGCGCGGGCTGTTGAAGAAACCGCGACGAATCTTGGCCAGATACTTGGCGCTGGCCTGCACGTTGTTCTCCACCCGCGTGATATCGCTGACACCGACACTTCGCGCCGCCGCAGGGGTGATCTGCATCAACCCGGTGGCACCGCTGCTGCCCCGCGCACCGGGATTCAGGGTCGACTCCTTGAAAGCCAGAGCGGCCAGCGCCAGCCAATCGAAATCATGCTGTTCGGCATAGCGCTGCAAGACCGGGCGCACGCGCTCGAGGCGTTGCCTTTCGGTGCGTCCCATGGGCGAGTGCACCTTGTAAAGCCGCCGATAGACACGCTGAAAGGCAGCATCCTGATCATCGGGCACCCGGTAGCCTTCCAGAAAGCGATCGACACTGGCGCTGAGCATCGGCGCATCGCGGCGCATGTACCAGCGCATATCGCCCTGATCATCGAGCACCAGATGGCGATCGACCCGCAACTTGGGCATCACCTTGGCCCAACGCTCGGCAATGTGCAGTTCCACGGCAGTGAAGTCGAAGATACCGGCCTGAACCATCTCCAGCACGTCCTCGACGGCGAGCGTCGGATCCACCCACTCGACCACGATGGGCGGCAGCTTGCGCTCCTGGAGTTTCAGGTTGATGCCGTGCAGGGCATCCTTGGCGATGCTCCCCACCGGCAGCGACAGGCTGCGCCCAGCCAGTTGTTCGAGACGCTGATAGCGCCGATTGCCCTGTCGCGCGACGATCACCACCGGCACATCACGGCGAATCGCCTCACTGGCGATGACGCTCGCACCACCCTTGCTGCTGAGCAACTCACCCGGCGCCACCAGGTCACCCTCGCCGCGCTGTAGAGCGGCAAGCAATTGATCCTTGGCTTTGGGAATCATCTTCAGGTGCAGGCTGCGACCATCCCGCGCATTGCGGTTGAGGTACTGCTCCAGGGCACGCAGCCGCTGGTATTCGACACCGATGCTCTGCCCTTTGACCTCACCAGAACTGTTGCGGCTCTGGTTGACCAGTACACGCAGCTCGCCACTCTTGCGAATGCTGGGTAAATCACGAACCGCCGCTGGCTGGGTCACTTCCACCGGGCCGGCAATGCGCGCCACTGCCGAGAGCGGCAGCGAGAGCAACATGCACAGCACAAGAAGGACACGCAATATCGACGCTCCGGAGGCGAAAAACCGGCCGACGGCCAGTGGCGGTCAGCCGAAAGCTGGGCGCGGAGAGTCGCACAGCCGGAGTTCTGACGCCAATAATTGTTGGTTTCACATTACAAAGAACGCACAACTCTTTGTAATCGATAGCTTTTTAGATGCCAAGAAAAGCTCTGTTATGCTGCGGCCTTCAGGTTTCACAGGGTCACACCATGCAACTCATCGACATCGGCGTCAATCTGACCCATGCAAGCTTCAATGACCAGCGCCAGGCCTTGCTCGAAAGAGCCTTCGAGGCGGGCGTCTGCCAACTGGTGTTGACCGGCACCAGTCTGGAGGAAAGCGAGCATGCCCTGGCGCTTTGCCGACAACTGGATGAGAGCGGTGACCGCCTGTTCAGTACTGCTGGTCTGCACCCGCACAACGCGCGGGACTGGAGCAGCGACCACTCGCGAAGCCTGCGTGCCCTGCTGGCCGAGCCTCAGGTACGAGCCGTGGGCGAATGCGGTCTGGATTTCAACCGAGACTTCTCGCCACGCCCGCAGCAGGAAAAAGCCCTGGAAGAGCAGCTCAGCCTGGCGGTGGAGTTGCAGATGCCGGTGTTTCTGCACGAGCGTGACGCTCATCCACGCTTCGCGCAGATCCTGCGTGATTACCGCGATCGCCTGCCAGCCGCAGTCGTGCACTGTTTCACCGGCGAGCGGCGCGCGCTGTTCGATTACCTGGATCTGGATCTGCACATCGGTATCACCGGTTGGATCTGCGACGAGCGTCGCGGCGCCCACCTGCACCCGCTGGTCAGGGAAATTCCCGCTGGCCGCCTGATGCTGGAAAGTGACGCCCCTTACTTGCTCCCCCGCAGCCTCAGACCCAAGCCGAAAAACGGGCGTAACGAACCTGCCTACCTAAGTGAGGTATTGCGCGAGGTGGCCCTGCATCGCCAGGAATCCGTGGCCGAAGTGGCACGACACACCACCGCCTGTGCCCGCGCCTTTTTTGCGCTGCCACCGATCGTCGAGCGGGCTGACGACGAAGAAAATGGATGACCAGCCAACGCGCCCGAGCGACCACCGCCGTTGATCCGGATGCAACCGCACAGCTTTCGAGTCATTGACTCACATCAAGGGATGGACATTTTGCCCGTGGAAGAATGATGGCGCCTTGCTAGCAACCTCATTCATGTCGAGAGCAGAAAAACATGCCCGTCTGGATTCGCGATGTATCCCTGAAACACAAGTTCTGGGCGGTCAACGCCGTCGCCTTCTTCACCACCCTGCTGCTCGTTCTGTTCGCCATGCATCAGGAACAGGACACCTTCGCCCAGGCAGCCCGCGAAGGGGCGCAAAGGCAGGCACGCCTGATCGCCGCTTGGCCGGCCGAGGGCGAACTGCCTGGCAGCGCTGATCTGATCCCGTACACCAGCGGCGAGACACCACGCCTGCCCGGTAACACGGACGCCGGCGCACTGCGCAACACCCACGGTTGGGTCGAGCTCCCCCACGATGGCGTGTTCGGCAGTGATCCGCTGATCGGTGTGCTGATCAGCGCGCGCGGCGGCGATGAACGGGTGGCGATACCGGCATATGGTCGTAGCCTGGCGCAAGTATTCGCCGAGCGTGCCGGCAGCTATGCGCTGGCGGTAGCCCTGCTGATGCTCGCGCTGCTCGGCGCCTCGCAGGTGCTGATCCGCTTTCTGCTCAGCCACCTCAACACCCTCAAGGACGTCATGCTGCACGTGGAGAGGAGCGGCGACCTGTCGGCACGCGTTCCCCTGCAGAGCCGCGACGAAGTCGGGCAGATGGCAGGTGCCTTCAACGCCATGCAGGATGGCTACCAGCGCGTCGTCGACACGGTCATCCAGGCAGCCTCGCGGCTGGATGACGGCACTGCGCGCCTGGCACGGAGCATGAAAGACGTCCGCCAGGGCATGCTCGGTCAACAGAGCGAAACCGACCAGGCCGCAACGGCCATCAACGAGATGTCGACCACCGTGCACCACATCGCCGAGCATGCGGCGACCACGCGCGACCAGTCCCAGACCGCCGACCAGCTCGCGGGCGCCGGCCAGGCCGTGGTCAGTCGCGTCGTACACTCCATCACCGGGCTATCCAGCGGTGTCCAGCAGACGGCCACGATGATTCAGCAGGTCGCGGGCGACAGCCAGAAGATCAGCAGTGTGGTGAACGTCATTCATGGCATCGCCGAACAGACCAACCTGCTGGCACTCAACGCGGCCATCGAAGCGGCCCGCGCTGGCGAGATGGGCCGTGGCTTTGCCGTGGTGGCCGACGAAGTACGCAACCTGGCCAAGCGCGTGCAGGACTCCACCGACGAGATCACCAGCATGATCGGCACCCTGCAGGCAGGCACCCGGGATGCCGTGGAGTTCATGCAGGAAAGTACGCTGAAAGCCGACGATTGCGTACAGGCCGCCCATGAAGCCGGCGTGGCGCTGGCTGCGATTACCAGTGCAGTGGCGCAGATGCGTGAGAGCAATACGCAGATTGCCGTGGCCGCCGAGCAGCAGAGTCAGGTGGCCGAGGAGATGACCCGCTCGGTAGTCGGCATTCGCGACGTCACCGAACAAACCGTCGAGCAGACTCAGGAGTCGGCCACGACCAGCAGTGAACTGGCAGAACTGGCGGGCGAGCTATCGCGTGCCATCCGCCAACTCAAGCCCTAGGGCATGCTGCCTGATGGCCGTGAGGCGCTAGCGAGGTTTGGGCAGATAGTACAAAAGCTATCTGCCACATAGGAGGGATCAATTCGCTGCCGGGCCGGCTGCCCCATAGACTGGCTCCATCTGATGCAGGAGACCTTTCATGAGCACGCAAAACGCTACCCTCGCCCACTCGGCCAGCACCGAATCGATCGACATGCCATCGCTGGCCATCGCCCTGCCACTGCTGCTGGTGTCGCTCGCTCTTGCCGGCAGTGGGTCAGGCCCGCTGGCGCTGGTCTTGTCGGGGCTGGGAGCGATTGCAGCCTACGCCCTGGCACGGCAGGCGCTGTTGCCTGCTGCCGTGGCTCAGCCGAACACGGTAACCGTCTGACGACTGATCGCCAGCAGTTCACCGCTGGCGGTCCAGAGTGCCGCAGCGACGTGTCCATAGCCATCACGGGCGTGTTCGATTTGCGCACGATACAGGCACCACTGATCCGAGGTCACCGAGACCAGCGGCTGGATGAACTCGATGGTCCAGGTCAGCGAACTACCTGGCGCAGGCCCCTTGAGCAGAGAAAGCACAGCCGGTGGCCAGGCATCGACCAGTCCCAGCAGATGCGCTTCACCAAGGGTTTCGACACGCTCCTGATCACGGAAGCGTACCCAGCCACCCATCTCCTGCGACTGGCTGCCACTGAATGGCAAGCCACCCAGCCCCCAACGCATTGCCAGATGGCGGGTGAATTCCGGGGTGACCTGGGGGATGTAAGGCAGCTCCTGGCTACCTTCCACGGCCTCGAGTACAGGCGCTGGCTGCGCCTCGACGCTGACCGAAGAAGGACGAGGCGCGCCAAAGCTGCCTTGCACCAGAGCCACGACCTCGCCGTTCTGTAGCGCGCGCCCCAACACCTGGCTGACGGCCTTGCCCTCGCGCAGCACCTCGGCCTCGAAACAGGTCGCGGTATCAGGCGCGACCGGCGCGACGAAGGTAATCGCCAGCGAACGGGGTGGCCGATCCGCCGCCACCTTGTTGCGCATCACGTCGTACACCAATGCCGCCACCAACCCCCCGAAACTGGCGCGCCCCTGGCCCCAGTCAGCGGGAATCGACAGCGACTCGGGCGTGCGCCGTACCTGTTCCAGCAATGCAGAGAAATTCATGCTCACCTCCCATGGACGTCACCACGATAGTAAGAGACTCGCTGCCCGGCGGCGAGGCGGCGGCAGGCGCCAGTTCGGTCATTTGTAAGGAAATAGCGGCGTGCCTACTCCAGCGCCGCAAGCAGACGCGCCTGAATCACTTCCGAGGCCCGTTCGGCCTCCTGCATCGAGCGGCGCCATGGCTGTTCGAAGACCTGCAGGTCCGTCTCCGTTTCGGCCCTCGCCAGCCACTGCAGGTGGTCGTGCCAGTCGCCAAGTACCGCCTGCCCCTTCTTGAGCAGGCGAACCTGGGCTGCGGATAGCGGCGACAGTTGCGGATACGCCTCCGTCGTGTAGCGCACCCGCTTGATCAGCAGACGGACTCGATGGCGGTCATGCTCAGCATCAGCCAACGCCTCGACCAGGCGGGCACGCTGCTTGCGCAGGTAGCGGCGAACCTTCTTGTGCAGGTCATCGAGCTCACCGCTGGCCTGCTGTCGGGCCAGCTCCTGGGGCCATTCGTCCAGCGCCCGAAACAGTGCCGGCAGCGAACGGCTGGCGAGCAACATCGCGTCGCCTCTGGCCCGCTCGGCCACACGCCGGTCGGCAGCAACATGCTCGCCATGCTGCCTCAAGGTGTCGATCAACACCTCGAGGTCGCGCAGCGGACCACTCAGACGCCCGATCTCGGCCGCACGCTGCTGCAACGGGTCGCTGCCGGCAGCCCCCTTGAGGGGCTTGAGCAGGCTGCGCAGTCTGCGCAGGCACACCCGCAGATCATGCAGCGCCTCACCATCGGTCTGTGCCTGCAGACGCTCGCGGCAGGCGTAGAGCGCTACCTGCAAACGCAGCACTTCACTGCGCAAATTGCTGACGAAACCACTCATCGCGGGTACTCCTGAAACCGGTCAATGGGGTCGACTCCAACGCCACGGTAGCTGACGGCGAAGCGCATTCAGCTGTTGGAGTAGTGCTCGGGGGGATACGTTCTGCCCTGCATAACGCTGCGCCTCATAGGCCCGTACGAACGCAGCGATGGCCTCGGCCTGCCCGGGCAGTGCCTGAGCGGCACGGGCAGCGAACGCCCGAGGGCCCTCGCCGGTATCTCGCCGCACGCCATGCTGCGCCAGCAGGCGTTCGAAGCGCACGAACACCCGTAGCAGGGAGTCCCGCTCGACGCGCCAGGGCTTGAACAGCCATAACGACAACAGCCCCAGCAGCAAGCCGCCGCCCCCCACCAATGCGAGTATCAGGCGACCGCTGTCGACCTGACCGAACCAGCGCTGCAGCAATTCGAACTGCTGGGCGCCCTGATAACCGAGAACCCAGCGCTGCCAGCCGTAATTGAGGTCATCCCAGGCCAGGCGGATCTCGTTCAACCAGGTCAGGTTGCGATAGCGCAAGGGCGAGAAAGGCGAATCGGCGAGGAAGCTCTGCTCACCTGCCAGGGCCTGCTCCAGACCTTGTTCGATGCGCTCGGGGGCAACCTGGAAGGTGGGGTCCACGCTTGTCCAGCCCTTCCCCGCTTGCCAGTATTCGACCCAGGCATGGGCATCGAACTGGCGTACCTGAACATAACGACCGTTGCCGCTCAGCTCCCCCCCCTGATAACCGGCGACAACCCGGCTGGGGATCCCCGCCGCACGCAGCACGAACGTCATGGCACCCGCATAGTGGGCGCAGAAGCCACTGCGCGTATCGAACAGGAACTCGTCGATGGAGTCGGCGCCCAGCGGCGTCGGTGTCAGGGTGTAGACGTAAGGCTGGCGGTTGAAGTGGCTGAGCAGCGCGGCGACCAGTTGCTCGTCTTGTGGGTGCTGCTGACGCAGTTCCTGCGCCCACACGCGGCTGCGTGCGTCCCCCTGCTGAGGCAGGCGTAGCCAGGTCTGCATGCCATTGCGGCGCTCCTGCGGTTCGCGAATCGCCTGGGGCCAGGAACTGACGTCATAGAGCAGCGCACGGTCCACCGGCCGGTTGCGCTGCAGACGGAAATCGCCCATCTGCCGGGTGCCTTGCAAGTCGGTCTGGGCGACGTCGAGGGCGAACAGCCAAGGCCGAGTGGTGGGCTGCATGACGATGCTGTAGCGCAACGGTTCACCACGCGGCTGCCATTGCGGCGGTGGCGAGAACTGCGCGACCGGTGATTGCGACCAGCGCCGCCCATCGAAATGATCGAGGGTCAGCGCCCGCCAGTACAGCTCGCTGCGCGGCGGCATCTCGCCCTCGAAACTGGCGCGAAAGGCCAGCTCGCCAGAACGGGTCAGCTCGGCGATGTCTCCGGGAGCCATGCTGTCGGCAAGGCCGGTGACAGCGCCCCGTTCATTGGGTACAGGCAGCGACCAGAGCGGCCCCAGGCGCGGGAAGAACAGGAACAGCAACAGCATCAGCGGCATCGCTTGCAGCAGCAGGCTGGCGGACAACCGAAGCGTGCGCCAGGGGCGGGTCGCCGTACCGCTCTGCTGCAGACCGATCAGCGCCGCCAGCAGGGCACAGACCGGCAACAGGCTGAATAGGGCGACGAGGATGCTGTCATCGAACAGGTACGCGGTCACCACCACGAAGAAGCCGAGGAAGATCAGCACCAGCGCATCACGGCGGGTACGCATCTCCAGCAATTTGAGGATGAAGGCGGCGATCAGCAGCACCACGCCGCCATCCAGCCCGACCAGCGTTCCGCGAGAAAGGAATACCCCTAACCCGGCCAGAACGATCAGACCGATACGCAGCACACGCGTGGGATAACCGGCACGCATGCGGAAAATCTGTACCCGCCAGAAGGCGCAGCCCAGCCACAGGCCGATCACCCACAGCGGCAGGTGCCCCAGATGCGGCACGATCACCAGCGCCTGCGCCACCAGCAGCCAGGTCAGGCTGATCCGTGGAATGCCCTGAATGGCGCTCATACGCGGGCTCCGTGCAACGCCAGGGCACGCAGACACTGCTCACGGTGGCGCTCGCCGATATCCGCTGCGAACAGGCTGCCAGGCAGACGCAGGGCAAATGGCTGCTGCCGTTCGGAGAGCACCAGCACCCAGTGGCAGAGCAGCGATAGCCGGCTTTCCAGGTCACCGCTCAGCACGTCGAAATCCAGCAGCAGGTCGCGACCGCTCTGGGCGGCGAAGTCCTTGACCAGCAGGCCCTGGCCACGCGAATAAGCCTTCCAGTGCAGACGCTTGCGTGAGTCGCCTGGCTGATAGGTTCGCAGCCCCTGGAAGTCATCGCTCCCCTGCCCCATGCTCAGATGCCCCTGCTCCTGATCGTCCTCACTGCCACCGGCAGCCTGCGGCAACTCGCCTTCCAGTGGCCGCGGATAGACCAGCACCGCCTGATCCAGGTCGATCAGGCTCCACGCCACCAGCATGCCCAGAGGAAAACGGCTCTCTACCCTCAGCCTGCCGGGGTGCAGCCAGCCACGACGCTGGGTCGGCAGGCTCAGTTCACACTCGGTAGCGCCGCCGGCAGCGACGTCCTGCTGCAGCGTATCGGCAGGCGGCCAGCCCAGTGCCACGGCTTCATGAACCCGCCCGCGGCTTTCCAGGCGTACCCGCAGACGTGCCTGCTCGCCGGCGAACACGGCACCGGCACCACCGCCATGCAGCACCAGCCCGGCCAGGTTGCGGTAGGTATGCAGGATGGTCACCACGAATACCGAGCCCAACAGGAAGGTCAGCGCATAGGCCAGACTGCTCTGGTAGTTGATTGCCGCCAGCAACATCACCAGCAGCGCAAACAGAAACGCCACGCCGACTCGCGTTGGCAGGATGAAGATCCGCCGCTGACTGAGCTGAATGCTGGCGGCCGCCGGAATGCGCTTGTCCAGCCAGCGACTCCAGCGCTGCTTCAGGGCACTCGTCAAAGTGCAGGCACCTCGCGCAGCAGCCACTGCACCAATGCCCCGCCACCATGCCCGGCGGGGTCGGCCTGGTCGCGCAGCCGGTGACCGGCAACCGACGGCAGCACGGCCTGTACATCCTCGGGGATCACATAATCTCGCTGAGCCAGCAGCGCCCACGCACGCGCCGCCGCCAGCAGCGCCAGGCTGCCACGCGGTGACAGCCCCCAGGCGAACTGCGGCTGGGTGCGCGTGGCCTCGACCAGGCGTAGCACATAATCGACCAGTGCATCGCTGACCCGCACCTTGGGCACCTCGGCCTGCAACTTCGCCAGCTCGGCGTGGTTGAGCACCGCATCCAGGGTCGGCAGCACCGAACGACGTGACTCGCCCAGTAGCAGCGCCTTCTCCGCCGCCCGGGCCGGATAACCGAGCGACAGGCGCATCAGGAAGCGATCCAGTTGCGATTCCGGCAAAGCGAAAGTGCCGCTCTGGCTGATCGGGTTCTGCGTGGCGATCACGAAGAACGGATCCGGCAATGGCCGCGTGGCGCCCTCGATGGTCACCTGACCCTCTTCCATGGCCTCGAGCAGGGCGCTCTGGCTCTTGGGTGTGGCCCGGTTGATTTCGTCAGCCAGGACCAGCTCAGCGAAGATGGGCCCGGGATGGAACAGAAACTGCCCGGTATCCTTGTCGAATACCGACGTTCCGAGGATATCGCCAGGTAGCAGATCGGACGTGAACTGAACGCGCTGAAAACTCAGGCCCAGGACCTTGGCGAGGGCGTGGCTGAGGGTGGTCTTGCCCATGCCGGGCAGATCTTCGATCAACAGGTGACCCCGTGCCAAAAGGCAGGTCAGTGCCAGGCGCACCTGCGCCTCCTTGCCGAGCAGCACCTGGTTGACGGTATCAAGGCAGGCATCCAGTTTCGTGTGCATCGTCCACTCCTCATGCAAGTGGCTCGATGCTACTGGCCCCGTGGCATCGGGCAAAGCGCTACGTAACCTTTGCTGACGAATAGGTAACCTTTGCTGACAAAACTGTGCACCAGGCCCAAGATCGAGCGGCGCCATGGGTTGCCGAAGCGTCTTCGTGTGAGCGGATCTCGGAGCGAAGATGGCAAGGGCGAGCGACGGACGGCCGCAATAGCACCTCGCCAGCATCCAGAATCCATTGCTAGAATCGGCTCGCCTACTGAGCCGACAGAGCGTCGGCAGGACACCGACCATGCCCAGCACCTCGCGCAACAACCTCCACCCTTCGATCCTGCTGCTGGGCGCTCTGCTGACCAGCGGCCAGGCTTTCGCCGAGATGGCTGGCGGTGAGGTGGGCATCCGCCTGGCTGTGCACAGCGCCTGTCAGGTCGACAGCCTTGCCGAGAGCCAGGGGCTGCTGCTGACCAACCACGATTGCCGGGACGGTTACCGCATTCGCTATCAGAATGCCGACACGCGCATCGATCGCGAAGCGCTGGCACAGACCGTCACACGGCTGGACGAGCGCTCGCCACGCTCACGCATCGAACTCTACTGGTAGAACTCAGCTCGGTCGTTGCAAATCGAAGGTGTCGCGGGTTCTGCTGTAAGCGGTACCGCCCAGGCGCCCGACCAGATCGAGACGATGCGGGTCGATACGGCCTTTTTCGTTGAGCACGCCATCGTCCACATGGGCGAGCAGCACCTCGGCGAAGATCAGGTGATGATTGGGCTGCTGCTGCGGGTAGCCGATGATTTCCGCCACCCGGCATTCGAATGCCACGGCTGCTCCAGCCACGCGGGGCGGAGCGACCCGAGTGCTGGGAATCGATGCGATCGCGCAATGTTCGAATTCGCTGCTGCTGCGCGGCAGGATCGCGGCGCTGGCATTCATCGCCTCGACCTGCGCGAACGACACCAGATGGATCACCAGCTCACCGGTTTCCTGAGCGTTGCGCAGGGTGTCCTTGAGGGCGCCGTCATCACGGGTGCCGACGTTGACCATCAGGGTCGCCGGCTCGTCGCTTATTACCTGGAAAAAACTGAAGGGCGCCAGGTTGGCGACGCCCTCCCCTGAGAGACTCGACACCCAGGCGATTGGCCTGGGCGTGACGGTTGCAGCGAGCCAGCGGTAACGGTCCAGCGGGGTCAGATTGGCGAAGTCGAGCAGCATCCCATTCTCCAGCGAGTCGAGTGGCTGCCAGCTTACTCCAGTCAGGCGTCAGCGGCCCGCCCGAGACTCACGGATATAGAACCGAGCTTTCTCCGACTTGTTGGTGCAGCCGCGGAAAGCTTCGAACTGTTGCTGAGTTTTCGCCGCCGTCATCAGCGATGCCGCCTTGGAGTAACTGACGGTTCCGGCAAAGCCCTCGGCCTTGGCCAGGTCGAGTTCCTGCCACGCGGCATCCAGCTGGGTCGCACAGCTGTCGCGGTAGGAAGTGGTCGCTGAGCAGCCCGCCAACAGCGCAATCGGTAAGAGAATCCAGGCTTTCATGTCGCATACTCCAGAGGTTGTCCGGCAATCATGTTGCCGGTGCTGATTATGACGGCGCGCCGAAGAAAAAGTGCCACTATCACAGGCACTGCCATGGCACAGGATTGGCAGTAACCAGAGTGGACCTTCAGGGGGAGCAGGATGAGCAAGAAAGTGGCCCTGGTATTGGGCTCCGGCGGTGCACGGGGTTACGCGCATATTGGCGTGATCGAGGAACTGGAAGCACGCGGCTACGAGATAGGCTGCGTCGCTGGCTGCTCCATGGGCGCCGTGGTCGGCGGCATCTATGCGGCCGGCAAGCTGAAGGATTACAGCGACTGGACACAGAGCCTCGATTACCTGGATGTGCTGCGTCTGCTCGACGTGAGCTTTCGTCTGGGCGCCATTCGTGGCGAAAAGGTCTTCGGGCGGATTCGCGACATCGTCGGCGAAATCAATATCGAAGCGCTGAACATCCCTTTCACGGCCGTGGCCACCGACCTTACCAACCAGCAGGAAATCTGGTTCCAGGAAGGTTGCCTGCATCAGGCGATGCGCGCCTCGGCGGCGATTCCCAGCCTGTTCACACCCGTCATCCAGGGCAAGCGCATGCTGGTCGATGGTGGCCTGCTCAACCCCTTGCCAATCGTGCCGGTGGTGTCCAGCCATTGCGATCTGATCATCGCCGTCAACCTCAACTCGGCACAACAACAGCACTATCAGTTGCCGGTGATCGAACGCACGCCGGCGCTCAAAGGCCGCTTCGATCAACTGATGGCATCACTGGGTTCGCGGCTGCCGTCGTTGCGCCGCAAGGGTGGCGAGGACGATCAGCTTCTGCTGCTGGAAAACCGTGTTCAACCAACGACTCCGCTGCAGCCCGATCTGTGGCTGCAGGACCCGGTCGATCCTCACGCCCAGCAGCCCGCGGCAGCACCACAGAGTGGCGCCGCACCGAAATCGGCAAGTGGCTCGCGGGTCGCCAACATGGTCGGGCCGGCGTCGCTGCTGGAGCTGATCAACCAGAGCTTCGAGGTCATGCAGACATCGCTGTCGCAGTACAAGATCGCTGGCTATCCGCCGGACATCCTGATCAACGTGCCCAAGCGGGTGTGTCGTTTCTTCGAGTTCTACAAGGCGCCGGAGCTGATCATGCTGGGTCGGCAGATTGCCAGGGACACACTCGACAAATACGAACGCGGCGACCACTGAAGGGCGCCGCCATTCAGCCTGGAGGCGTACGCTCTTCGCGCGGCGGTAGCCCGGCTGGTGCCTTGTGTGCGACCCAGTCGCTGAGGAGGCTGTAGGCAACCGCCAGCAGGGTCGGCCCGAGGAACAGGCCCATGAAGCCGAACGCCAGAATGCCGCCGAACACGCCGAGCAGCACCACCACCAGCGGCAGGTTGCCGCCGCGGCTGATGAGGTACGGTTTGAGGATGTTGTCCACGCCGCTGATGATGAAGAAGCCCCAGATACCGAGGAAGATCGCCATGCCGATCTCGCCTTGCCAGACCAGCCAGGCCACCGCCGGCCCCCAGATCAGTGGCGGCACCATGATCAGGCTGCAGGCGAAGGTGAGCAGGCCCAGCAACAGGGCGCCTGGAATGCCAGCGATCATGAAGCCGATGTAGGCGAGAATCGCCTGCGCGACCGCAGTGCCCAGCACGCCGTTCACCACCCGCTGCACGGTTCCGGCCACCAGCTCGAGGTAATGCTCGGCGCGGTCGCCGATCAGCCGCTCGAGCAGGCTTTCGACGAACGCCGCCAGCCGAGGGCCATCTCGATAGAAGAAGAACACCAGAATCAGGCTCAGCGCCAGCTCGAGAATGCCTCCACCGATCTTGGCACTGCGCACCAGCAGGAAGTTGCCGACCTGGCCGAGATAAGGCTGCACCGTGGCAAACAGCGCCGAGCCCTGCTGATCGAGGGTTTCCCAGATGCCGACCAGGCGCGCACCGACCAGAGGGACCGAGTGCAACCAGGTCGGCGGGGGTGGCAGGCCTTCGACCTGAACCCCCTTGATCACGGCGGTGGCATCGCGAATGTGATCGGCCAGATTGACGCCAAGCATGACCAGAGGCACCGCGACCAGCACGATCCAGACGCCGGTCAGCAGCCCGGCAGCGACGGACTGTCGCCCCTTGAGCAGGCGCGTCAGCCAGCGCATCACCGGCCAACTGGCGAAGGACAGCACGGCGGCCCAGAACAGCGCCGACCAGAACGGCGCCAGCACCCAGAGGCTGGCGCCCAGCAACCCCAGTAGCAGGATCTGCACCAGCAAACGGTCGTTATTCGGCATTTTTCAGTGTTTCCAGAAAACCAGACTCAGGCCCTGATGGGCGCGTTCAACGTAGCACGTCGATGCGCAAACCGTCGCCGTCGCTCTCACCGAGTTCCAGGCGAGCCGCCCTCACCCGCTGCTCGATCAGCGCTTCTCGCCAGGCTTCGGCATGCGCACCGGACAAGCTGACACGCAAGGTACTGTCCTGATTGAGGCTACGCGCCAGGAGCTCCGTCCATTCTTCCTGAGGTTCTTCCTGCCCGGGCAGCCGCAGGTCGCCGGTGCTTTTCAGCTGACGCAGCAGAGTGGCAGGCGTGGGCAGCACTTTCGCCAATGGCTGGCTGGCTGCCAGCAACTCGGCATGCAGGTAGGCACGGCGGTTGCCACGGGTGATGCTGTACAGCGCTACGAGGCTGTCCTGATTGGGTTCGGCCAGACGCAGCAAAGCATAGGCCTGCTGATCATCGGAACCGTACAGGGTCGAATTGCCGAACACCGCGTTGGCCCACAGGCTGCTGGACCCACACTCGCGGCCCTCGCACCAGTAAAGGATGTGGGCGTCCTTATCCTGCAGCGCTTCGCGCGCGGCGGAAAACACTTCATTGGCATTATGGGTGCGTGGCAGCTCATAGGTGATGGCGGTGAGCTGCCCGGTGGCGAGTACCTCGCGCTCGTAACGCAGGCGCCCGCTGATACGGCGGATGGTGCCTTGCGGATAGAGCCGCTCCTGATCGGCCTGCTCCTTGAACGTGACGATTTCACTGCCGGGAAAGCGCGGCAATACATCGAGATCGCGGCTGCCCGCTACATCAGCAGTGGCAGCGGCGCTGACCAGCATCAGGGGAAACAGGTAACTCAGACGCATGAAGCCCCTCGTTGCTCAGTCGGGTCGAGGGTCTGCGAGGCAGGTGGCAGAGCGTTAACAGCATCAGACGGGAGCAGCGCTTCCAGCGCGACGGTATACATGTCGGTCATGCGGGTCTCCATTGCAATGCCGACACCTTTCCCCAGTTGCAGCAGGCCGTCAAGGCGCGTTCAGGAAAGGATTGAAACAGTCTGCTACGAGTTGCGCCCCGCGCTCGTCGTCCAGATGCAGATGATGCCCTCCTGGCAGCCGTTCGACGCTGATCGCCGTCGCCGCCAGCAAGCCTTGCAGGCCCTCACGCTGCGCCAGCAGGCCATGCTCGGCCAATACCAGGCTGGTTGGGCAGCGCAGCGCCGCCACGAAGGCCTGTACATGGGCGCGGGTCAGGCGCAAGGGCGTCGGTAACGTCAGGCGGTTGTCGGTACGCCAGGTGTAGCCACCAGGCACGGGCATCAGCCCACGCTGCGCGAGCAGCTCGGCGGCCTCGAAACTGACCAGCCCCACGCCGCGCTGGCGCACCTGGGCGGCACGCTCCAGGCTCGGGTAAACCGGCTTGCGCTTGGCCGACAGGGCCAGTTGCGCACGCAGCGAGTCGCCCAGGTTGGCCACCGCAGCATCGGCCTCGGTGGTCGGCGGAACCAGGCCATCGATCAATGCCAGACGCTGCACACGCTCGGCGAAAGTGGCGGCCAGCACGAGCGAGACGATCGCGCCCATCGAATGGCCGAGCAGGCTGAAGCGCTGCCAGCCGAACTGCTCGGCGACCAGCAGTACGTCGTGCACGTAATCCCAGAGTGCATAGCCGGCGCCAGGCGGACGATGGTCCGAATGGCCATGACCCGCGAAATCCAGGGCCACGATGCGCAGCCCTGAAAGCTTCGGGGCCAGCCGGGCGAAGCTCGCGGCATTGTCGAGCCAGCCATGCAGGGCGATTACCGGGATACCGTCTTCCGGACCATGTAGCTGGGCAGCCAGCTCGATATGCGGCAGCCGGAGCCGCACCTCTTCGAACCCGAGACTCATGGAATGGCCTCTACAGGTTGCTGCCAGCGCGCGAACAGCACGCGAATCAGTTGCGCCGTCTCGTTCGGGTGCTCGAGAGGAAACATGTGGCCGCCAGGCAACGTGAGGAACTCGCCACGCGGTGCACGGCGCGCCATGCGGCCATGATGGGCCAGTACCACACGGCTCTGGGCGCCTTTGACCAGCGCCAGCGGCACCTGCAACTGCTGTGGCAGCCCGGGGCTGGTGTGCGGGACACTGCGGTAGATGCTGATTTCGGTAGCGGCCTCGAAACGCAACCTCATGCCATTCTGGTGGAGGTGCAGACCATGCTCGACATAGGCATCCAGGCAATCGGGATCGAAGCGACTGAACAGCGCCCGCTCGGCGAAGTATTGGCGCGCCTCCAGGGCATCGGCAAACGCCTCGCGGCGTCCCAGGGTGCGCCTGGCTGGGGTCAGACGGTCGATGAAACCAAACCGTTTGGCAGCGTGAATCACCATCTGATCGGCACGGCTCAGCACAGGCGAGTCGAGCATCACCACACCGCGGTAAAGATCGGGCCTGCGCAACGCCGCATGGTAGTGCAGCACACCACCCAGCGAATGGCCCACACCCCACACCGGCCCGGCGCAAAGCTGCAGATGATGCAACAGCTCATCGACCAGATTGCTCCAGTTGTCATTCACCGGGAAGCGCGGGTCGTGCGCGTGCTGTGCCAGATGCTGTACCCGGTACTCCGGTGCGAGCGCGGCGAACAGCTTGCCGTAGGTCCCCGATGGGAAGCCGTTGGCGTGGGCGAAGAAGATGAGCTGGGACATGGTCGTCGCGCTGGTGGCAGGCAATGCGGGGATTGTCAGCCAGCCCCCAGCCCACGGCAATGACCGTAACGGTCAGGAAGGACGACGCTCCGGCCAAATTCCGCCCCCAGGGCTATCGATCTCGGCGCACAGCACCGGCCGAAAAGCCAGCAGCGCCTAACGCTCGGGCGGCGGGCTGCCGTGGGGCACGATGGCCATGGTAAGCCGCGAGATGCAACTGGTCTTGCCATCCTCGCCGCTGAGGCGGATATCCCATACATGGGTGGTACGGCCCAGATGCACCGGTTTGGCCACTGCGGTGACACGCCCCGAGCGCAGGCCCCGCAAATGGTTGGCATTGACCTCCAGGCCCACGCAGAAAAACCGCTGCGTATCGATGCACAGGTAACTGGCCGTGGAACCCAGGCTTTCCGCCAGCACCACCGACGCGCCGCCATGCAGCAGGCCGTAGGGCTGATGGGTACGCGCATCGACCACCATGCTGGCGGTGATTGACTCGTCATCGAAGGACTCGAAGCGAATGTCCAGCAACTCGCCGATGGTGTTGCGCTGGGCAGCATTGATTTCATCGAGGTTTGGGGGCTGTCGCCAAAGGCTCATGGTCGATCCTTGTCATTAGCGGTGGACTCTACCGGCTCGCCTGCGATGGCGAGCACAGCAGGATCGTGACACAGCGCCCACGCCTTGCGCAGCCGTATCAGCGCAGGTCGGGATGGGCCAGCAGCTCGAGCGACATCAGCCCGGCAATCAGCTCTTCACCTTCGAGCATCGCCAGGCTGGCGGTATGCATGGAAAGCGGCTGCTGCCGATGACCATGTACCAGCAGCCCGCCGAGCGCGCCGATGAAGGGCTGATGGGAAACCAGCAGAAGCTCCTGGCCCGAGAGGCGCTGAAGCTTGCCCAGGCTGTCACGGGGATCGCTTTCCGGGGTCAGCCAGGGAACCGTGTGCAGTTCGGCGCCCGACGCCAGGGCATCACGCACCAGCGCGGCTGTCTGCTGAGCCCGCACATAGGGGCTGACGAATATCGCGTCCAGCGAACGGCCACGCAGGAGCTCGAGGGACTGGTGCACTTCGTCACGACCGTAGTCCGTCAGCTCCCGCTGGGCATCGGTGCGTGCTTCAGGGTGGGCCTGGCCATGGCGCAACAACCAGATTCTCATGGCTGATGACTCACAGTTTCGGCTCCTCGTCCCTGGCCGGCGGCACGTCCGGCTGCACGCTGTGCGCAAATTCGCCCTGCGCTGGGCGCGGCGTGGGCCAGTCGGCGAACGGCCAGGGCTTGGACTCGCTGTTGAACGTGCCGAAACGGCCGATCTGAGCCAGATACTGGCTGAGGCTGTCGCCGAAACCCAGCAAACCGGCATTTGGCGCGCCGTATACCAGGCGACAGATCAGTTGCAGCAGAACCACACCGGCCAGCAGCAGCTCGGCCACTTGCCAGACCAGCAGGAACAGCAGCATCCAGACGATGCGCAACCCGATGGGCTCGCCTTTTTGGTGCTCACTCATATACGAATCCCTCAGAAGCCAGTGGCTGGAATGAAATCGACATCGGTCTTGGGCTCTGCGCGCATCAGCGCCTCGATCACCTGATCCAGGGTGCGCCCCTCGAACAGGATCGCATGCAGCCCGGCGACCAGCGGCATATAGACTTGCAACTCGTCGGACTTGGCCTTGAGTACCCTGATGGTGTTGACCCCTTCGGCAACCTCACCGAGGCGCTGGACGGCATCTTCCAGGCTCAGGCCCTCGCCGAGCGCAAAGCCGACCTGATAATTGCGGCTTTTCGGCGACGAGCAGGTAACGATCAGATCACCGACCCCGGCAAGACCGAGGAAAGTCATGGGATTGGCCCCCAGATGCACGGCGAAACGGGTCATTTCAGCCAGTGCCCGGGTGATCAGCATGCTCTTGGTGTTTTCGCCCATGCCAAGCGCCGCCGCCATGCCGGCGATGATCGCGTAGACATTCTTCAGCGCACCGCCAAGCTCGACGCCAAAGCGGTCGGTGCTGGCGTAGACGCGGAAGGTGCGTCCGTGCAGAACCGCCTGAACCTCACGGCACAGGGCCTCGTTTTCACTGGCGACGACCGTGGCGGTCAGCGTATGCGCAGCGATTTCCTTCGCCAGGTTCGGCCCGGAAAGCACGCCGATACGCGCCTCGGGGGCAACCTCCTCGAGGATCTGGCTCATCAGCTTGAACGTCTGCGCCTCGATGCCCTTGGTGGTGCTGACCAGCATCTTGCCGGCCAGCAGCGCCGACACGGGTTGCAGCACCTGACGCAATGCGCTGGACGGCAAGGCCACGAACGCCAGTGCGCAGCTGTTCAGCGCAGCCGACAGATCGGTGGTCGGCTCGACACCGTCGAGTACCTTGACGCCCTTGAGATAGCGGGGATTTTCGCGGTTGACCCGAATGGCCTCGGCCTGCACGGGGTCGCGCATCCAGTGCAGAACCCGATGACCATTCTGCGCCAGCAGGTTGGCGATGGCGGTGCCGAAGCTGCCGCCGCCAAGCACCGCGATAGGTTGCTGTTGAGTCATGACCGATCCGTAGTGAGCCCTGTGGTAATAACGGCATTATACGGGTCACTCGCGCCAGGACCAGCCTTGCCACTGCAGGCCCCGGTAGATCGACCCTTGAACTAAAATCGGTGTTTTACCGACACATGGCTGGCAACGCCGCGCCGCTCGGTTAACATGCACCACACTGCGCGAACAGGGTCGTTGCGTGATCAAAGCCTCCCCTCCTCTCAAACTTCTGCTGCTGGCGCTCCTGGCCAATGGCGACGCCATGGCCGATGACCTGTTCAGCGGCGGCCGGGCGGTTCCCGAAGTATTGACCGCCACGCGCCTGAAACAGGCGCCCGCTGCGGTGCCTGGTAGCGTGACGGTGCTCGACGGCGCCCTGATCAGGGCCAGCGGAGCACGCGATATCGCCGAGTTGCTGCGCCTGGTGCCGGGCATGATGGTCGGCTACCGCAACGGCAATCAGCCGACACTCAACTACCACGGCTCCAGCGCCTCGGAAGCACGCCGCCTGCAGGTGATGGTCGACGGCCGTTCGGTGTATCACCCAGGCTTGGCGACCGTCGACTGGTCGGACATTCCAGTGGCCCTGGAAGACATCGAGCGTATCGAGGTATTTCGCGGCCCCAATACCGTGAGCTATGGCGCCAATGCGCTGATGGGGGTCGTCAACATCTTCACCCGCCGCCCGGGAGACAGTCACGGCACTCGCCTCAAGGTCAGCCGCGGGCAACGCGGCATCGCCGATTACTACGCCAGCCAGGGCAGCAACTGGGACACGGGGGCGATGCGCCTGTCGATCAGCGGCCAGCAGGACGACGGCTTCGACCACGATGAATTTGATGCGCCCTACCGTGACAGCCGCCGCCTCGAGCGCATCAACCTGTCGGTCAGCCATCAGCTCGATGAACGCCAGAGCCTGGACTGGCAACTTGCCGCGAAGGAAGGCAGCAATCAGCGCCCCTACCTCTATGAGCCTCTGTTTCCAGGTATCGGTCTGGGCGATACCGACTCTGACATCAAGGCGCGAGACTACGCCGGCTCGCTGCGCTGGAGCTTCGACCAGACGGCCAACCACAGCCTGTCGCTACAGAGTTCCGTCCAGCACTGGGAGCGCCTGGAAAACTGGCGAGCGTGCGAAGCGGAAATCGCCTTCAGCCCTCAGCTCGCCGAGCTATGGTCGCTCAATCCCGGGTACGTGACGCGCTTCACCCGCAATCCATTCGGCAGCGTGCCTGCGGGTACCACCCAGGAACGCGCGCTGGCGACGCAAATTCAGCAGCAACTGGCGTCGGGGGCGACTCGCGAGGTCTGCGGCACGGCCAACCAGAACATCCGCGAAACCCGTTACGACCTCGAACTGCAAGACACCCTCAGCCTTGCCGATAACCTGCGGCTGCTCAGCGGCCTGGGTTATCGCTACGACCAGGCGGACTCGGAGACTTTTTTCAGCGGCCGTCTCAGCAACCAGATATGGCGCCTGTTCGGCCACCTCGAATGGCAGGTGGACGACCACTGGCTGCTGCAAGGCGGCGCCATGCTCGAGGACGATCGGCTCACCGGGTCGTCGCTGACCCCACGCCTCGCCGTCAACTACCTGATCACCCCGCGACACGGCCTGCGCGCTGTCTACTCGGAGGCGCTGCGTTCGCCCGACATGTACGAGAACAACGTCGACTGGCGCTACCGAATTCGCGGCCTGCAGCCACAGCCATTCGGTCAGCGCGATGCCTACTACTTCATCAATGCGAAGGGACCGCGCGATCTCGAGCAGGAAGTCATACGGTCCCACGAGCTGGGTTACAACGGCCTGTTCGCCGAAGCGGGTGTCAGCGTCGACGTGAAGCTGTTCTACGACGAAATCCACAACATGATCAGCGAACCGCTGCGCGTCGATCGCTTCGCGCCCAACAACACCCATCGCATGCGTTTCAGCGGCGCGGAAACCCAGCTGGACTGGAATCTCGGCGTGCACGACCGCCTGCGTCTGACCTACGCCTACGTCGACCACAGCGCCACCAGCAAGACCGACCAGCGCCTAACCGCCCGCAACAGCGGCTCTGCCGGCTGGTTGCGTGACTGGGGGCTGGGCTGGTCGAGCGGCTTGTTCTACTACGCTGCGGATCGCCTCAACGAGCGCCGCTTCGAGCGCATGGACCTGCGCCTGGCCAAACGCACGCCCATAGGCCGCAGCCAACTGGAAGTGGCAGGCGTGCTGCAGTGGCGTCTGGATGACGAAGCCCTGACCTGGCGCGAGAACAACTACGACGAGCCCCGCCTGTTCTACCTTAGCGCCGAGCTCGAATTCTAGATGGCTGCCAACCGCTCGATGGCATGGCCAGGCAACCGCACGTGGGTGCGCCGCGCGCTGCTCGTGCTGTGTCTGCTGCAATCCCCGTCACAGGCTGCCGAGCTGCTGCTGAGCAGCGCTGGGGACACCAGCGTTCTGCACGGCTTCGGCACCGCGCTGGCGGCGGCGCGCCCCCAGGATCGCGTGCGTATCGTGCCCCTCAACGAAATGCCGCCGCTCAACGAACTGCCAGCCGATACCCGCCTCATTCTCTTTGGCCAGCCAGCTCTGGCCTGGCGCGTCAGCTCGCAAGACGGCCCGGCGACGCTGGTGCTGCAGGTCAACAGGACCCAGGCCCGGGCGACCCTTGGCGAACGCACCCCGGCCAACCTCAGCGTGCTCTGGCAGGATGCTGCACCGCTGCGCCAGCTGCGTCTGGCCAAACGTCTGCTGCCGCATATCGACAGGGTCGGCGTGCTGCATGACCAGCACAGTGCGTTTCTGCTCGACGAGATTCAGCAAGCGGCCAGCAGCCTGGGCCTGAAGATCGTTTCGCAGGGCTGGCCGAATACCCGCGACAACCGCCCCCTGCTGAGCCTGCTGCGCGACAGCGACATACTGCTTGGCGTTGCCGACGATGATCTGTACAACCCGCAAACCGCCAAGAACCTGCTGCTGACCAGCTATGGACAGCAGCACGCGCTGATCGGCCCCAGCGCCGGCTTCGTCCGCGCCGGTAGCCTGGCCAGTACCTACAGCGACCAGAACGATTGGCTGAACACCCTTGGCCAGTTGCTCGATCAGCCGCCGCAAAGCTGGCCTCATGGCACCTACTCGAACACATTCAAAGTACTTGGCAATCCTCAGGTAGCCCGCGCCCTCGCCGTGGACCTACCCAGTGACGAGGATCTCGCCAGGCATCTGTCAGAAGGAGAAACGCCATGAAACTGTGGCGCGGCTGGAACATCCACATCCGCACCCAGCTCATCAGTGTCGGCCCTGCCCTGCTGCTGACGCTTCTGCTGACCGGGTTTCTGACCTTCAATCGCCTGCAGGACCTGCGGGTCGAGATCAACCACACCGGACAGCTGATCGCCAGCCAACTCGCTCCGGCCACGGAATATGGGGTGATCTCGGGCAACGGCAAGGTGCTGGAGTCACTGCTGCAGGCCACCCTGAAAACACCTCACGTACGCTTCGTGGAAGTACGCGACCGCGACGACAACATCCTGGTCTACCTCGAGCAGCAGTCCGAACACCTGCAGGCCGGTCACGGCCATATCGAGATATTCCAGTCGCCCATCCAGCAGCAGCAGGTCGATCTGGGCTCGGATTTCATCCAGGAAAATGCCAACGCCTCCTCGCCACTCACCGGCGACTACCTGGGCCGCGTCGTCGTCGGCATGTCCGGTGAAGCCTTCAACACGCGCCAGCAGGAGATTCTCTTCAAGGTCGCGATGCTGGTGCTGTTTGCGCTGTTGCTGACCTTCCTGCTCGCCCGGCGCCTCGCCAGCCGCCTGTCGCGGCCGTTGAGCGCGATGAGCGATGCGGTGACGGCGATCCAGAGCGGCAACTATCAGACGACGCTCCCGGAAGTGGGCGGCCGCGAACTGGTTACCCTGGCGCGGCACATAAACAACCTCGCCAGCGGTCTCAACAACGCGGCCCTGGAGCAACAGCAGGCCATGACTCTGCTGATCAAGGCCCGGGAGGAGTCCGAACTGGCCAACCGCGCCAAATCGGACTTCCTGGCGATGATGAGCCACGAACTGCGTACTCCCATGAACGGCGTGCTGGGTATGCTGCAATTGCTGGAAACCACCGACATGAACCAGGAGCAGAGTGAGTATGCCGCCCTGGCGACCGAGTCGACCGAACACCTGCTCAAGGTGATCAACGACATCCTGGATTTCTCGCGGATCGAACGCGGGGCGCTGGAACTCGAACTGATCAGTTTCAATCTGTCGGTGCTGCTGAAAACCGCGCTGCAAGCCTTCCAGCACAGCGCTCAGCAGCGCGGCCTGGCGCTGCGTCTGGAGCTTGGCGAGGCCCTGCCATCACTGCAGGTGCAGGGCGACCCCACCCGTCTGCGCCAGATTCTGGTCAACCTGATCGGCAACGCCCTGAAATTCACCGAGCGTGGCGAGGTACGGGTCGAGGCCCACTGGCAGGCTCTGGACAATCAGGTGCTGTGGTTCACCTGCAGCGTCCACGACACCGGTATCGGTATCAGCAGCGAACGCCTGGAAACCATGTTCGACGCCTTCCAGCAGGCCGACAATTCGATTTCCCGCCGCTATGGCGGTACCGGCCTGGGCCTGCCTATCGCCCGTACGCTGGCGGAACGCATGGGCGGCACCCTGAGGGCACAGAGCGAGCCGGGCCATGGTTCCTGCTTCACTCTGGAGATTCCTTTGCCGTTTTCGGCGCAACAGCCGCAATCGCTACCCGAAACCTCGATTTCCGAGCCTGCATTACAGGAAGCCCACTCGGTGCTGCTGGTGGAGGATAATGCGGTCAATCAGACGGTGATCGAGGCCATGCTGCGCAGCCTGGGCTATCAGGTCACCCTGGTCGTCGACGGAGTGCAAGCCGTATCGGCGGTCAGCCAGGGCCATTTCGCGGCGGTGCTGATGGACTGCCGCCTGCCGATCATGGACGGTTACGAGGCTACCCGGCGCATCCGCGAGCTGGGCACGCGGGGCAAGCTGCCGATCATCGCCCTGACCGCCAATGCCCTGCAGGGCGACCGTGAGGCCTGCTTGCAGGCTGGAATGAACGATTACCTCGCCAAACCGTTCAAACGCATGGAACTGCAGGAATTGCTCGATCGCTGGCTGTCACCCAACCATTAGATGACTAGTCATATCGACGGAAATGTTGCACGCTTGCTGGTTGAAGTGGGCGTCAAAGGGGCATTTGTGACACCATTGGCCGCAGCAGAGTACAACTGTACTCACCACACTGTGACTTTCACCACAACGCAACAGTCTATGACTAGGCTGCTGGCAGGCGCATCAACGATGCGCAGCCGGCCAGGACGATTTACCCAGCCGAGGCGCGTGGGGATTATTGAGGAGCTCGCATGACCAAACAAAACGCCTTCACCCAGGAAGATCTGTTGCGCTGCAGCCGCGGCGAACTGTTCGGCCCGGGTAATGCGCAACTGCCCGCCCCCAACATGTTGATGATCGATCGCATCGTCCACATCAGCGAAACGGGCGGCAAGTACGGCAAGGGCGAAATTGTCGCAGAGCTCGATATCAATCCTGATCTGTGGTTCTTCGGCTGCCACTTCGAAGGTGATCCGGTGATGCCGGGCTGCCTGGGCCTCGATGCCATGTGGCAGCTGGTTGGCTTCTTCCTCGGCTGGCAGGGCAACCCTGGCCGCGGCCGTGCGCTGGGTTCGGGCGAAGTCAAATTCTTCGGCCAGGTTCTACCTACCGCCAAGAAAGTCACCTACAACATCCATATCAAACGCACCATCACCCGTTCGCTGATCCTGGCAATCGCCGATGGCAGCGTGAGTGTCGATGGTCGCGAGATCTACAGTGCCGAAAGCCTGCGCGTCGGCCTGTTCACTTCCACCGACAGTTTCTAAAGGATCCTTTCCATGCGTCGCGTCGTTATTACCGGTCTAGGCATCGTTTCCTGCCTGGGCAATGACAAAGAAACCGTCTCCGCCAACCTTCGCGCTGGCCGCCCCGGTATCCGCTTCAATCCGGAATACGCCGAAAAGGGTCTGCGCAGCCATGTATCGGGCTCCGTTGACCTGAACCTGGAAGAATTGATCGACCGCAAGCTGTTCCGCTTCATGGGTGATGCCGCGGCCTACGCCTACCTGGCGATGGATCAGGCGATCAAGGATTCCGGTCTCAGCGAAGATCAGGTCTCGAACCCACGCACGGGCCTGATCGCTGGTTCCGGTGGCGCGTCCACGCTGAACCAGATGGAAGCCATCGACACTCTGCGCGAGAAAGGCGTCAAGCGCGTTGGCCCGTACCGCGTGACCCGCACCATGGGCAGCACCGTTTCCGCCTGTCTGGCGACCCCGTTCAAGATCAAGGGCGTCAACTTCTCCATTTCCTCGGCTTGCGCCACCAGCGCGCATTGCATCGGCCAGGCCATGGAGCAGATCCAGCTCGGCAAGCAGGACGTCGTCTTCGCCGGCGGTGGTGAGGAAGAACACTGGAGCCAGAGCTGCCTGTTCGACGCCATGGGCGCCCTCTCCACCCAGTACAACGACACCCCGGAAAAGGCCTCCCGCGCTTACGACGCCCAACGTGACGGTTTCGTCATCGCTGGTGGCGGCGGCATGGTGGTCGTCGAGGAGCTGGAGCACGCACTGGCCCGCGGTGCCAAGATCTACGCCGAAATCGTCGGCTATGGTGCCACGTCCGATGGTTACGACATGGTTGCCCCGAGCGGCGAAGGCGCGGTGCGCTGCATGCAGCAGGCGCTGGCCACCGTCGACACCCCGATCGACTACCTGAACACCCACGGCACCTCGACTCCGGTCGGTGACGTTGCGGAAATGAAGGGTGTACGCGAAGTGTTCGGCGCCAAGGCTCCAGCCATCAGCTCCACCAAGAGCCTCTCCGGCCACAGCCTGGGCGCAGCCGGTGTACACGAGGCGATCTACTGCCTGCTGATGATGGAAGGCAACTTCATCACCGCCTCGGCCAACATCGAGGAGCTGGACCCGGCTGTCGCTGATCTGCCGATCCTGCGTGAGACCCGCGAAGATGCCAAGCTGGACACCATCATGTCCAACAGCTTCGGCTTCGGTGGCACCAACGCCACCCTGGTACTGAAGCGCTGGGCCGGCAACTGATAACTGCCTGATACGAAAAACGGCGCCTTTGGGCGCCGTTTTTTATGCTCCGGGTTTATCACTACAAGCCCGGGTAGTGTATTTCGGCGCTTCAGCGCACCTCGAAGCGCTGCTCGGCCAACTTGCGGTCACCCTGGAAAAGCAGGAAATGCCACTCGCCGGGCACCACTTCGTTATTCTCGGAGAACTCGAATGCCATGACGTCCTGCGAGGCGTCGGGCACCAGTTTCTGTGTGACCACGAACTTGTCGCGGCGCTGGCCATCGCTACCGGTCACGCCCGGAGTGAGGTACAGCAGCGTCAGCGGCTCGCCGTCGACGGTCTTGCCGGTCAGCGTGTAGCGCATGCCGAACTTGGTGCCCAGCTTGGCCGGCACCACGCGGGTCTGCTCGATCTCCTGACTGGATCGGGTAAGCACGCGCTCGCCCGGCTGGAAATCCTTGTGCTGACTGATGAAGACACCGTACTCGACCGGCCCCTGTACGCGAACTTCAGCCTGAGCCAGACCTGCTGCCAGCAGCAGCGCCGTCACTGTTGCGAATCTGATGTGTTGCATCTCACGCTCCTTCTTTGGAATGGCGCGAGGCTATGACGCGGCGATGACAGGCTGATGACAATCAGCGTGGCGCAGGCTGCGCCTCGCGGACATTGCGCGGCAGGATGGCGAGAAAGTTGTCTCTGGCCACCTTGTGGGCGACCTCCTCGGGCAACGCATCGAGGAAGCGATCGAAGCCCTGCATGTACTCGCCCATGCTGTCGAAGCGACCGACTACATCGGAGCCGATCATGAAACGTTCCGGGTAGCGGCCGACCAGCTCTACCCACTTAGGGTCCGGCTTGCCATTTTCGTCGGTAAGGTACGGCCTGAGCATCGTCCAGGACAGATCGACGTACAGATTGGGGTAGCTTTCCAGCATCCGCGCGAGGGTGTCGAAGAGAAAGTCCAGCTTCTCCTGATGACGATGGATCTCCATGCTGGTGCCCGCGTGGGCCCAGATGAAACGCACGTGGGGATGATTGCGCAGCGGCTCTTCGATCTCCTGCAGATAGAGCGGATTACGCTCGCGCTTGGAGGTGATGTTGGAATGCACCATCACCGGCAGATCGTATTCTGCCGCCAGATGATAGACCCGCGTCATGGCCTCGTTGTTGGCCCGCGGGGTACTGCCCTCGATCAGCGAGGTCAGGTCGTCGTGGCGCGTGAACACTTCTCCGATGCCCTGCCAAAGCCCCGGATCGAGCTCCAGCATGCGACGGATATGGGCATCCGAATTCTTGTCGTTGGGGTTAAAACCAGACAGGAACGGGTGAAAACGATGGCGCTGCGCCTCCGGCACCTGCTTGTAGGCGTGGGCGATAAGTACGTCGGTGGCGCTGTACCAGTAGGCCGCGGCATCGTCACCGGCGTAATAGCGCGGGCGCTTGGGCTCGTCTTCGTGCCATTTCTTGGCGACCGGTATGCCCGAGAACATCACGTGATCGACCTTCGCCTCGTCCATGCGCTGCAGCAGTGTGTCCATGCCTGCGCTTTCCTGGAAGAAATCGACGTAGTGCAAATGGGCGTCGCTGTAACGATATTCACGCGCCTCGACAAGACCGGCCAGCAGCCCTGCAGACAATAAAAAACCCAGACGAATCAGATGCATGCAGGCGTCCTCCTGACGTTGAGCAGCATAGACTGTGAGCGCTCGTACCAAGTTCAGCCAATATGGCGGATCGGCGAAGGCTCAGGCGAGACTATTTGTTTCATTGCCGGGGCATCCGTAACCCCTTGTCTCGGGTATAACCCTTGTCACATTCAGGACGCAGCCCATGACAGGACGACGGCATGTCTGACCCGATGTTCGACTACGAAAAAACCCTGGAAGCCTGCGCCCGCAGTGACGAGCGCGCCTTCCAGGCACTGTATCGCCAGGAAGCCTCGCAAATGCTCGGTCTGGCAATCAGCCTGCTGGGCCAACGCGACTCGGCCGAGGACTGCCTGCACGATGCCTTCGTGCAGATCTGGCGCAATGCCGGGCGCTTCCAGCGTTCGCTGGGCAGCGGCCGGGCATGGATCTACAGCATCCTGCGCTACCGCGCGCTGAACCAGCTGCGCCAGCGCGGCCGCACCGTGGCCTTGGCGGACGACATCGCCGATCACCTGATCGACGACAGTCCCTCGGCCGCTCAGCAACACGAACAACAGTCGGACAAGCGTCATCTGCGCGCCTGCCTGCAGAAGCTCGAGCGCCCACGGCGTCATCCGGTTCTGCTGGCGTTCTACCGCGGCCTGACCCATGAGCAGATTGCAGAGCGCCTGACCACCCCACTGGGCACCATCAAAGGGCGCATTCGCAGCGGTCTGCGCGCACTGCAGGAGTGTTTGCAACGATGATAAGCACCGACCCCGCAGAACGCCGTGCGCTCATCGGCGAGTACGTTCTGGGCCTGCTCGAGCAGGATCAGGCCCGTGAAGTCTCCGAGCTGATAGAGCACGATCCCCAAGCTGCCGCCATGGCGTTGGAATGGGAGCAGCACTTTCTCGAACTGAGCGACAGGCTCGAGCCCAGCACGCCCTCGCCGGGCCTGTGGCCGCGCCTGCAGCAAACGCTGAATCTGGGGCAGCGGGCCAGCAATTGGCAGGCCTGGTGGTCGAGCCTCAACACCTGGCGCCTGACCAGCGCGGCCCTGGCGATGGCGCTGATCATCGCCCTGCTGCCGATGCCGTGGCGCAGTGACGTGCTGCCGCCCTCCTACACCGCCGTGTTGCAGCCGCCTGGCGAAGCGGCAGCACCGGGCTGGGTGGTGCATATCGATGCCACGGGCACCTTGCTGCTTGAGCCACTGCGTGAAGACCAGGTCGCCGCAGACCGCTCGGTGCAGTTCTGGACGCTGGTCGATCCGAAGGACGGCCCGCGCTCGCTCGGTCTGGTCGAGCCGGGCGAACGCCTGACCCTGTCCGCCGAGCAGATCGGGGCAGTACGTGCCGGCCAGCTGTTCGAATTGACCCTGGAGCCGTCCGGTGGCTCGCCACTGAACAGACCGACGGGCGAGGTGCTGTACATCGGCCGCGCTGTGGTGGCGGCGCTGGACTGAGCGGATGCACATGAAAGATCGGCAGATGTAAGCAAACATTTCCACCGACATCTGCCGCTTCATCTCATGGGTATAGGTATCAGGTGCTTCATCACGGTGCCTGGATGCGAGCGCGAAGAGACCTTCGCGCCTTACCCATAGAGAGGACGCTCATGAACATTTCCAAGAAAATGCTCGGTATCGCCATCACCACCGCTGCTCTGGGTTGTGCCACTGCCAACGCCGACAATCTGTTGGCGCTGAGTGCGGACGGCAAACTGCTGCACATCGACACCAAGACCCTCACCGTCGCTTCCGACGTGAAACTCAGCGGCGTATCAAGCCTGCGCGGCCTCGATGTACGCCCGTCCAACGGTTGGATCTATGGCCTGGATGACGCTGGCCAGCTCTACACCGTCGACGCCAAAACTGGCGCGGCCAGCAAGGCTGCCAAACTAAGCCAGGCGTTGCCAGGCAACGGCCAGGCCGTGGTGGACTTCAACCCGGTAGCCGATCGTCTGCGCCTGCTGGCTGCCGACGGCACCAGCCTGCGCGTCAACGTCGAGAGCGGTGAAGTCGTGGTAGACGGCAAGGTCGCCTATGCCAAAGACGGTCCGTACGCGGGCAAGACCGCCAAGGTAGTCGCGGGTGCCTACACCAATTCTTACAAGGGCACCGAGAAAACCGCGCTGTACACCGTCGACCTGGCTACCGGCAACCTGATGCTGCAGAACCCGCCAAATGACGGTATTCAGCAAGTCGTGGGCAAGATCGCCGATGGCCTTAAAAGTGCGGCTCTGGACATCAAAAGTGACGGTAAAGGCGGAAACACCGCTTACCTGCTGACCGGCACCACGCTGCACCAGGTGAATCTGGAAACCGGCAAGGCCAGCGCGCTGGGCGAGATCAAGAATCTGCCTGCCGACATCATCGACATCACTGTCCTGCCAGCCAAGTAAACACCAGCAGGGGAAGGCCGAGCGGCCTTCCCCTGTATCGGTTCGCGTTACTCGAACACCTCATCAAGCAGATTGTTCATCGCCTTGAAGGCACGCGCCGCGACAAGCGGGTGGTATTGATTGCTACCCGGCGTATTGGCCTTCGGATTGGTGAACGAATGCACCGCACCACCGTAGCTCACCAGCTGCCAGTCCACCTTGGTGGCCTTCATTTCCGCCACGAAACCGTCGACCTGCGCCTGCGGAACTGCCGGATCATCCGCGCCGTGGAGCACCAGTACCGGTGCCTTGATGTTATTCGCGTCAGCCGGGTTGGGCGTATCCAGATTGCCGTGGAAGGACACGAAAGCCTTCAGCGGAGCCCCCGAACGGGCCAGTTCCAGAACCGTTCCGCCACCGAAGCAGAAACCGATCGCACCCAGTTTGGAGGTATCCAGAGCGACCTGAGTGGTCTGCGCCTTGAGGACTTCGACCGCAGCCTGGGCGCGCTTGCGCATCAATGCCCGGTCACTGCGCACGGCGGTGGCCGCTTCCTTGGCTTCGTCGGCATTGCTGGGGCGGATGGCCTTGCCATACATGTCGGCCATGAACACCACGTACTTGTCTCCGGCCGCACGCGCCGCTTTCTGGGCAGACGCATCGTTGACGCCCATCCAGTTGGGCACCATCAGCAAGCCTGGACGCGGGTCGGTAACGGCATCGTCATAGATCAGCAGGCCTTCGAACGGCTCACCATCGATTTCGTAGGGGACGTTCTTAACCACCACACCCGCTTCGGCCAACCCCGCCAGCCCCAGCAACGCTACCGACAACAGTGATTTCTTCATTGTTTGACTCCCATCGTGCATGTGCCCACTCGATACAGCCGAAGCTGCGCCAGAGCCACAAGGAAGCACATTTGCGGCGTCAGGGAAACCCATGACGCCGCAGCCGGGAGTGGATTCAGGCGCTGGCGAACAGCGCGTCGATCTGCTCCTGAGCCCCGCGCAGGGCATTGGCTTTCGGCTCTTCGCCATAGGCCAGGCCTTCGGCACGCACCACCTGGATATCGGTGATACCAAGGAAACGCAGCACGAAAATCAGGTAATCCTCGTGAGCCTGGCCACTGGCTTGCCCCGCATGCAGACCACCAGCGGTCGAGGCGATGATCACTTTCTTGCCACCTGCCAACCCCTTGGGGCCGTTTTCGTCATAGGCAAACGTCTTGCCGGCCACGGAAACACGGTCGATCCAGGCCTTGAGCTGGCTCGGAATGGAGAAGTTGTACATCGGTGCGCCAATCACGATGGCGTCAGCGGCGAGGAACTCTTCCAGCGTGGCGTCGGCCAGCGCCACTTCATGAGCCTGGGCGGCATCGCGCAGCTCGGCGGGGGTACCACCGGCAACCAGGCTGGCAGCCGAGAAGTGGCTCAGGGCATCGCTGGCCAGGTCGCGGTAAGTGACCTGCAGATCGGCCTGACCGCTCTTCCAGGCGTCGACCACAGCGGCACTGAGCTGACGGGAAGCGGACGCATTGCCGAGAATGCTGGAATCGAGATGGAGAAGTTTCATGGTGGCTCCTTGAACGTTCAGGTTCATCAGTAGATGTTCGATGGATTAATCCTACCGGTGAAGCCAATCGCTGATTAGTCAGTAAAAATGCGATGATGCGTTCTACTGATAGAACAAACCCCGTATTTGTCCTGAGCTGGAGCCTGTGATGCAGGATCTCAACGACCTGATGTACTTCGCCAAGGTGATCGAGCACGGCGGATTCAGTGCTGCCGGGCAACAACTGGGCATTCCCAAATCCCGCCTGTCGCGGCGAGTGGCCGAACTCGAGGCACGCCTGGGCGTGCGTCTGCTGCAACGCACCACGCGCAAGCTGGCGCTGACCGAGACCGGTGAACGCTACCTGCGCCATTGCCAGGCGATGCTGCTGGAGGCCGAGCAGGCGCAGGAGGCAGTGGCTTCGCTGAGCAGCGAACCGCGCGGAAGGATTCGCATGTCCTGCCCCAGTGAACTGGCCCGCGCCGGGCTGCATCAGGTGATCAGCAGCTTCCTGCTGAAGTACCCGCTGGTTCAGCTCGACGTGGTACTCACCAATCGCCGGGTTGATCTGCTCCAGGAGGGTGTCGACGTCGCTCTGCGGGTACGCGATCAAGGTGATGAGGATCCCTCGCTGATCGCCCGCCAGCTGGCGCCTGCATCGGCCTTTCTGGTGGCCTCCCCGCCCCTGCTACAAGGGCTGAGCATTCAGACCCCGGACGATCTGCAGCAGCTTCCCGCACTCGGCGCGGTGGGAAGTGACCGGCGCATTCACCATGTTTTCAAAAGTCAGTCGGGAATGCGCCGTGAGGTGACTTTCGAGGCACGTCTGAGCATCGAAGACTTCGATATACGTCGGGAAGCGGCACTTCAGGGTCTGGGCTTCACCATGCTGCCGCATACCAAGTGCCTGGCCGATATCGAGGCTGGCCGCCTGATTCGTCTGCTGCCGGACTGGGAACTGCCCGGCGGCCATCTGCAAGCCGTCTATCCTCATCGTCAGGGCATGCTGCCGGCAGTGAGGGCTTGGATCGAACACATGATCCAGGCCAGCGCCGATGGCTGGCTCATGCCTGGAACGGACACGCGCCTTGCCCTGTCAGATCCGCCTGATGACTCTCAATAGCCTTTTCTATCAAACAGGATGCCCGATGACCGCCCGCAAGCCCCACGTTCCCGGTCAGACCGCCCGAATTCTTGCTGTGGTTTTCTTCACCTTCATCGGTTTCCTGTGTGTCGGCCTGCCTCTGGCAGTGCTGCCTGGCTTCGTGCTCAACGATCTGGGCTATGGCTCGGTGATGGCTGGCCTGGTGATCAGCCTGCAGTACCTCGTCACTCTGGTTTCACGCCCCATCACAGGTGTGCTGATCGACCGTATCGGGCCAAAGCGCGCAGTGGTTTACGGCCTCGCCGGTGCCGCGGGCAGCGGCGTGCTGACCCTTGCGGCTACCAGCCTGCATGGTCTGTCCAGTGAGGTGGGTCTGGGCTTGCTGCTCGCTGGGCGGGTAGCGCTGGGCATCTCCCAGGCGCTGATCGGTACCGGCTCGATCACCTGGGGCATCGGCCGGGTCGGCGCGGAGAACACCGCGCGGGTGATTTCCTGGAATGGCATCGCGTCTTATGGCGCCATCGCCGTAGGTGCTCCGCTCGGCGTCCTGATGGCCTCCGCCCTGGGCCTCTGGAGCATCGGCCTGGCGATCACCCTGCTAAGCCTTGGTGCCCTCTGGGTAGCACGCGACAAACCCGCCATTCCGATCATCCAAGGCAAGCGCCTGCCGTTCCATCACGTATTCCTGACCATTGCCCCCAATGGGGTCGCACTCGCGCTGGGCTCCATCGGTTTCGGCACCCTGGCAACCTTCGTCACCCTGTATTACGCCAGCCTCGGCTGGGAGCACGCGGCTTATTGCCTGAGCGCCTTTGGCGTGGCCTTCATCGTCGCCCGTCTGCTGTTCGCCGGCACGATCGAGCGGCGCGGCGGCTACCGGGTCGCGACCATTTGCCTGGCGATCGAAACCCTCGGGCTGTTGCTGCTCTGGCTTGCCCCAATACCGGCGCTGGCGCTTTGTGGCGCCGCGCTGACTGGCTTCGGACTGTCGCTGGTCTACCCCGCACTGGGTGTGGAGGCAATCGGCAATATACCCGCAGCCAGCCGCAGCTCGGCCTTGGGCGCCTACGCGCTGTTCTTCGACCTGGCACTGGGCATCGCCGGCCCGCTGATGGGCCTGATCGCCAGCGCCTATGACTACGGTGCCGTGTTCCTCGCCTCCGGCCTGCTCTCGCTGCTTGGCCTTGGGCTGAGCCTACTGCTGCTGCGCCGTGCGGAACGCCCGAAGGAAGTGCAGCCATGACCCGCGAAGAGCTCGTTGCTTTCTGCCTGCACCTGCCAGGGGCTCGTGTCGACTACAAATGGGGCAGCAACCAGGTGTTTTCCGTGGCGCACAACAAGATGTTCGCCATCGTCGATTTTCTCGGGGACAACCTGGCCTTCAAGGTGGATGACGCACTGTTTCTCGGTTTAACCGACCGCCCGGGCGTTCGCCCGGCGCCCTACCTGGCCCGTGCTCACTGGATCAGCATGAACGGTAGCAAGCCGCCCATCGGTGACGAAGAGCTACGTGAGCTGCTGACCCGCTCTCACCAACTGGTCGTGCGGCGGCTGCCCCGGAAACATCAGGTCGGCTTGCTGCTCGACCTATAGCAAACCGCCCAGCCGGCCGCCGGTGTAAGCCCCGGCCATGAATACCTGGTCAGCCCAGAACAGCTGGTGCAACACCACGATGATCCAGAACAGCCCCTGATAGGAAAGTTTGCGCGTCTTGTGCCTGAACGCTTGCTGCGCCAGCAAGGCGCCCGGCCAGCCGCCTGCCAGCTCGACCAGATGCAGGGTGTTTTCCGCAATGCGCTGACGGCCACGCTGGGCACTGCTCTTGTCGCGCCAGTAGAGAATGAAGCACAGCACGCTGGCCAGCGGGTAAAGCAGCAGCGGCCAGATGCTCTGCCCCTCGGATAGCCAGCGCAGCGCGCCAAACGCCGGCAAACTACACAGCGCCGCGAAGATCATCAGCTTGGCAGCTGGATTGCGCAGTGCGCTCGATGTCCGGCGGGCATCGCGCGCATGTGGCTTGGCTGCGCGCCCTGCCGCGGGCGGCGATGTACGGGACGGTGCGGCAGCCCGCGGCTTGACACGAATCTGCGGCTGATCGACGGCCAGCTCACCCGCCAGGCGCAGGTGCTCGGCACGCAAGCGCCCTTTCTCGTCACGGCCAGCGACGAACAGCACCTGATCGCCGGCATTGGGTCTGCGATCACCGCGCATCGCCGAGATATGCGCGAAGACTTCGGCACCGCCCGCAGCGGGCTGAATGAAGCCGAAGCCCTTGTCGTCATTCCAGCTCTTGATTCGGCCGGCCTGTTCCTTGGTCTGCATAGGTCTTCACTGTCTGGCGAGGCAATCAGCCCTCTGCCGTGCTCCAGTCGATCCAGCCGAATTGCCAGGTCGCCAGGATCACCAGGCCAAAGGCGATCCGGTACCAGGCGAACACCGCGTAGCTGTGGTTGGCGATGAACACCAGCAGTGCGCGTACCGTCAGCATGGCAACGATGAACGTGGTGACGAAACCGATGGCGAACATCGGCAGATCGCTCCACTGCAGGATTTCACGATACTTGTAGAGCGAGTAGACGGTGGCCGCGACCATGGTCGGCATGGCCAGAAAGAACGAGAACTCGGTGGCCGCCTTGCGTGACAGGCCGAACAGCAGGCCGCCGATTATCGTCGAGCCGGAGCGCGATGTACCCGGGATGAGTGCCAGGCACTGTGCGCAGCCAACCTTGAGGGCCAGTTTCCAATCCATGTCATCGACCGACTCGGCGACGATGCGGTGCTGGCGCTTCTCCGCCCAGATCATCACCACACCACCGACGATCAAAGCAGCGCTGACGGTGATGGGATTGAACAGCCAGTGCTCGATGATATCCGCGAACAGCAGGCCGAGAATCACCGCAGGAATGAAGGCGACCAGGACGTTGACCGTGAAGCGCCGCGCCATCGGATCGCTGCCCAGGCCGGTCACCACCGAAGTGATGCGCTGACGAAACTCCCACATCACCGCCAGGATCGCGCCGAGCTGGATGATGATCTTGAAGGCCGTGGCGCGTTCACCATTGAACGACAGCAGATCGCCAACCACGATCAGGTGCCCGGTGCTGGAAATGGGCAGAAATTCGGTGAGGCCTTCAACGATACCCAGGATCAGCGCCTGAAATGCGAGCCAACTGTCCATCAGAACTCCTACGGATGTGCCAGACAGGCTGGCTGGAAAGGGGATGATTCTCGGACTGGAGCGGCTGGTGTAGGTTCCAGCAAGGCCGAAAAAAGCGGCAGTTATAAAGCAGTTGTTTTCAATTTCAAACAGCTATCAATGCAATCTCTCGAATTGCCGCCCTAACGCAACGTGCTGTGGCAAGACGCCCCGAGTGGCACGGGATAGAATGCGCCCCCTACACCACCACGCATTCAGGGGTTCCATGTCACCGCTCGAAGCCTGCGCCTCCCTGCTCGGCCTGCTCGCCGTATGGCTGACCGTGCGCCAGAATCCCTGGTGCTGGCCCGTCGGCCTGGTCATGGTGGTGCTCTATGCCTGGGTATTCTTCGAGGCTCGGCTGTATTCCAACGTGCTGCTGCAATTCGTCTACGCCGCCCTGCAGCTCTACGGGTGGTGGCACTGGACTCGGGGCGACCGCCCCGACGAGCGCCTCCACGTGTCACGCCTGAACCTGCGCCAGACAACCACGGGACTGGCACTTGGCCTACTGGGCTCGATCATGCTGGGCGTGCTGATGACCACCTACACCGATGCCAACGCCCCCTGGCAGGATGCCACGCTGTGCGCCTTCAGCCTGGTCGCGCAGGTGTGGATGGCCAAGAAGCGCCTGCAATGCTGGGCGCTGTGGATCGTCCTCGACCTGCTGTTCGTCGCGCTGTTCATCGACCAGGCGCTCTATTCAACCGCCGCCCTGTACGGCCTGTTCACCCTGCTGGCCTGCCACGGTTGGCTGACCTGGCGCCGCGAACTGGCGGTGCGTGCACCATGAAAGTTCTGGTACTGACGGGTCCGGAGTCCAGCGGCAAGAGCTGGCTGGCCAATGGGTTGCAGCAGCGCTTCGGGGGAATCATCGTTGGTGAGTACGTGCGCCACTTCATCGACAGCGAGCAACGCGATACCTGCTACGCCGACATACCCGCCATCGCCAGGGGCCAGTTGGCCTGGGAAGACGCCGCACGGGAGAAGCTCCCTCACCTGCTGATTCTCGATACCCACCTGCTGAGCAATATCCTCTGGAGCCATGAACTGTTCGGTGACTGCCCCGACTGGATGGAACAGGCCCTGCTCGAGCGCCAATACCATCTGCATCTATTGCTCGACCCTCGCGGGGTCGAATGGGTCAGTGACGGCCAGCGTTGCCAGCCGGAGCTCGCACAACGGATCGCGTTTCATCAAGCCTGCGCTGCGTGGCTGACAGCCCATGGGCAGACCGTGGTGGAAATTGCAGGGACCTGGAGCGAGCGTCAGAACGAAGTGATTGGCCTGGTTGAAACCTGGCTGGCAACTGGCGAATAAAAATCTCCGGGAGAAATCCTGATGCCCCTACGGCGATCCGCAGTTTGGTCGCTGGGGGTCGCAGACCAACAAAAACCCTACGAATTTCACGGGATGCATGCGTGGCATCTTGCCATTATCCGCCAGCATGGGCATAAAGGAGCACGACTAGAAGAACGCCACAAGGACGTCACCGATGCGCCTGATTCGCCGCACCTTGCAGATCATGCTTCTGTTGTTGCTCATCGCATTACTGATTGTCGTCTACTTCATCGCCAACCCCAATCTTCCCGACTACAAGCCGGCAGATAAGGTGCATTACCTTGGGCAATGGAGCGAGCAGGAACGTCAGTTCTACTACTACACCCCCCAGGGAACGCGGGTGAAGGGTCTGCAGTACGCATGGTTCTCGGCGCTGGAGCTGCCCTTCGGCAAGGCCAAGTTCGCCGACCCCGACTACCTGGCACGTTTCGGCTTTCTCACCCAGCCCGGGCAAAAGGCCACGCCACTCAATCCTGGCAACCTGCCGGTGGGCTTCGCACGCCATCAGGATGACGAAAGCGGCGTTGAGTACCTGGACATCACCTGCGCCGCCTGCCACACCGGCGAGCTGCGCTTCAAGGGCCAGGCGGTGCGTATCGACGGCGGCGCAGCCTTGCACTCCCTGGCCTCCACCGTGCCGACCCTAAAGGGGGGCAGCTTTGGCCAGTCCCTCGGCATGAGCATGGCGTTCACCTACTACAACCCGCTGAAGTTCCGCCGCTTCGCCCGGGAGGTATTGGGCGAGCGCTACGAGCGCGAGTACGACACCCTGCGGGTAGAATTCAAGCAAGTCCTCGATCGGCTGCTGAGTACCGCTTACAACGACTGGCACAGAGGCCTGTACCCGACCGAAGAAGGCTTCGGCCGTACCGATGCTTTCGGGCGCATCGCCAATACCGTGTTCGGTGACAGCATCGACGCGGCCAATTACCGGATTGCCGATGCACCGGTCAGCTATCCGCACCTCTGGGATATCTGGAAATTCGACTGGGTGCAGTGGAACGGCTCGGCCATGCAGCCCATGGCACGCAACGTCGGCGAAGCGCTCGGCGTTGGCGCGACGCTGCATCTGCTCGACGAGAACGGCCAGGCTGTCGCGGAAAATCAGCGCTATGCCTCCAGCGTCCGCATCCATGATCTCTATGAACTGGAAGAGACGCTCAAGCGCCTGCAGCCACCGGCGTGGCCGGAAAAGATCTTTGGCAAGGTGGATATCGCCCTGGCCAGCCGAGGGCGTGCCCTGTTCCAGGAAAACTGCGCCCACTGTCATGCGCCACAGGTCGTTCCGCCAGACAAGCGCATGGCCCCGGAGCGCGACCCCGAGTGGTACCTGCGGGTCATTCCAACGTCCATAGTCGGTACCGACTCCACCACCGCTGACAATATCGCGGACCATCGTTTCGACGTCAGCAAACTGGGCTGGACGAAAGCCAAGCTCGCGAAACTCGACGTCAAACTGTTCAGCAACAGCCTCGACAACGTCGACTTGCGCGCCATCTCCACCGCCGAAGCGCTGGCCTACATCACAGCCTATGTCGAAGAGCGGGCCTATCGCGACAACGGCATCACGCCGGAGCAGCGCAAACGCATGAACGGCTATGGCCTGAAAATCGGCGTACAGGAGATCCGCGGCTACAAGGCACGCCCTCTGGACAGCATCTGGGCCACCCCGCCCTTCCTGCACAATGGCTCGGTACCCACGCTCTTTCATCTGCTGTCGCCGGTCTCGGAGCGTCCCAGCCAATTCTGGGTAGGCAACTTCGAATTCGATCCCCAACATGTCGGCTTCGTAAGCGACAAGTTCCCCGGCGGCTTCCTTCTCGATACCCGTATCAAAGGCAACGGCAACAACGGTCACGAGTTCCGCGACGGTTGCCGCAACGACGGCGCCATCGGCCGAGGCCTGCAGCCGGAGGAGCGTTGGGCGCTGGTCGAGTACCTGAAAGTGCTGGGTAATGCGCAGTTGGAAAACCAATTGAGCGAAATGCCGAGCAAACCATGGAGTCCCGGCCCGTTCTGCCAGGGCAGCGTGACGGCCAACGATGAGGAGTCCAACGATGCTTAAACGATTCTGGCTTTGGCTTGGCAGGCTTCTGGGTAAAACGCTTTTTGTGCTGCTGGTCGTCGGCCTCGGTGGCTGGGCAATAGGCACCGCCTACTACAGCTGGAAGTTTTCCGGGCCGGTTTCCAGCGAGGAACAGATTCCTGCCAACGAGGCAGCCTATACCGAGGGCATCATCGAGGACGCCATTCGTGTGGTCGAGCAGCACCGCGACAACACTCGCGTGCTGCGCGACGCCCATGCCAAGGCTCACGGCTGTGTGAAAGCCGAAGTGACGGTGCGTGCCGAGCTCGATGAAACCCTGCGCCATGGCGTACTCAGTGAGCCGGGCAAGACCTGGCAGGCCTGGATGCGCCTGTCCAACGGAAACGCTTACCCGCAGTTCGACCGTGCTCGCGATGCCAGAGGGATGGCCATCAAGCTGCTCGACGTACCAGGCAACAAGCTGATGGCCAATCCACGCCATGCCGACGAGCAGGATTTCGTGATGTTCAATCATCCGGCATTCTTCGTGCGTGACGTCGCAGAGTACCGCAGCAACTTCGCCGCCCAGGCGGATGGCAAGAAGGCGCTGGCCTTCTTCCCCAGCTGGGATCCCCGCACCTGGGAGATCCGCCACCTGATCATTGCCTTGAAGACGCTTTCGCCGGCGCCGAGCAGCCCGGTCGAGACGACCTACAACTCGATCGCCCCCTTCAAGCTTGGGCCACACAACATCAAGTATCGGGTCGTCCCCAGCCCCGAAAGCTGTCCGACCTACGCGATCCCCAAGCCCAACACCGACCTGCCCAACTTCCTGCGCAGCGCGCTTTATCAGCAGCTGTCACTGGACCGCATGCCGGCCTGCTTCGCCCTGCAGGTGCAGCGGCAGAATCCGAGCCATTACATGCCGATCGAGGATCCCAGCGTGGAATGGGACGAGCGAATTTCTCCATTCGAAACGGTCGCCGACATTCGCCTTCCAGCCCAGGATTTCGACAGCTCGGAGCAAAACCTGTTTTGCGACAACCTGTCGTTCAATCCCTGGCACGCCTTACCGGAGCATCGCCCAATCGGCGGTATCAATCGCCTGCGCAAGGCAGTCTACGAAGCGGTAAGCGTCTATCGCCACGAACGTAACGCCGCCCAGCCCCAGTGAAGGCCCTACAATGTGCAGCAGGCTGCTAGAATCGCAGCCTGTTCGCACTGTAGACAAAGAGACTGGCCTTGGAACTGTTCAAAGAATTCATCTTCGAAGCCGCCCACCGGCTCCCCCACGTGCCTGAAGGCCATAAATGCGGGCGCCTGCACGGCCACTCCTTCCGCATCGCGGTCTATATCGAGGGAGAGGTCGACCCGCATACCGGATGGATCCGCGACTTTTCGGAGATAAAGGCCATCTTCAAGCCGATCTACGAACAGCTCGACCACAACTACCTCAACGACATACCTGGCCTGGAAAACCCGACCAGCGAAGTACTTGCCAAGTGGGTGTGGCAGCAACTCAAACCGCTGCTCCCTGAACTGTCGCGCATTCGTATTCACGAGACCTGCAGCAGCGGCTGCGAATACCGCGGCGACTGACCCCTCCCACACCTCGTGGAAAGACCAAAGCCCGCCTTGTGCGGGTTTTGTTTTTTCATTCGAGCGACCCAGCGAACCGCACGCCGCCCCAGGTTACGCCTTCGGCCGCCCAGGCTACAAAGCCTGCCGCTTCACCCTTCCACCACTGCCCCACGCGCAGGACGACCTGCTGCAGGAGCCGGCTTGCCGCGATGCTCTTGACCGCAGCTCGCCAGCAAGCTGGCTCCTACACGTGGCCCGCAGCCTGGGCTGGCGACGCGAAACCTGGGGCGCGATCCGTAGGGCAGAAGACGCCGCCCCCTTCCACCACGCGCCGCGCGCAGGACGACCTGTTGTAGGAGCCGGCTTGCCGGCGATGCTCTTGATCGCGGCTCGCCAGCAAGCTGGCTCCTACACGTGCTCCGTAGCCTGGGCTGGCGACGCGAAACCTGGCGCGCTATCCGTAGGGTGGAAGACGCTTCACCCTTCCACCACTGCCCCACGAGCAGGACAGCCTGCTGTAGGAGCCAGCTTGCTGGCGATGCTCTTAACCGCGGCTCGCCAGCAAGCTTGCGCCTACGTGCGGCCCCCCCAGACTTTTCTGGCGCCGAAAAGACGAAACCCCAGACCTCTGTCGAGATCTGGGGTTTCTGGTAGAAGCTTGACGATGACCTACTCTCACATGGGGAGACCCCACACTACCATCGGCGATGCATCGTTTCACTACTGAGTTCGGGATGGGATCAGGTGGTTCCAACGCTCTATGGTCGTCAAGCAATCCGGTTGGGGAGTCGATGTTTAGGTCGCTTCCCCGAATTGGGTATGTGATATCAGTTGGTATTGCGTGTTCTTGCAAATTTTCGGCATTACTGTCGACTTCTACCGTCTAACAGCCAAATTGTTTGGGTGT